>NZ_JACMZT010000066.1:0-22127 GCF_017349615.1 Pseudomonas sp. GW531-T4
GGTCAGCCGGGGAGGGCGCACCGATCTGGCGGGGCCTGCGCTGTCTCGGGTGAAGGCACCGACCCTGCAGATCGTCGGCGCACAGGACCCGGTGGTGTTCGGCCTGAATTGCCAGAGCAGTCGTGCCCTGCAGTGTGAGCAGCGCCTGGAAGTCGTGGCTGGCGCCACGCATCTGTTTGAAGAGCCCGGTGCCCTCGAGGAAGTCGCCAGGCTTGCTGGCGACTGGTTTGAGAAGTATCTGCACGCCCCCCCTCCATAGAGGGGGCTGGCATTCGTTGACCGGCCTCACACACCGAACGGAAAGGTTTCGTCTTCCGGTTCCAGCTCCTGGCTTTTCGGCAGTGGCAGCGCCGTTACCGGTTTCGTTTGCTCGATCCAGATCATGGCGTCGAACTGTTCGGCCAGCACCGCTTCGAAGTAGTGACTGCCACGCTCGCTCTCGGGGCGATAAATCACACCGATGGCTCGCTCCAGCAAGGGTTTGGAAAGGGCTCGACGCAGTTCTTTTCGCTGTGGATCGCGCCAGTCGGTCAATGACGCGGCGACGCCGGCCTTGAGGAACTGATACTCCCAGCTGTCCGGGCGCGACGGCCGGATATCCTTGATCAACAGGTCGCCATCCCAGTCATCAGCCGCAGCCACCTGGCCACGATCAGTGCCCATGCCGATCAGGACGACCTCTCGCCCGAAGGCACTGCGGCACAGTTGACCGATATTGAACTGGCCCTTCCAGCCCATCTCCGTGGCTGCCGCATTGCCGATATGGGAGTTGTGCGCCCATACCACGGCCTTGGCTTGCGGGCCTCGGTGTTCAAGCAGCGCGCGCAACGTATCGAACATATGTCGGTCGCGCAGGTTCCAGGAGGCCGTCGAACCTCGATAAATCGCGCGGTAGTACTGTTCCGCCGCCAGCACCACCCGGGCGTTTTGCGCCGCATCGAAGAACGCCTCGTCGTCCTTGATAAGCCCGGCCAGTTGCTCGGCCAGCAGGCTGTTGAGCTGTTCGATCACTGACTGCTCACACGGCATCAGGCCACCGCGCTCGACGAAGTGACCGTAGCGCGCCGGATCATCCTGCCAGGGCGTCAAGCAGCCATAGCGCTGGCGAGCTTCACGGGCCAGCTGCGGGTCGACCCGGTCCAGATAGCTCAGGACTTCATGAATGGAGTTGCGCAAACTGTAAACGTCCAGGCCACGGAATTCGACGCGGCGCTGCGGGGCGTGCTGGTGGTTGAATTGGTGCAGCCAGTGGGCGAATCCCTTCACTTCGGTGTTGCGCCACATCCAGGTCGGGAATCGGCTGAAGATATGGCGTTTCCAGGCCGAGTGTGCCAACCCGCGCACGTAACGGTCGACATGGCCCGCGTCCGGCCAGTCGGCTTCAACGGCAACGATATTGAACCCGTGCTGCTCGATCAGCCTTCGGGTGATCGCTGCCCGGGCTTGATAGAAGTCGCTGGTGCCATGACTGGCCTCGCCGATCATCACCACACGCGCCTCCGCGTAGCGGTCGAACATTTCACCGAAAGCGGGCGAATCCAGCTCCGGCAGGGGCTCGGCGTATTGGCGCAAGAGCGGGGTAATGGCGGCCTGGTCAATGTGCGCAGGCAAGCCGTACAGACTATCGAGCATGTCTTGGGAAGGGGTGTTCATGACGGTCATCCCCATCAGGATGGATTACCCGACGTGCAGCATCACGTCGACTGCCAGGAGCACAGGCGGAGGCGTTTCATTCAACGTCTCAGGCTTGCGCCGCCTCAGCCATCATTCCTACGCCTGCAGACCGTCGCCCGCTTGAGTTTTATCAATAAGGTGCCGCCTGCAGTCATTGCGCCTGGCTGGAAAAAACGACGCGCTCGATGCCCGTTCGCTGACCGAACTCAAACGAGTTCTGCAACTTGTTCCAACTGCCGCTGGTTGACGCTCGGGACGAACTCGCCTGTATCGACTAGTCCTCTTATCCATGGCGTTGACAACAAAAAGCCCCATGCCGGGTTCCCGGCAAGGGGCAGGCTGGTCCGGACTCAATCGGCTTTGATCGGCACGACTTTCTCGGCCTTCATGGCTTCGGGCTTTTTCGGTAGCGAGATGCTCAGCACGCCTTTGCTGAAACTGGCTTCGATCTTATCGGCGTCGACACCTTTGGGCAGGTTGAACACCCGCTCGAAGGAGCCGTAGTGACGCTCGCTGAGGTGATAGCCTTTTCTTTTCTCTTCCTTGTCCTCTTTCTTTTCTCCCTTGATGATCAGGCAGCCGTTGGACAGCTTGAGCTCGATGTTCTTCTGATCCATGCCCGGCAGTTCGGCGGAGATCTCGAAGCTCTTGTCTTTTTCGGTAATGTCCACGGCGGGCAGGCCATGGCCGATCAGCTCGCGCCGCCAGAGCGGCTCGACATCGAACAGCCCGCGGCTGAAGGGAGACAGGCCGGAGCCGCGATTGAAATCTTCGAACAGGTGATCGACCTGCTGCCGCAGTTTTTCCAGGGGCCGCCAGAGGTCTGTCGTCAGCGATGGCTGACGGGCCTTGTCTTCGCTGGTCACTGGCATTTTTTTCACGGAACTGCTCATTTTTCACTACTCCTCTTGGGTAAAGGGCAGGTTGCGAACGCTAAGTGTCAATTTCTGCGTAAATGCCCGGTTCGTGTTTGATTTAGGTCAGAAGCCGGAAAGCATTTCGTCGCCCCAGCCGTCCTGCCGGATCGTTTCGCCACCTTCAGATTCCGTTAAGAAACACCACCGATACTCCTCCCGAACTTAACCAGGGAGGCATCCATCCATGCCCCATCACGACTGGCACATCCCTCTGCCTCTGCACTTCGGCCAAGCCGAAGCGCCGCCGATGTGCCTTGCCAGGGCCTTGCCGGGCGAGCCTCAGCGTCCGCTCCTCGAAGCCTTTATCCAGCGCCGTTTCCGCAAGGCCCACGGTGCCGACATCCGTCATTTCATGCCGCAGCTGTTTGGCATGCGCAACAACGCATCGGGTGAACTCTGTGCCGTGGCCGGCGTGCGCCTGGCAAGCCACGAGCAACTGTTCCTGGAGCGCTATCTGGACGATCCGATCGAGCCGCTGATCAGCGCAGCAGCCGATCGCGCCGTGGACCGGGCAGGCATCGTCGAGGTCGGCAACCTGGCCGCCAGCGATACGGGCAGTGCACGGCTGAGCATCATCGCCATGACCTACCTGCTGGCCATGGGGGACCTGGAATGGGTGGCGTTCACCGGCAACATCGGGCTGGTGAACAGCTTTCATCGCCTGGGCCTGAAACCCGTGACCCTCTGTGCCGCCGACCCACAGCGGCTGGGCGATGAGCGACACAGCTGGGGCAGCTATTACGAGAGCAAGCCTTGGGTGCACGTTGGCAACATTCGCGCCGGTTTCATTCATCTACGCAACATCGGGATGTTCGATCGCCTCGGGTTGCCGTCGTCTTTTGCAGAGGTCAGCCATGTCGCCTGAAAGGGAGCGCTTCAAGCAGGTTCTGCGTGACCATGCCGAGCACAGGCCCAATGCCATTGCCTTGTGGGGCGATCACCTGAAGCTGGACTACGCCACGTTGTACGCACAAGTGATGCAGCGCCAGCAGCGTTTGCGCGACGAAGGCGCCAAGGTGGTTGCCCTGGCCCTGGACAATGGCGTCGAAGCCATGCTCTGGGACCTGGCCGTGCTGTTCGAAGGCCTGACGTGCGTGCTATTGCCGCCGTTCTTCAGCCCGGCCCAGCGCGCCCATTGCCTGGAACAGAGCCAGGCAGGCTGGGTGATTGCCGAACCGGAACTGGACGCCGAGCTGGAAACGGCCGGCTACGAGCAGGCCGCAACCTTCTGGCGTCGCACCTTCAGTGGCCCGGGCCGGATGTTCGAAGGCACTGCCAAACTGACCTTCACCTCGGGCACCACCGGCGCTCCCAAAGGCGTGTGCCTGAGCGCCGAGAGCATTCTACGGGTCGCTCGCGAGCTGGATCAGGCCAGCAAACCGGCGGATCCGCAGCACCACCTTGCGCTTCTGCCGCTGGCGATCCTGTTGGAAAACCTCGGCTGTTATGCCGCCTTGTATGCCGGCGTGACCCTGAGCCTGCCCAGCCAGAAAACCCTGGGCATCCAGGGTGCCAGTGGCGTTGATGTACCGCGCCTGCTCGGTTGCCTGGCCAGCCGAGCGCCCCAGAGCCTGATCCTGGTGCCGCAGCTGTTGCAGGTGCTGGTCGGCGCCGCCGAACACAAAGCCTTCAACCCCGGCACGCTGCGTTTTGCCGCGGTGGGCGGGGCACGGGTTTCTGCAGCGCTGCTGCAGCGGGCGCAACGCGTCGGCCTGCCGGTCTATGAAGGTTATGGCCTGTCCGAATGCGCATCGGTGGTTTGCCTTAACCGGCCAGAGGCGAACCGCCCCGGCAGTGTCGGCCAGCCGCTGCCCCATGTGCAGGTCCGCCTGGGCGAAGACGGCGAAGTGCTGATCAAGGGTGCGACCTTGCTCGGCTACCTGGGCGAACCGCCGCACACCGATCAATGGTGGCCCAGCGGCGATCTCGGCGAGTTCGACCCCGATGGCTTTCTTTACCTCAAGGGGCGCAAGAAGCATCAGTTCGTCACCAGTTTCGGGCGCAACGTGAACCCGGAATGGGTCGAGGCCGAATTGACCCAGCGCCGCCATATCGCCCAGGCGTTCGTCTATGGCGAAGCCATGCCGCGCAACCGTGCACTGCTCTGGCCCCATCGCCCGGACTGCACCGACGATGAACTGGCCGCCGCCGTGACCGAGGCCAACGAGGCCTTGCCCGATTACGCCCAGGTCCACCACTGGGCCCGGCTGGATCAACCCTTCACCTTTGCCAATGGCCTGCTGACCGCCAATGGCCGGCCGCGTCGCGACGCCATCGTCGAGCGTTACCGGGCGCAACTGACCGAATCCCTACCTTGCGAGGAATCCGCATCATGAGTTTTTTTGACCGCCTGCAAGAAGCTACCCACCAGGAACGTAACGAGCTGTTCAACCTGCCGATCATTCTCGACGCCCTGCAGGGCCAGGTCAGCCTGGACAGCTACCGGGCCTTCCTGGCGCAGGCCTATTACCACGTGCGCCACACCGTGCCCTTGATGATGGCCTGCGGTGCACGCCTGCCGCTGCGCCTGGAGTGGCTGCGCAAAGCGGTGTGCGAGTACATCGAGGATGAATACGGCCATGAACAATGGGTGCTCGATGACATCGAGGCCTGCGGCGGCGACAGGGACGAGGTGCGCAACGGTCGTCCCTCCTTGCCAATCGAATTGATGGTCAGCTTTCTCTACGACCTGATCGCCCGGGACAATCCGGTGGGGCTGTTCGGCATGGTCAATGTGCTCGAGGGCACCAGCATTGCCCTGGCCACCCATGCCGCTGGCAGCATTCGCCAGCGCCTGGGCTTGCCGGAAACGGCCTTCAGCTACCTCAGCTCCCATGGCTCGCTGGATGTCGAGCACATGCAGACTTACCGCCGGCTGATGAACACCCTCGACGATCCGGCCGACCAGGCTGCGGTCATTCATGCGTCCAAGGTGGTCTACAGGCTTTACACCGACATGTTCCGCGGCTTGCCCCGCGGCGGGGAGGCGCTGCATGCGCCTGTCTGACGCTCGCGTAGTACTCACCGGGGCCAGCGGCGGCATTGGCCTGGCGATCGCCGGCGCCCTGTGCGCCAGTGGCGCCAAGGTCCTGGCGGTGGCGCGCCGGCGCGACCCCCTGGAGCCTTTGCTCGCCCGTTATCCCGGCCAGTTGTGCTGGGTGGCGGCGGACCTGACCTTCCTCGCCGACCGGCGCAAAGTGCTGACTACCGCGCAGGCCATGGGCGGCATCAACCTGCTGATCAATGCCGCCGGGGTCAATCACTTCGCCATGCTCGAACAGCTCGATGACAGCGACATCAATGCGATGCTGGCGGTGAACATCGGCGCGCCGGTCTGCCTGACCAAGACCTTGCTGCCACTGCTCAAGCAAGCCGAGAGCGCGATGGTGGTGAACGTCGGCTCGACCTACGGTTCCATCGGCTACCCCGGTTATGCCGTTTACTGCGCCACCAAGTTTGCCTTGCGCGGGTTTTCCGAAGCCCTGCGCCGGGAACTGGCAGACACCCGGGTCGGTGTTCTGTATGTCGCGCCACGGGCCACCCATACCAGCATGAACAGCCCGGCGGCCCAGGCCTTGAATGACGCCCTCAAGTCCAATGTCGACGATCCGCAGACCGTCGCCTCGGCGGTGATCCACGCCATCGCCGGTGACCGCCGTGACCTGTACCTGGGCTGGCCGGAGCGCTTTTTCATGCGCCTCAACAGCCTGCTGCCCAATCTGGTGGACCGCGGCCTGCGCAAGCAGTTGCCGTTGATCCGTCGCCTGAGCCAGAAACCTGATAACGAGCATCTCAAACCATGAAAAAACTCATCATTGGTCTGCTGCTGGGGGCCTTGGGCCAGAGCGTCTGGGCGCTGGAGCCCGCCGACCAGCAACGCCTGAACGGTATCCAGCAACGCTGGGCACAGATTCAATACGAACTCCCGGAAGAGCAGCGCAGCGCCGCGTTCGAACAACTGGCCAGCCAGACCTCCGCGTTCACCCAGGAGCGTCAATCGCTGGCCGAAGCCTGGATCTGGTCCGGCATCGTCACCAGCAGCTGGGCCGGCGCCCAGGGCGGTCTCGGCGCGCTGAGCAAGGCCAAGGCGGCGAAGGGCTACCTGGAAAAAGCCATGACCCTGGACCCCCAGGCCCTGCAAGGCTCGGCCTACACGAGCCTGGCCGCACTGTACGACCGGGTGCCGGGCTGGCCCATCGGCTTCGGTGACGCGGAAAAAGCCGAACAGTTACTCAAGCAGGCCTTGCAGGTGAACCCCAACGGCATCGACAGTCTGTACTTCTGGGGCGATCATCTCTACCGTCAAAAACGCTACGGCGAAGCCCGGGACGCGCTGCAAAAGGCCCTGCGGGCAGCCCCGAGGCCCGGCCGGGAAACCGCCGACGCCGGGCGCCGCAAGGAAATCGAGGCACTGCTGGTGGACGTGAACAAGAAACTCAACTGACAGGAGTCCGTGTGCGCTTACTACTGATTGAGGATGACGTGGCCCTCGGCGAGGGGATCCAGCATGCCCTGGAACGCGAGGGCTACACCGTCGACTGGCTGCAGGATGGGAGCAGCGCCTTGCATTCGCTGCTCAGCGAAACCTTTGACCTGGCCGTGCTCGACCTCGGCCTGCCGCGCATGGACGGCCTGGATGTGCTGCGGCGCTTGCGTGACAGTGGCTGCAACCTCCCGGTGCTGATCCTCACCGCCCGGGATGCCACGGAAGACCGTATCGCCGGGCTCGACGCCGGGGCCGACGACTACCTGATCAAGCCCTTCGACCTGGCCGAACTCAAGGCGCGCCTGCGCGCCTTGCTGCGGCGCAGCGCCGGCCGTGCCCAGATGCTGATCGAGCATGCAGGCATCAGCCTGAACCCCGGCACCCAGCAAGTCAGCTATCTGGGCGAGCCGGTGGCCCTGACCCCCAAGGAATACCAACTGCTCCACGAACTGTTGTCGCCGCCTGGCCGCGTGATCACCCGCGACCACCTGATGCAGTTGCTCTACGGCTGGAGCGAGGAGGCGGAAAGCAACACCCTGGAAGTGCATATCCACCACCTGCGCAAGAAGTTCTCCAGCCATCTGATCCGGACCGTCCGGGGCGTCGGTTACCTGGTGGAAGGGCGCCCATGACCTCCATCAGGCGCCGTACCCTGAGGTTGATCCTCGGGCTGTTGTTCCTTGGCCTGCTGATCATGACCGTGCTCAATCTGCACGACAGCAATCATGAAATAGACGAGGTCTACGACGCCCAGCTGGCGCAGAACGCTCGCCTGCTGCAAGGGATCATGCGCATGCCGATGGCCAGCAAGGAGCACGCCGAGCTGTATCAGGCGTTCAACCAGGCGCTGGGCCAGGCAGCCCCCAAAGTCGATGGCCACCCCTATGAAAGCAAGATCGCGTTCCAGGTCTGGAACGCCCAGGGCGAGCTGTTGGTCCACACCTTGAGCGCGCCGGCCTTTGCCGCGGCGTCGGCCGCGCCCGGCTTCAGTGACGTGACCGATCCAAGTAGCCATAAATGGCGGGCATTCACCCTGGATGACACGCAATACGGCCTGAAGATATGGGTCGGTGAGCGGGACGATGTGCGTGCCGACCTGGTGGATCGGATTGTTCGTCACACCGTTGTCCCTAATCTGCTTGGCGCCCTGATGCTCGCCGCGGTGATCTGGCTGGCAATCGGCTGGGGCTTGAAACCGCTGGAGGATATGGCGGCGACGCTGCGCGCGAGGCATCCCGGCTCTCTCGAACCGTTGCAGTTGATGCCACTGCCCACCGAGCTTGAGCCCATGCAGGCGGCACTCAACCGGGTGCTGGCACAGATCCAGGAAGTCATGGGCCGTGAACGGCGTTTTATCGCTGACGCCGCCCATGAAATGCGCACGCCATTGGCGGTGCTCAGGGTGCATGCGCAGAACCTGATGGAGGAGGGGAGCGAGGAGGATCGCCGTGAATCGCTCGAGCATTTGATTGCCGGCGTGGACCGCACCACTCGGCTGGTCAATCAGTTGCTGACGATGGCTCGTATCGAGCCGCAAACGGACACTCCGGCGGCCCCCAGCATCGATCTGGCGGCGACGGTTCGCGACAGCCTGGTCCAGCTGACGCCCTGGTTGTTGGACCAGGGGCTCGAACTGGCTTTCGATGTCGACGAAGACATCGGCCGGGTCAGGGTCAATGCGGCCGCCATCGATATCGCCCTGAACAACCTGGTGACCAACGCGGCAAACTTTTCGCCGCCCCACGGGCTGATCAGGGTGCGACTGGCGAAGCAACAGGATCACTACGAACTGTCCGTCGAAGACCAGGGGCCGGGAATCGATGAGGCTGAACGCGAGCGGCTCTTCGAACGTTTCTATAGCCGCGGAAACGCTCAGGGAGCAGGGTTGGGGCTGACTATCGTGCAGGCCATCGCAGCGCGCCTGGGCGGGCAGATCAGGCT
Source organism: Pseudomonas sp. GW531-T4 (assembly GCF_017349615.1). NCBI lineage: Bacteria > Pseudomonadati > Pseudomonadota > Gammaproteobacteria > Pseudomonadales > Pseudomonadaceae > Pseudomonas > Pseudomonas sp. GW531-T4. The sequence continues at coordinate 9,019 of NZ_JACMZT010000066.1, forward strand.
GGAGAATAGCCACGCTGGCGGGCTGCGGGCGACGTTGGAGATTCGTCGCTTTTAATGCAGCCAGGGCCCACGACGCCAACCGAAGCTCGATGAGCTTCGTTGCATTGCGCAGGTACGACGAATCCGTCATGCAGGGCGGTCGGGATACTTCCTGTTGCCATCGGGTAGGCCCGTATGTTCCTGGTCATTGCCAGCGTCGCCGGGGTGATGGCCACAGCCACTGCCATGTTCAGCCCTGTCAGCGTGTCCATGTCTGCCATGCCCATGCCCACGATGCATGAAGACATGCATCAGGGGGCAGGCCAGGAGCAGCAGGAATGGCAGATACGGCACGACATGGGCCCTGTGCTCGGTGAACAGGAAATAACCGACGATGGCAAGGAAGCCTAAAAAGTACCCGTTGATACCTCTTGCGCGATGCTGGGGCACGTTATGTTGATTCATGACAGCACTCCTGAGGGAGCTGGAGGGACGGTTATGACGCAAGACCTGTGGTTTTGCTGTGTCGCGTCGGCCATTTGGAGTGTTGAGCCGGATCGGATGTCAAGGCAGCTTCTTCCTTTTCAGTTGCCGATGCGCCTCGGCCATATCCTTGTCAAACTGGCGGACGCCGCGAAAAAGTTGCACCCCGACCAAGACCGGGCACAGCAGGAATAACCCCGCCAGGACAAACGATTGGCCCGTCAGCCCCAACAGGTAAACCACTGTTGCAATACCCACAACACTCACCAGGAGGCAGATTGCAAGAACTTCGCGCTTCATGATCCGGGCTCCTGGCTCAAGCCAATACGGGCACGTTTGAGCAGCGCGGAGTTGGCAATCACCGACAACGAGCTGAGTGCCATGGCGGCGGCAGCGATGATGGGATTGAGCAGGCCAAAGGCTGCGATGGGAATGCCGACGCTGTTGTAGATGAACGCCCAGAACAGGTTCTGTTTAATCTTGACCATGGTCGCGCGCGACAGCTTGATCGCCGTGACCACGTCACGCACATCGTTCTTGAGCAAGATGATGCCGCCGGTTTCCTTGGCGACATCCGAACCCGAGCCGATGGCGATGCCGATGTCGGCGGTGGCCAGGGCCGGCGCATCGTTGACACCATCGCCAACCATGGCCACGACCTGCCCATCGCTTTGCAATTGACGGATCACGGCGGCCTTGTCATCCGGCAAGACCTCGGCGATCACCCGCTCGATGCCGACCTGGCGCGCGACCGCTTCGGCGGTACGGTGGTTATCGCCACTCAGTAGCACGACCTTGATGCCGCTTGCCTGCAATGCCGCAACGGCTTCAGCCGCTTCGGGCTTGATGGTATCGGCCACGGCAATCACCCCGAGCAGGCGTTCATCGGCACCGACCAGCATGGAGGTCTTGCCATCGGCTTCCAGGCGGATGAGGTGCTCTTCGGCCGCTTCGGTCGAAATGCCTTGGCGGGCGCACAATCGCCGGTTGCCCAGCCAGATGTGTTGATTGTCGACACGGCCTTCGATGCCGTGGCCGGCGATCCCCTGGATGCCGGTGGCTTGCGGCAAGCGGATGCCACGATGCCGGGCGGCGCGCACTATCGCTGCGCCGAGCGGATGTTCCGAACCGGACTCCACGGCGGCGGCGAGCATCAAGACCTCGTTTTCCTGTGCGGTCCCCAGCGTGATGACTTCGGTTACATTCGGTTCGCCTCGGGTAATGGTGCCGGTTTTGTCGAACACCACCGTCCGCAGTTTTTCTGCCCGCTCCAAGACTTCGCCGCCGCGGATAAGGATGCCGTTATCGGCCCCCTTGCCCACACCGACCATTAATGCGGCCGGCGTCGCCACGCCCAGCGCGCAGGGGCAGGAAATGATCAGAACCGCGATAAAGGCCAATAATCCCTGGGCAAAGTTTCCCGCAAGGGACCAGCCGATCAGGGCCAGCATCGCGACTGCCAGCACTGCGGGCACGAAGTAGGCGGTGACCTGATCGGCCAGCCGCTGGATCTGTGCCGTGCTGGCCTGCGCCTCCTCGACCATCTTGATAATCTGCGCCAGCGCGGTGTCGGCACCGATCCTGCTCGCCTTGAAACGCAATACCCCGCTGCCATTGAGCGTGCCTCCGATCAGCGGACTGCCCGGGTGCTTGTCGACGGGCATCGACTCGCCGGTCAGCATGGACTCATCCACCGTGGACTGGCCTTCACTCACGTCGCCATCGGTAGGGATTTTTTCGCCTGGCTTGACTATCAGCAACTCGCCGGCCATGACGCTCTCGGCAGGCAGGTCGACTTCTTGCCCGTCACGCATCACATGGGCGATCGCCGGTTTGAGATCGAGCAAGCGCCGTACCGCGGCAGAGGACTTCTTCTTGATGATCTCCTCCATGTACCTGCCCAGCAGCACGAAGGCGATGATGACCGCCGACACCTCGAAATAGACGTCGCGCTCGGCCACCTTGACTGGCAGCACGTCCGGGAAGAACAACACCACGACGCTGTAGAAATAGGCGACTGAGGTGCCGAGGGCGATCAGAAAATCCATGTTGATGTTACGGGTGCGAACGGCGTTCCACGCCCCCTTGTAGAAACTCCAGCCACCGATGAACTGCACCGGTGTGACCAGCAGGAATAGCCAGATGCCCCATGTGAACCAGGGGAGCGCCGGGATCGGCACCCACGTCAGCAGCGTGGCGCCCGCCGCCAGTGCAACGAAGGCGCCTGCACGCAGCAGCGCCAAGGCCAGAACCCCGGTCAGGGCGATAGTGACCCGGGTTTTCATCGCCTTCAGTTCACGTTCTGGCGACTCGAAGGTGCGCAGGCAGGTATCGCTGCAAAAGTAATAGCGGCGCCCGCCACGTTCTCGTGACAAGGCTGTGGTCTTGTCCACCATCATTCCGCAGATCGGATCCTTCGCCATGGTTTCTGATGCGAGCGCCTGCCGATGGTGGCTGTGCTGCATGTGCGACGGGTTCATTGCGGCCTCCTGCTCGAAGCGGTTATCAGGGCCGGCCATGGAGCTTGTTGGACAGCCACGCGAACACGGTGCCGACGATTGCGCCCCACGTACTAAAGACCAGCAGCGGCCCGACGAATGTCGTCACGCTGTAGTCCCGTGGCGCCTGGAGGCGAGCAAAGTCGAGGCCATGGAACAAGGCACTGAGAAAAGCGACACCCTGCGCCGGCCACAGCGCATAGAGCAGCGCACAAAGGGTGTAGGAAATGGCCATGGTCAGGGCCAGAGAAATGCCGGTTTTCCAGGGAGCGTTCATGACTGTTCTCCTGGGCCCGGAGGGGCACCAGTAGGGGGGCTGTGAGGGGTTGTCCAGGGCAGGAATGCCGGCGTCTGTTGCGAGTAAGTGCGGTAGGTATCGCCGAAATGCGCAAGCATCTCCTGTTCTTCCCGCTTCGCCAGCCTGGCGTAGACCACCAGGAGGATTGGAAACATCACCAGGGTGATCAAGGTAGGCCACTGCAACAGAAAGCCGAACATGATCAGCACGAAGCCGACGTACTGCGGGTGACGGATCCGCGCATAGGGCCCGTCGAGGGCCAGTTGCCCGGTACTTTGGGCCGTGTAGAGCACACGCCAGGCGGCCGCCAATAACCAGAAGCCGCCGGCGATCAGCAAGTTGCTGAGAATGTGGAATGGCCCCCAGTGCGGATTGACCTTCCAGCCCATGACCATTTCCAGCAAATGCCCGGCATCGTGCGAAAGGAAGTCGATGCCAGGGAAGTTGCGCGTGAGCCAGGGCATCAGCAGGTAGATCGTCAGCGGAAACCCGTACATTTCGCTAAACAGCGCCACCAGGAACGCCGAGAACATGCCAAAGGAGCGCCAATCGCGGTTCGTCCTGGGCCGGGTGAAGCTGAAGGCGAACAAGATGAACACTAATGAATTGATAATGACCAGCGACCAGAGGCCGTAGGCCGGTTCAGCATGATTCATGGTTGGCGCTCCTCACTTGCCAGGTGTGTTTGCCGTTCATGCCTTTACTGATGATCGCCGTGGCGTGGGGCATGAACAGCTGCACAAGTGGGCAGTCAGTGTCGGCTCGGCCAGTGACTTCGCCTTGCCGGATTCTTGGCGACACACATCAGGTTCATTTCTTCATTGGCATATCCATCATCGACGACTGTTGCTCCATCATCTGCATCATCATGTCCATCATGCCTTTGCCTGCGCCGTCCTTGGCTCCGGACATCCCCATGCACCCCATGGAGCTCTGCTCCTTGCTCATCATGGCCATGCCGTTCTTCAGCGCTTTCATGCCTTCCTGCAGGGCGGCCTGGCGCTCGGCAGGCGTTTTAGCCGCCGCGGCCTTGTCATGGGCAGCCTGCATTTTCTCCATCTGCTCGGTCATGGCGTCAGTCATGGCCGTTGGCGCCGGTGCCGTGCTCTGGATTGCTCCGCCTGGAGCATCGGCCGGGTGATGCGCGTCCTCGGCAGAGGCCATGAGTGCTCCACCAGCCAAGACGGCAGCCAGGACGAATGTTGAATGTTTATGCATGATGAACTCCTGAGTTCGTGGGGGAATAAGCAGGAATGACAGAGGCACGAAAAGCGGCGCAGCAGAACGGAGCGACCCGTGCTCTGCCAGTTTGAAAACAGGGGGGCTAATCGTTGAAGCGGACGAAAGCCAGGCGGGCCGGTTCTTTCGGCGGGGCAGGGCGCTTCAGTGCAAGGGCGGCAAAGGAGAAATCCTTCACGGGATCGAGCACCAGTATGACTGCCGCAGTTAACAGCAAGAGGGCGGCCCACTGGAGGGCGCCCAATGCTGGATGCTGCAATGCAGGTTTTATCGCCGTGACAGTGTCCTCACAGCTTTGCAGGCAACCACTGGCGTGGAGGGCATGATCATCCGCCACCTGCTGCTCGGCATAATGTGGCGCGGCTATCTCGTGATTCGGTTGCACCAGGCAACCCTGGATGGCCATCACGCCCATGGCTGACACCCACACCACGAGGGTGAGGTGCAACAGGCGTTGGCGATGACGGCGGAACCAGGACATGAAGTACAACCTCGACTGATGGTGTCGTATTGATTTCAGTCTAGCCAGCAAGGCAATGGAGAGTTTGATCAAAATCAAACTTCAGTAACAGGGTGTGCGCGATCGACCGAAGAATACCCGCGGTTTCTGAAGCGCGAGATTGCAGCGATCTGTGTTGAAGGCCAGTGCAGGCATATTCAGTTGGCATCGAAGCGCTTCGCCCATTGCTGCTCGCGGGCATGATTCACCAGCAGGTCTACGAAGACACGCGTCTTGGCCGGCAGCAGCTTCTGGCCAGCGAAGTACAGTGAGATAGGCCCCGCGTCGACATGCCAGCCCGGCAGTATCCGTTCAAGGGCGCCACTTTCCAGCGGGCCAAGCACATCGGGAATCGCCAGCAGCGCGACCCCCAATCCCATGAGAGCGCTCTGGCAAAGTGCTTGAGGGTCGTTGACCAACAACCGTGGGCGCAATTCCAGTGCCGCCCGCTGCTCCTTGGGACCTTGAAGTGTCCAACTGCGGACCTTGCCGCTTTGTAGCGAGCGCATGGCCAGATGCTCGAGGTCATTCAACTGCTCAGGACGACGTACAAGAGGGTGCCTGGACAGGTAGTCCGGCGCGGCTACGAGAACCAGATGCGCCGGCGCCAGATCCCTGGCGACCACTCCGGGCGAAAGTTCGATCCCACCTCCGATGGCAACGTCAAATCCATCGGCGATAAGTTCCACCTGGCGATTGTCGAAGTGCCACTCAGGAACCACGGCCGGATATCGCTTCATGAACTGCGGCATCAACGGCAGCAGGTAGTCACGGCCAAAAGCGGGTGCCGCGGAAATACGCAGCACTCCAGCCGGTTCTCCGGCGTGACGGGTCACATCGGCAATCGCAGCCTGGACAGTCTCCAGCCCACCCTCGAGATTGCCGAGAAAGCGCTCCCCAGCCTCGGTCAGGGCCAGTCGGCGCGTACTGCGTTGAAACAGCCGTACCCCCAGGTTGGCCTCCAGTTGGGCGACATTCCTGCTCACTGCAGCGGGCGTGATACCCAGGCGCCGTGCGGCGGCAGAGAAACTGCCTGCCTCTGCGCTGCGAACAAAGGATTGCAGATTGGCCAGGGTCTCCATGATCGATACCTTCAAGTAAACGTTGAAAGTGATTCTAGCCACTCCCTACTACTTGATGAAAAAAGAAAAGCGTTTCATAGCCTCACCAACCACCACCTGAGGCTCACGCCATGAACCCTGCAATTCTTCCTCTCTCTGGCAAGATCGCCATCGTCACCGGCGGCTCACGCAGCATTGGGGCGGCCATTGCCAAACGCCTGGCCGCAGACGGCGCCTCTGTCGCCATCACTTACAACGCCTCGCCAGACCGTGCCGCGGCCCTGGTCGAGGAGATCGCCTCCGCCGGCGGTCGAGCTGTCGCGTTGGCTGCCGACGCTGGAAACCCCGAGGCTGTACGCGCAGCCGTGCAGCAAGTCGCCACGTTATTCGGCAAGGTCGATATCCTGGTCAACAACGCCGGTATCAGTGTCCTGGGGGCTCCTGAAGACATTGCTTTCGAAGACTTCCAGCGCATCCTTGCGGTGAATGTCACCGGTGTCTTTGTGGCCACCCAGGAGGCGCTCAAGCATATGGGGCAGGGTGGGCGGATCATTCATATCGGCAGCTCGATGGTGCAGTACGCCGCTTTCGCCACAGCCTGCGCCTACACCCTGACCAAGGGGGCCGTGGCGGGCTTCAGCCGAGGCCTGGTGCGAGACCTGGGACCACGCGGTATTACCGTGAATACCGTTCACCCCGGGCCGACCGATAGCGACATGAACCCCGCCGATGGTCCGGTGGCCGACTTCGTCCGTCCCAATATCGCCGTGGGACGTTACGGAGAAGGCCAGGACATCGCCAGCGCAGTGGCCTATCTGGCCAGCCCCGAGGCCAGTTTCGTCACGGGTGCCGAGTTGCTGATCGATGGCGGCTTTACCGCCTGAGGAGCCCGTCATGAGCATAAGCATCATTGGTGCCGGGGCCATTGGCAGTGCCATCGCCAGGTTACTGACGCAGGCCGGCCTGGAAGTCAGCATCGCCAATAGCCGTGGCCCCGAAAGCCTTGCGTCGTTGATCGCCGATCTGGGGCCCAAGGCTCGAGCCGTTACGACTGCACAAGCTGCCTTGGCAGACCTGGTCTTCCTGGCGGTGAACTGGTCGAAGATCCCATCGGCACTTGTTGGCCTGGGGCCATGGGAAGGACGGGTTGTGGTGGATACCAACAATCCGATTGAGGCGCCGCTGTTCACCCCCTTTGACCTGGGAGGCAAACCTTCGACCCAGGTCGTGGCGCACAGGCTGCCCGGGGCGCGTGTGGTCAAGGCATTCAACCATCTACCGCCGCATCTGCTGGCCACCCCGAACGCCGAAGGGGGCAAGCGCGTGTTGTTCATCTCTGGCGAGCATGCGGACGCCAAGCAACAGGTCATCGAGCTGATCAGGCAATTGGGGTTCCATGGCGTCGACTTGGGTGACTTGCAGCAAGGGCAACTGGCGCAGTTTCCCGGAGGGCCTTTGCCGGCGCTCAACCTGGTCAAACATGGCTAACGAGTAGGTTCAAGGAATCCCTGGGATCAGGCCACGGACGCCTCTTGCTCGCGGGCCTGCTTGGCGCTTGAAATGTCGACGGCGCGGGGCAGGGCGACGCCGTTCTTGGCGGCGAGGATCTCGGCCATGACGCTCACGGCGATCTCGGCGGGTGTCTTGCTGCCGATGTAGATCCCGATCGGGCCGTGCAGGCGCTGGAGCGAGGCTTGGCTCTCGCCGAAGTGTTCGATCAGGCGCTCGCGGCGCAGCTGGCTGTTGCGCCGCGAACCGATCGCGCCGATGTAGAAGGCCGGGCTGTGCAGTGCCTCGAGCAGGGCCAGGTCGTCGAGCTTGGGGTCATGGCTGACGGCGACGATGCAACTGCGCAGGTCCGGGGCGAAGGCCCGCACCACATCGTCCGGCATGCCGAGCAACTGCTCCACGCCCGCCACGTTCCAGCCGTCGATGTATTCGGGGCGGGGGTCGCAGACCGCGACCCGGAAGCCGTTGAACAACGCCATGGTCGCCAGGTATTCGGCCAGCGCGCCGGCCCCGATCAGCAGCAGGCGGTAGCCGGGACCCAGGGTGTTGACCATCTGCTGGCCATCGAAGACGAACTGTTCCGGCGCCGTGCTGGTGGCCAGGGCCACCTGGCCGGTGCCCAGGTCCAGGCTGCGGCGCACCAGCTTGCCGGCGTTGAGCTGCGCCAGCAGTTGTCCGAGGGCGGGCCTCGATGGGGTGAATTCGAGGATCAGTTCCAGGGTGCCGCCACAGGGCAGGCCAAAGCGGTGGGCCTCGTCGGCGCTGATGCCGTAGCGCACCACCTGCGGCGGACCGTCCGGCAGGGCGTTGCCACTGTAGGCGCTGGTGTAGCGGTGGATCAGGTCGTCCTCGATACAGCCTCCCGAGACGCTGCCGACCACCCGACCATCGCCGCGCAGGGCCATCATCGAACCCACGGGGCGCGGCGAGGAGCCCCAGGTGCGGGCCACAGTGGCGAGCAGGACGCGATGGCCGGCCTGGAGCCAGTCATGGGCGGTACTCAGGACCAGTAGATCGATGCTTTCCATGGGGGCCTCTGTTGTTCATGCAAGGGGCTGCTGGCAAACCCGGTCCTGGTGGAGAGGGATCGCCTGCAAGCCCCCGCTTTCAGCGCATGTGCAGGATGATCGGGCTGCTGCTGGCCGGGTCGGTATGCCCGCGCAGCTTGCCGACCGCTTGCGCATCGACCGCGCCTCCCTGGTTGCCCCAGGTGCCGCGCACGAAGGTCAGGACCTCGGCGATTTCCCGATCCGACAACTGCTCGCGAAAGGCCGGCATGCGGTAGGCATCCGGCACGCCGGCGGCGACCACGCGCTGCGAGCCGTTGAGGGTGATGTTGATCGCCGATGCATTCTCCTTGGCCAGGGCTGAAGTGGCTCCCGCCAAAGGCGGCATCCACTCGGCCTGGCCCTGGCCGTCCAGGCCATGGCAGGAGGCGCAGCGGGTCACGTAGGTGTGGGCTCCGGGGCTGTCCAGGCGGGCGGCGGACACATCCTGGTACTGCCAGGGCGTGCCGTCGCGCTGCGGATCGCCGGGCAGCGACTTGAGGTAGCGGGCGATCGCGGCCAGGTCCTCGTCGGCCATGAACTGGGTGGAGTTGTTGAACGCCTCGGTCATCGAGCCGTAGACCACCGCATGCTTGTTGCGCCCGGTCTTGAGGAACTGCACGATCTGCGGCTCGCTCCAGCGCCCCAATCCGCTGTTGGCGTCCTGGCGCAGGCTCGGTGCGTACCAGCCGTCGAGCAGGGCGCCGGCGAGGAACGGCGCGCCGGACTCGTCCAGGGCCTTCTCGTTGAATGCCAGGCCACGCGGGGTGTGGCAACTGCCGCAGTGGCCCGGCCCCTGGACGATGTAGGCGCCGCGGTTCCACAGCGCATCCTCGGCAGGCTTGGCCGCGTAAGGCGTGGTCGGAGCGAACAGGCCGTTCCACAGCGCAATGGGCCAGCGCATATTGAGCGGCCAGGGAATATCGCTGGGGACGTTGGGCTGGCTGGCCGGTTGCACGCCTTTCATGAAGAACGCGTACAGCGCGCGCATGTCATCGTCGCTGAGCTTGACGTAGGACGGGTAGGGCATGGCCGGGTAGAGCCGCCGGCCGCCCGGCGCGACGCCCTGGCGCACGGCGCGGTCGAAGTCGGCCAGGCTGTAGGCGCCGATGCCGGCGTCCCGGTCGGGGGTGACGTTGGTGGCGTGGATGGCGCCCAGCGGCGTGGCCATCTCCAGGCCGCCAGCGAACGGCGCCTTGCCCGGCAGGCTGTGGCAGGCCACACAGTCGCTGACTCGGGCGACATACTCGCCACGGCTCACCAGGGCAGGGTCGAAGCTGGCCGCCGCGGCCTGTTCCTGCTCGAAGGGCGAGGCGGGCTGGCGGGTCACATACCAGGCCAGCAGGCCTGCCGCGACCAGGCACGGCAAGGCCAGCCAGCCTGCGGTTCTTGCGAATCGGCGGTTATTCATGGGCAGTCCTTGTCGTTAGCTGAAGGTGTATCGGCTCAATGGCAGGCTACGGATGCGCTGGCCGGTCAGCCGCGCTACCGCGTTGGCCACCGCCGGCGCCACCGCGGGGAGCGGGGGCTCGCCGATGCCGCCCATCTTTTCGCCACTCTCGACAATCCGTACATGCACCCGCGCCATGCGTGAAGGCGGCAGGATCGGGTACAGGTCGTAGTTGCGCGCCCGTGGCTTGCCGTCGACGTAGACCGCTTCTTCCACCAACGCCTGGGACAACCCCAGGGCCACGGCGCCATTGACCTGGGCCTCGACGATCGCCGGGTTGACGATGCTGCCCGGGTCGATGGCCTGCCAGATGTCGTGGACCTTGACCTGGCCGCCTTCGATCGACACCTCGGCGATCACCGCCGTGTACGAGCCGAATGGCGAGGCCATGGCCACGCCGCGGGCGCGTCGAGTGCCGTCCTCGGCGGTGAACGGGCCACGCTTCCAGCCGCCGGACAGTTCGCCCACCGCCTGCAACAGCGTGGTCAGGCGCGGGTTGTCGCGCAGCAGGTGCTGGCGTAGCTCGTAGGGGTCGCGGCCGCCTTTGTCCGCCAGTTCGTCGAGGAAAGCTTCGTAGAAGAAGTCGTTGAGCGAGTTGCCCACCGAACGCCAGTAGCCGAGCATCACCGGCCCTTTGACGTAGATCTGCGCGATGCGCTTGTTGGCAATCGCGTAGGACTTGCCCGACAGACCTTCGAGGGCCGAGGGGTCGAGTTTTTCGCCCTGCTTGCCGGCGATGGCTTCGGTGGGGCCTTCGGTGGCGCTCACCGCTTCGATCGCCACCGGCAAGCCTTCGGCGTCCAGCGCGGCGCGGAACTTGACCACGGCGACCGGGCGCAGCGCATCGCGCACGAACTCTTCCTCGCGACTCCAGATCAGCTTGACCGGACGGCCGACGGCCTTGGCCAGGGCGATGGCCTGCGGGTAGGGATTGGCCGAGTCATAGAGGAAATGCCGGCCGAAAAAACCGCCCAGCAGCGGCGAGTGCAGGGTGATCTGCGAAGCAGAAAGGCCGGTGCGCCTGGCGATGTCGTCACGGAACATGTCCGGTGCCTGGTTGGGCAGCCAGACCTCCAGCGAGCCATCGGGGTTGTAGCGCGCCAGGGCCGAAGGCGGCTCCAGCTGGGCGTGGTTGAGGTACTGGTTGTGATAGGTGGCTTCGACCCGGGTCTTGGCGCTGGCCAGGGCGGCGGCCACGTCGCCTTCGTTCTCGTCGTCGCGGGCCGGGCCTTGCTGGGCGGCGAGAAAATCGCGGAACGCATCGCTGGAAAAATCGGCGGGCATCGCCCGCACCTTCGAATCGGCCGCCGCTTCCAGCCAGTCGACCTGGATGGCTTCCACTGCGCGTTTGGCGTGCCACCAGCGTTCGGCGACCACCGCCACCGCGCCGGGCAACTGGTGAACGGAGTGCACACCTTTCATGGCCTTGACCTGCGCCTCGTTGCGCAGGCTGCCCACGGTCATGCCCAGGCGCGGCGCGTGCTGCACGGCGGCATGGAGCATACCGTCGACTTTCAGGTCGATGCTGTACAGCGCCTTGCCGGTGGACTTTTCATAGGCATCGACGCGCCGTACCGGCTTGCCGATCCAGCGGAACTGGCTCGGGTCGCGCAGGGTGATGCTGGCCGGGTCGGGCACCGGCATATCCAGGGCGCGACCGGCCAGCTCGCCGTAGCCCAGGGAGCGACCGGAAGCGGCGTGCAGTACCCGGCCAGGCGCGGTGGACAGCTCGGCCACCGGGACGCCCAGCTGTTCGGCGCCGGCCTGCAGCAGCATGGCGCGGGCGAGGGCGCCCAGGCGGCGCATGGTCGGGTAGCTCATGCGCACCGACATGCTGCCGCCGGTGATGCGCAGACCGTTCTCCATCACCACGTAGGCTTCGCCAGGCGGCGCGCTCTCGACCACAAAGGTGGCGGGATCGGCATCCAGCTCTTCACCGACGATCTGGGCCATGGCGGTGTGGGTGCCTTGTCCGCCTTCCATGAAGGGGCTGAGCAGGCGCACGGTGCCATCCGGGCGAATCTCGAGAAACGCCGGGACCTGGGTCCCGCGTTCCGCGGCGGTGGCCGTGGCGGCCAGGGCCCGGGCCGAGCCGAGTGGCAGGCCGAAGCCGAGCACCAGCGCACCCACGGCGGTACCGGTCAGAAAGCGCCGGCGGGACAGGTTGACCGGCTCGTCCAGCGCCAGGTTCAGAAGTTCATTAGCGGAGTCGATGGGCTTGTTCATCAGGCGCTTTCCTTCTTGGCAGGCTGTGCGGCCAGGTCATGCACGGCGGTGCGGATGGTGTTGTAGGTGCCGCAGCGGCACAGGTTGACCATCGCCGCATCGATCTGCGCATCACTGGGCGCGGCGTTGTGCTTGAGCAGCGCGGTGGCCGCCATCACCTGCCCGGACTGGCAGTAGCCGCACTGCGCCACCTGATGTTCGACCCAGGCGGACACCACACGCTTGCCGACCTCGTCCGTTTCGATCGCCTCGATGGTGGTCACCTCGCGGCCGACCACCCCGGCCACCGGGGTGACGCAGGCGCGCACCACGTTGCCGTCCACCAGCACGGAGCAAGCGCCGCACTGGGCCAGGCCGCAGCCGTACTTGGTGCCGGTCAGGCCCAGGTCATCGCGGATCACCCACAGCAACGGCGTGTCGGCGTCGGCATCGACCTGATAGGTCTTCTGGTTGATTCGTAGTTCCATGGCTCACCTGCTGATCATCGGTTGGTGTGTCGTTGTTTTTTCTTCAGGGAGGCGCTACGAGGCGCCTCCTTGGTCAAGAAACGCGGGTAAAGGCGCGGATACGCCAAGCCGCTGCCCCGTGCGCCGGGCTGGCCACAAGCACGTTGGAGTGGGCCGGCAGGCCCGGTGAGATAACGGGAAAATGCGAGGAGGTATCGAGAGTGTGTGCCAGGGGCGATGCCTGGCCGGCGCTGGCGTGGGTCATGGCGGCTGGCTCCTAGTGACCGGAACTCTAGCCCAGGGGCCAAGGGTTTCCTATCCGATACCCGGCAAGCTCATAGGATCAGGCAAGTATTCCAGAGGATTGCGCAAAAG
>NZ_JACMZT010000067.1:0-21692 GCF_017349615.1 Pseudomonas sp. GW531-T4
CCGAGCTGCAACCGAAACATCGTGTCATCCGCGATTACGGCCGCTGCGCGACCGAACGCAGCCTGCGGCAGCGGCTACAGGAATCGACGAGCGGGCGGGGAGAGGGGTAATGATCCAAGTACTTGAAGCCGTTCAGATTTTTTAATCTTTACAGAGCGGTTGTAACTTCGCCGCAGATAGGTACAATGGCGCGGCTCGCCGTCAGGTGAGCGTCGTTATGGTGACCCCATTGGTCCCCTCGCAACGATCAGCCGTGAACCCGGTCAGGCCTGGAAGGGAGCAGCCGCAGCGGTGACATTGTGTGCCGGGGTGTGGCTGGTGGGGTTGCCTCCATAACGCCCTCTGTCGGTCCTCGACGAATGTTTTGAATTCTCCCCCTGCTTTCACCTGATCTGGCCTCTCGCCGGTCGCTCGTTTCATCCCCCCAATCGTTCCTGCAACAACTGCGCAAACGCGTCCCGTGCGGTGTGGCGTTCTATTTCCTTGTTCCAGACAAAACGAATGTCGATCGGCTGCAGGTCGGCGAAGCGGTGGCGCGTCAGGCCCGCGGACAGGGTGTAGCGCTCGAGCACGCCTTCCGGGGCCAGGGTCATGCCGGCACCGGCGCTGACACAGTCGATGATGGTGCCCCAGCTGGCATAGCCGATGATGGTCGCGGTCACGTCGTGGGCGTTCAGCCAATGCTCCAGGGCGCGGCGGTAAGGGCAGCCGCCGGGCCACATGAACAGGGTCTGGTCTTGCAGGTCGCGCGGGCTTAGTACAGGTGCCGCATCGGCGCTGGCGACCAGCACCAGGGGCTCGCTGTAGAGGGCGGTGCGCTCCAGCTTTGGCTGGGGCGTGTCGACCGCAACCAATGCGCCGTCGATCCGGTGGTGTTGCAGCTCTTCGAACAGCTGCGACCAGGTACCGGTTACCAGCTCCAGAGTGACCTGGGGAAAGCGCTGATGGAATTCCGCCAGCAGCGGCGGCAGGCGCCCGCCGGCACAGGACTCGATGGCGCCGATACGCAGGATGCCGCTGGGTTCGGCCTGGCGGTCGACCGCACGTTTGGCTTCATCCACCAAGGCCAGGATGCGCTCGCTGTAACCCAGAAAGATTTCCCCATCCGGACTGATTTTCAGCCCGCGGCCCGCGCGGATAAACAGACTGGTGCCCAGCTCGCCTTCCAGTTGCTTGAGGCGGTTGGTGATGTTGGAGGGCACGCAATGCAGTTGTTCGGCCGCCCGGGCAATGCTGCCGGTGCGGGCGACGGCTTTCACCATCTTCAGCTGGCTCAGTTCCATTGCTCATTTCCAGTGAGGTCTGGTCTCAGTATCCGTTAATTGTGGTGAGTTGTGGCGGGCGGGAGACTGAAGGCCTTCCTTGTGCTACCGAGTGCCTGTGTCTTGAATATCTCCCCTGCGTTGAAACTGGTCCTGGCGACCGCCGCGGTCATTTTGTGTTGGGCTTATTCCCCGGTGGGTATCCACATCGGCCTGGAGGGTTACGAGCCTGGCCATCTGGCGTTGCTGCGCTTTCTGATCGCTTCGCTGTTCATGGGCGCCATCGCCCTGGTGAAAAGAATCGCCCTGCCACGCTGGCGTGATCTGCCCTGGTTGCTGGTGCTGGGCTTTTTCGCCATCGCCCTGCATCACGTCAGCCTCAACTACGGCCAGCAGGGTTTGAGCGCGGGGGCGTCCAGTGTGCTGGCGCAGTCGGCGCCGATCTTCAGCACCCTGATTGCGTTTTTCTGGTTGAGGGAGCCGGTCAGCGGTTGGCGCTGGGGCTGTGTCGGGTTGGGGTTGTTCGGCGCGGTCGTGGTGGTCTGGGGCGACCAGGGCGTGGCGTCGATCAAGCCCCAGGGATTGCTCGTGCTGCTGGCGGCCTTCTCCTGGGGTTTGTACTTCGTGTTGCAGCGGCGTTATTCGGGGCGTTACGACCTGTTGACCACCGTCTGCTACATGGTCTGGGCCGGCACCTTGCTGTTGAGCCTGTATTGGCCGGGGCTGGCGGTCGCGGTGGTCCAGGCACCGTGGCGGGTGAACCTGGCGGTGTTGCTGCTGGGGTTGTTTCCCAGTGCGCTGGCTTACCTGGCGTGGGCCTATGTGCTGGCGCGGGTCGAGGTCAGCCGCGCGTCCATCGCCATGTACCTGATACCGCCAATCGCCATGCTGCTGGCAGCGCTGGTCCTGCATGAGCGAGTGCATGGCGCGGTGGTCGTGGGGGCGGCGATCGTCCTCGGTAGCGTGATGGCGATGCAGTTGGAGGGGCGTTGGTCGCGGCGTCGCTCGGTACTGCCGGAGGCTATCGCCGCGACTGCCGTTCACTCCAGGATCGGGCAGAACACCCTGAGTCGATGTCCGTCCGGGTCCAGGGCGACGAAGGTGTAGCCGAAGTCCAGGGCGGTCGGATTTTGGGCGATGCTCACGCCGGATTCGGCCCATTGGATATGCAGTCGGTCGACGGTCTGGTTGTCGGCCACCCCTAAGGCCAATTCGCCGCCGCCACCGGCGACCTGGGTGGCTGGCTCGACATCCTGCCTGGACCAGAGGCCGAGCTTGAGCCCCGAATCGAGGATGAACAGGGCGAAGGTCGGCGACAGCTCGACCGGCGGCCTGTCCAGCAGGCGGCTGTAGAAATTGGCGCTGGTGGCGGGGCTGTCGACGTATAGCAGAAGGTAAGTGCTGGTAGCGATCATCCGGACTCCTGGAAAGGTTGGGCTGCGCACGCCAGCTTAAGGGGCGCCGTTGTCAGTTCCTGTCAGGAGTCATCTGGGGGAAATAAAGAGGAGGCAGGCTATCGGCTTCGATAGGGCTGCCTCCTCTGCGTGTTGCTCGGCTCTAAGGCTTGGACAAGGCCAGGTCTACCGCTGCTATCAGCTTTCCCAGGTCCTTCGGGGTGGCTTTGTGAATGACACCGAACAGATACGCCCGCTGTTCGTCTTCGTCGCCCAGATCTGCGAAAAAGGCTTTCAGCTTC
The DNA here is from genome assembly GCF_017349615.1 of Pseudomonas sp. GW531-T4. Classification (NCBI taxonomy): domain Bacteria; kingdom Pseudomonadati; phylum Pseudomonadota; class Gammaproteobacteria; order Pseudomonadales; family Pseudomonadaceae; genus Pseudomonas; species Pseudomonas sp. GW531-T4. The sequence continues at coordinate 2,959 of NZ_JACMZT010000067.1, forward strand.
ACTCCCAGTACATCGGCCAGCAGGAACAGCGCTTCCACACTGGGGGTGTAGGTGCCGGTTTCGAAGCGGCTGATGGTTTTAGGGTCAAAACCGGTTTTTTCGCCTAGTTCAGCCTGAGTAAGCCCCGCTACCTTGCGGTAACGCCTGATGGCTGGACCCAAACTTGAAATTTGCATCGCTCAATTCCCATTTAGAATCAAGAACTTAACGATAAATCTTTGCATTAGGCAACGCCATGATTCATCACCTTGCCTTGCAAAATGTGATGCAATTCGTAGAATCGACGCTTCGGACAGGCATTTGGTGATCTAGTTTCAGAAGATGAACTGATGAAACAAGAACTCATTGCATTTTCCTTGTTCACCAGAATCGAGGGTATGGCGCAGGCGCGAACGTCTCGCTGATGATTGCCAGTGTCCCACCCGCCAAATTCGGCTGATCCTTAAGTGATTTTAGTTGGTCTTCGTCGATTCGAAGGTCAATGACGGTGTCGGTCGCTGTACGGTTGCAATTGTGTCAGGTGGGGCAAGACGGTGCGCCATTTTCCGTGAGTCGGCCTCTTGCCGGCTTGTCTGGGCTGGCATTGTCGAATGCTGTCTATGGAGTTTTAACGTGCGTCTGAATGTGCCGGTCACCTCTGTTGAACAGATATTTTCGGACCAGCAGCCCAGGCCTGCCTGGGATTGCGAAAATATTGAGAGTGAACGCCCAAACATCTCTTCCGGGCTCCGTGCCCTGGTCGAGCGGTTCAACCGCTAGCGACAGTGAGTCAGACTCATGGATGAGAAATACCGCAGGGCCGTGGATGCAGCCGCCATTTTTTCCGAGACCGACCTGACCGGCCGGATCACTTACGTCAACGACCAGTTCTGTTCGATTTCCGGCTACAGCCGAGAAGAGCTGCTGGGCGCCAATCACCGGATTCTCGGCTCCGGCCTGCACCCTCCCGAATTCTTCAGCAGCATGTGGCGCACCATTGCCCTGGGCCAGGTCTGGAAGGGCGAGATCTGCAACCGGGCCAAGGACGGGACTTTGTATTGGGTCGACAGCACCGTCGTGCCCTTGCTCGATGAGGCCACTGGTCGGGTCCAGCGTTATGTGGCGATCCGCTTCGATATCAGCGAAAAACGGCGCTTGCTGCACTCGCTGCAATGGCGGGTCGGCCACGATGTGCTGACCGGTTTGCCCAACCGTTCCTTCCTTTCCGACCTGCTCAACCAGGCGCTGGATTACTCGCGCAAGGAGAACATCGCGCTGGCGGTGTGCATGCTCGATCTCGACGGCTTCAAGGCGGTCAACGATGGCTACGGGCACGCCAGCGGCGATCTGTTGCTGGTGGAGGTAGCGGCGCGCCTGCGCTCGATCATTCGCGGCGAAGACGTGGTGGCGCGCCTGGCCGGGGACGAGTTCGTGCTGATCCTGCGCCATGTGCGCGACATTCGCGAGTTGCGGGCGGCGCTGCATCGGGTGCTGGGGGTGATCTCCACGCCCTATCTGATCCAGGACAAGGAGATCAACGTCTGCGCCAGCATCGGCGTGACGCTGTTTCCCGCCGACAACGACGATGCCGACACTTTGTTGCGGCATGCCGACCAGGCGATGTACGTGGCCAAGCAGAGCGGGCGCAATCGCTTTCACTTGTTCGATGTGTCGCGGGACCGCGAGGTCAAGGCTACCCACCAGACCGTGGAGCGGGTCCGGCAGGCGTTGGCGTCCGGCGAGCTGTGCCTGCACTTTCAACCCAAGGTCAATATGCGCAGCGGCGAGGTGGTGGGTTTCGAGGCGTTGCTGCGCTGGCAGCATCCGCAGCGGGGCATGGTCGCGCCTCGGGAGTTCCTGCCGCTGGTGGAGGAGACCGACCTGATCGTCGATATCGGCGAGTGGGTGATGGAGCAAGTCATGGCCCAGTTGCGGCAATGGCAGCTGGCCGGACAGCGCTGGCCGATCAGCGTCAATATCGCAGCGCGGCATTTCCAGCGGGCGGATTTCGTCGACCGACTCAAAGCGGTGCTCGAGCGCCATCCACAGATTGCCCCGCAGTTGCTGGACCTGGAAATCGTCGAAGCGGTGGCGGTGGAGAATATCCAGCACGTCAGCGCTTGCCTCGAGGCCTGCCAGGCGCTGGGAGTGCAGTTCTCCCTGGGGGATTTCGGCACCGGGCATTCGTCGCTGAGCTACCTCAAGCGCTTGCGCACCCAGACCATCAAGATCGACCGCATGTTCGTGCGCGACATGCTGCACGACCAGGGCGATCTGGCGCTGACCCAGGCCTTGATCGGCCTGGCCCGGGCGTTTGACCGGCAGGTGGTGGCCGAGGGCCTGGAAAGCATGGAGCACGGCGAGTTGCTGATGTCGCTGGGCTGCGACGTGGCGCAAGGCTATTTCATCGCCCCGCCCATGCCGGCCAGCGAGGTGCCGGGTTGGGTGGCGACCTTCCTGCCGCCGCTGGAATGGTGTCCGCAGGACGAAGTCGGCTGACGCCTAAGGTGCCTCGTAGCTCTGCGGGGCGCTCTCGGTCGGCCTGCGGCCGGTGTACAGGCCGATGAGGTCGTCGATCTCTCCTGACATCTTCATGCGCAACAAGGTGCGCAGCACGCGTTGCACCGGCAGCGCCGGATCGTTGCGGACGACGCAGCCGACCGCCTGTTCCTGCAGGATGGCCACGCTGTGCAGTTGCTGCTCGGGCGGCAAGGTCTGATTGAACCAGTCCAGCGTCCATTGGTTGCTCACCGCGTAGCGGTAGCGGCCGGCCCAGAGTTTTTGCAGCACCTGTTCCTGGTTGCGCGCGTCGTCGCGGAGCAACTGGCGGCTGTCGAACAAGGGTTGCAGGGAAGGGTAGGTGTAGCTGAGGACGGTGCCGATGGGCTGCGTCGGCAGGTCCCGGGGCGTGACCGGGAATAGGTGTCGCTCGCGGCTGACCAACAGGTCGCGCTGAATGAACAGCGGGATGCTCCAGATGTAATCGCCGGCCTGGTTGGGCAGCCAGGACTGGGCGGCATAACAGCGGACATCGATTTCCCCGTGATCCATGGCCGCCTGCACGCGGGCCCGCGCCAGGACGTGGAATTCGGCCGGGGTGCCGACCTGGGTGGCGAGGCTGGCCATCAGGTCGTGGAGAATGCCCTGGGTGGGTCGGCCACGTTCGATCTGTACCACGGGCATGGCCCAGCTGTCGGGGATCGAGAAGCGCAGGGCCGGTTCTGCGGCAAAACCATTCATGGCAACCAGCAGACAGGCGCCCAAGGCTAAACGCATAGAGTCTCCACGCAGGAAAAGGCCGTTGACGAGCCTGACAAAAAGCAGCTTAGCCAGATTAGACGAGCGCACCGGATGCAATTTCGCCCTTGCTCCGCTAGCATTACGGGCTTCCGCTTCCCAGTTGCGACGGTTTTCGATGAGTTATCAGGTTCTTGCACGTAAATGGCGTCCGCGCTCGTTTCGCGAAATGGTCGGCCAGACCCATGTGCTCAAGGCTCTGATCAATGCCTTGGACAGTCAGCGGCTGCACCATGCCTATCTGTTTACCGGCACCCGCGGGGTGGGCAAGACCACCATCGCGCGGATCATTGCCAAATGCCTGAACTGTGAAACAGGCATTACTTCCACGCCCTGTGGCACCTGCTCGGTATGCCGCGAGATCGACGAAGGGCGTTTCGTCGACCTGATCGAGATCGACGCCGCGAGCCGGACCAAGGTCGAGGACACCCGCGAGCTGCTGGACAACGTGCAGTACGCACCGAGCCGCGGACGCTTCAAGGTCTACCTGATCGACGAAGTGCACATGCTGTCCAGCCACTCGTTCAACGCCTTGTTGAAGACCCTGGAAGAGCCGCCGCCCTACGTCAAATTCATTCTGGCGACCACCGATCCGCAGAAACTTCCGGCAACGATTCTTTCGCGCTGCCTGCAGTTCTCCCTGAAGAACATGACCCCGGAACGGGTGGTCGAGCACCTGACCCACGTGCTGGGCGTCGAGAACGTGCCGTTCGAAGACGACGCGCTGTGGCTGTTGGGCCGCGCCGCCGACGGTTCGATGCGCGATGCCATGAGCCTCACCGACCAGGCCATTGCCTTCGGTGAAGGCAAGGTCATGGCCGCCGATGTGCGGGCGATGCTCGGCACTCTCGATCACGGCCAGGTCTACGACGTCCTGCATGCGCTGATCAACGGCGATGCCAAGGCCTTGCTCGAGGCTGTGCGCCACCTGGCCGAACAGGGCCCGGACTGGAACGGCGTGCTGTCGGAGATTCTCAACGTCCTGCACCGTGTGGCCATTGCCCAGGCCTTGCCGGACGGTGTCGACAACGGCCATGGCGACCGCGACCGGGTGCTGGCCCTGGCCCAGGTGTTGCCGGCCGAAGATGTGCAGTTCTATTACCAGATGGGCCTGATCGGCCGGCGCGACCTGCCGCTGGCGCCGGACCCGCGCGGTGGTTTCGAGATGGTCCTGCTGCGGATGCTGGCCTTCCGGCCAGCGGACTCGGCAGATGCGCCGAGACAGCCGCTAAAGCCAGTGGGGATCAGCCAGGCCACAGTTGATTCCGCCCAATCCGTGGCTGGCGCAGCCGTTGCTGCGCCGGTAAGTGTTGCCGCCGCTCCGGTTGCAGCGCCGGTGGTCGAGGCCGCTCCAGCGGTTGCCCCTGTCGTTGCACCCGCGCCTGTTCCAGCAGCGCCCGTGGCGCCTGCGCCACAGCCTGTGGTCGAGACGCCAGCGCAAGCCGCGCCTGTCGCCGCCGAAGAGGTGGTCGACCTGCCGTGGAACGACCCGGTCGAACCAGTCGTCGCACAGCAGCCGGCCGTCGAGCCCGTGCTGGAGACCGCCGCGGAGCAGCCTGAGCTGACCCCGATGCCGACCCCGACCCCGGACAGCGTAGTGCCGGATGCGCCGGAATGGGTCAGTGCCCCGGTGCCGGAGCCCAGCGTTGCCGAGGTCGATGCCGCGACACCGGGCATCGACCTGGATGACGAGCCACCGCTGGACGAAGACTACATCGAGCCGGACATGGATTCGGCCTACAGCTACCTGGACGAACTGGCCAGCGAACACGCCGCCGATCCCGAGCCGGAACCCGAGCCGCTGCCGGCTGCCCAGCCGGCCACCGGCCTGGCGCTGGAGTGGCTGGAACTGTTCCCGAAACTGCCGATTTCCGGGATGACGGCGAGCATCGCCGCCAACTGCACCTTGATCGCCGCCGAGGGCGACAACTGGTTGCTGCACCTGGATCCGGCCCACAGCGCCCTGTTCAACGCCACTCAGCAGCGGCGCCTGAACGATGCCCTGAACCAGTATCACCAGCGCACGCTGACGGTGAGCATCGAGCTGATCAAGCCCGAGCAGGAAACCCCGGCCCAGGCCGCGTCGCGTCGCCGTGCCAATCGCCAGCGCGAAGCCGAGGAGTCGATCCACGGCGATCCGTTCATCCAGCAGATGGTGCGGGAGTTCGGCGCGGTGGTCCGTCACGATACTATTGAACCTGTCGAGGCCCTGGTCAGCCAGGGTTAATAACTGAAGGGCGCCGGGCCTTGAGGCCGGGCGCTGTTTTTATCCAAGTACTTTGAGGTGATTCCCATGATGAAAGGTGGCATGGCCGGCCTGATGAAGCAGGCGCAGCAGATGCAGGAAAAGATGGCCAAGATGCAGGAAGAGCTGGCCAACGCCGAAGTCACCGGCAAGGCGGGTGGCGATATGGTCACTGTGGTCATGACCGGTCGTCACGACATCAAGCGCGTGAGCATCGACCCAAGCCTGCTGGAAGGCGTCAGCGAAGATGACCGCGAAGTGCTGGAAGATCTGTTCGCCGCCGCCGTCAACGACGCCGTGCGCAAGATCGAAGCCAACAGCCAGGACAAGATGTCCGGCATGACCGCTGGCATGCAACTGCCACCGGGTATGAAACTGCCGTTCTGATTCGCACCAGCGCATTGGTCGGACTTAAAAATGCCAGGCATCGCGCCTGGCATTTTTGTTTGTGCCGCCTGTAGCCGCTGCCGCAGGTGCGATCGAGCGCGCAGCGGTCGTCATTCAGGCGATGGGGTCTGGCTGGATGATTGCGGTTGCGGTGCAATCGATCGCAGCTTGCGGCAGCGGAGTGGGAGAGAAACATCGAACGCCGAGCGCTATACGATGGTCTGCACTCTGTATGGCCCGATTCAATTCTCGATAAGGAGTTGCTCTGATGTCGCAAGCATTGACCCTCAACCAGCGCATCGTTCTGGTCTCCCGGCCCCAGGGCGCGCCCGTGCCGGAAAATTTTCGCCTGGAGCGGGTGGCGCTGCCGGATCTGGCGGATGGCCAGGTGCTGCTCAAGACCCTTTATCTGTCGCTGGACCCTTATATGCGCGGGCGCATGAGTGATGCGCCGTCCTACGCCGCTCCGGTGGAAATCAACGAAGTGATGACCGGCGGCGCGGTCAGCCGGGTCGAGCGCTCGCTGAATCCGAAATTCCAGGAGGGCGACCTGGTGGTGGGTGCCACCGGGTGGCAAAGCCACAGCATTTCCGATGGCCGTAACCTGATACCGGTGCCGGCGGGTTTGCCCAGCCCCTCGATGGCCCTGGGCGTGCTGGGTATGCCGGGCATGACCGCGTACATGGGCCTGATGGACATCGGCCAGCCCAAGGCCGGAGAGACCCTGGTAGTGGCCGCGGCCTCGGGGGCTGTGGGCTCGGTGGTGGGGCAGGTGGCGAAGATCAAGGGGCTGCGGGTGATCGGTGTGGCGGGTGGTCCCGACAAGTGCCGCTATGTGGTCGAGGAGCTGGGGTTCGATGCCTGTATCGACCACCACAGCCCGAATTTTGCCGACGAGCTGGCGCAGGCCTGCTCCGAGGGTGTGGATATCTACTTTGAAAACGTCGGCGGCAAGGTGTTCGATGCGGTGCTGCCGTTGCTCAACCCCAAGGCGCGGATTCCGCTGTGCGGGCTGATCGCCCAGTACAACGCCCAGGAATTGCCGCCGGGGCCTGACCGCCTGCCATTGTTGCAGCGCCAGCTGTTGACCAAGCGCGTGCGCATCCAGGGGTTTATCGTGTTCGACGACTACGGCGACCGGCAACCGGAGTTTGTCAGCGCCATGGCGCCCTGGGTGCTGCAAGGCAAGGTCAAGTTCAAGGAGGATGTGGTCGACGGCCTGGAGCGCGCGCCGCAAGCCTTCATCGGGCTGCTGGAAGGACGCAACTTCGGCAAGCTGGTGGTGCGGGTCGCCCCGGACTGAGCATTTGACGCTAATCGGAGGCGCGGGTATAAACCGCGTCTCGTCGTTTTGTCGGACCTTTCCCCATGAGCTTCAGCCCCCTGATTCGCCAACTGATCGATGCCCTGCGCACTTTGCCGGGCGTGGGTCAGAAAACCGCCCAGCGCATGGCCTTGCAGCTGCTGGAGCGCGACCGCAGCGGCGGTACGCGGTTGGCCCAGGCTCTGAGCCAGGCCATGGAGGGCGTGGGCCACTGCCGCCTGTGCCGCACCCTCACCGAGGACGATCTGTGCCCGCAATGCGCCGATCCGCGCCGTGACGACACGCTGTTGTGCGTGGTCGAGGGGCCGATGGATGTCTATGCGGTGGAGCAGACCGGTTATCGCGGTCGCTATTTCGTGCTCAAGGGCCACCTGTCGCCTCTCGACGGCCTCGGCCCGGAAGCCATCGGTATTCCCCAACTGTTGGCCAGGATCGAAGAGCAGGGCAGTTTCACCGAGGTGATCCTGGCCACCAACCCGACGGTGGAAGGCGAGGCGACCGCCCATTACATCGCCCAGCTGTTGACCAACAAAGGCCTGATCACCTCGCGTATCGCCCATGGCGTGCCCCTGGGCGGCGAGCTGGAGCTGGTGGACGGCGGCACCCTGGCGCACTCGTTTGCCGGGCGCAAGCCAATCAGCCTGTAAGCGTTTCGGCCAGCAAGCTCGCCGCTGCCAGAGGGGCTTGCTTGCTGGCCGCGCTCTGTCGCTTAAACGCGACTTTTCTTGAAAACCAAGCAAGCGCTAGGTAAGTTTCCTCAACCTTCAGAGGAGCTTGCCGATGTCTGCCTGCCAGGAATACTTCGACCCTAGCCATCAGTTGGTCCGCGACAGCGTTCGACGTTTCGTCGAGCGGGAAATCCTCCCGGACATCGATCAATGGGAGGAGGCGCAAGGCTTCCCCCGCGAGCTGTACCTCAAGGCTGGCGCAGCCGGCATCCTGGGCATCGGCTATCCAGAAGCCCTGGGTGGCAGCCACGAGGGCGACCTGTTCGCCAAGATCGCCGCCAGCGAGGAACTGATGCGTTGTGGCTCCGGCGGCCTGGTGGCGGGCCTGGGCTCGCTGGACATCGGTTTGCCGCCGGTCGTCAAATGGGCGCGCCCCGAGGTCCGCGACCGGGTGGTGCCGCAGGTATTGGCGGGCGAGAAGATCAGCGCCCTGGCGGTCACCGAGCCCGGTGGCGGTTCGGACGTGGCCAATCTGCAGACCCGGGCGCTGCGCGATGGCGACTGCTACCGCGTCAGCGGCAGCAAGACCTTTATCACCAGTGGCGTGCGCGCCGACTTCTACACGGTGGCCGTGCGCACCGGCGAACCCGGTTTCGGTGGCATCAGCCTGCTGCTGATCGACAAGGGCACGCCGGGATTCACCGTCGGCCGGCCACTGAAGAAGATGGGCTGGTGGGCGTCGGATACCGCCGAGCTGTTTTTCGACGATTGCCGGGTGCCGGCCAGTCATTTGATCGGGGTCGAGAACATGGGCTTCGCCTGCATCATGGGCAACTTCCAGAGCGAGCGCCTGGCGCTGGCGCTAATGGCCAACATGACCGCGCAGCTGGCGTTGGAGGAGAGCCTGAAGTGGGCCCGGGAGCGCGAGGCGTTCGGCAAGCCCATCGGCAAGTTCCAGGTGATCAAGCATCGTCTGGCGGAGATGGCGACCGCGCTGGAGGTGTCCCGCGAATTCACTTATCGTCAGGCAGCGAAGATGGCGGCGGGCCAGAGTGTGATCAAGGAGATTTCCATGGCCAAGAACTTCGCCACCGATACGGCCGATCGCATCACCCACGATGCCGTGCAGATTCTCGGTGGGCTGGGCTACATGCGCGAAAGCCTGGTGGAGCGGCTGTACCGCGACAACCGCATCCTTTCCATCGGCGGCGGCACCCGGGAAGTGATGAACGAAATCATCAGCAAGCAGATGGGGCTGTAGACCTGCCGGAGGCCCCTGTAGGAGCGAAGCTTGCTCGCGATAGCGCCGGCCCTGGCAACCCGAATGGCAGCGATTTACCGTTCGCTCAACGAGAACTGCGTCAGGCAGAAGGTTGGAATGTCCATGTCTCGCAGGCGTTGCGAGCCGCCCAGTTCCGGCAGGTCGATGATGGCGGCGGCTTCGTAGACGCTGGCCCCCATGCGGCGCACCAGGTTGGCCGCGGCGATCAGGGTACCGCCGGTGGCAATCAGGTCATCGAACATCACCACCGAATCGCCTTCGCACAGGCTGTCGGCATGGACCTCGAGAAAGGCTTCGCCGTATTCGGTCTGGTAACCCTCGGCAAGCACGTCGGCCGGCAGCTTGCCTTGCTTGCGGAACAGGATCAGCGGTTTGTTCAGCTGGTAGGCGAGGATCGAGCCGATCAGGAAGCCGCGGGCGTCCATGGCGCCGATATGGCTGAAGTCTTCTTCGACATAGCGCTGGGCAAAGCTGTCGGCGACCAGGCGCAAGGCCTTGGGCGACTGGAACAGCGGGGTGATGTCACGGAAGATCACGCCCGGTTTGGGGAAGTCGATGACTGGGCGGATCAGGGATTTGATGTCGAAGGAATCGAAGGCCATCGTGGCAGTGTCCTGGCGGGCATGAAGTGGAGCGCGCCAGTATAGCCTCGCCCGAGCCGCTTGGCTCGGGCGGGGGCTCTGCCTCAGCCTTCCAGGGAGCCGCCGGCGAGGGCGCACAGCTGGATCGGGTCGAGAATGTGCACCTCTTTGCCTTCAGCGGCGATCAACGCGTTCTGCTGGAAGCGGGTGAACACCCGGGATACGGTTTCCACCGCCAGGCCCAGATAGTTGCCGATCTCGTTGCGCGACATGCTCAAGCGGAACTGGTTGGCCGAGAAGCCACGGGCGCGGAAGCGTGCCGACAGGTTGACCAGGAACGTGGCGATGCGCTCGTCGGCGGTCTTTTTCGACAGCAACAGCATCATCTGCTGGTCGTCGCGGATCTCGCGGCTCATCACTCGCATCAGCTGGCGGCGCAGCTGGGGCAACTGCAGGGCCAGTTCGTCGAGGCGTTCGAAGGGGATTTCACAGACCGACGTGGTTTCCAGGGCCTGGGCGGAAACCGGGTGGATCTCGGTGTCCATGCCGGACAGGCCGACCAGTTCGCTGGGCAGGTGGAAGCCGGTGATCTGTTCTTCGCCGCTGTCGCTGAGACTGAAAGTCTTCAGGGCACCGGAGCGCACAGCATAGACGGAGTCGAATGCGTCGCCCTGGCGAAACAGGAACTCGCCTTTTTTCAGCGGGCGACCGCGTTTAACGATCTCGTCCAGCGCATCCATGTCTTCCAGATTCAGAGAAAGTGGCAGGCAGAGGGGGGCCAGGCTGCAATCCTTGCAATGGGCCTGGTTGTGAGCGCGCAGTTTTACTGGCTCGGACATTCAATAGAATCCTTGTGGGAAAACACACATAAGCCGTAAGGGTAACTCACGGGAGGAGGTTCCGGCCAGTCCGTGCCGTATTGGCGCTTAGTCGTAAAGCTGTCCGTTTGTAGCCTCCAGGCCACTCCGGGAAAATGCGCTCGTGCAGTCCGTTCAAGGTATTTCCAGCGCTGGCCGTCACTTGCACTCGCCGATTGTCTCGGCGTCAAGTATCAGGCTTGCTTGCGCCCTGTCTCTCCCGACAGTTTTTGCCCGTAATCTGCGACAAGTTGTCGCGCCTGGCGCTCAGGCTGCCGCGCCTGATGCCCCTAGATGACCCGGGAAAAACGCTGTCGATTCTGTTGCTCCAGATACGCGTCGAACACCATGCACACCGAACGCACCAGCAGGCGCCCGGCAGGCAGGACTTCGATGTTTTCGTTGCTCAGCTTGATCAGGCCGTCTTCGGCCATGGCTTGCAGCTGTGGCCACAGCTCGCCGAAATACCCGCGAAAGTCGATGTTGAACTGCTGCTCGATGGTCTCGAAGTCGAGGCTGAAGTTGCAGATCAGCTGCTGGATCACCGCGCGTCTGACGCGGTCGTCCTGATTGCACACCAGGCCACGGCTGGTGGCCAGTTGCGCGCCACCCAGCAGGTTCTGGTACTGGTTCAGGTCGCTGCTGTTCTGGCAGTACAGGTCGCCGATCTGGCTGATGGCCGAGACGCCCAGGCCGATCAGGTCGCAGTGGCCATGGGTGGTGTAGCCCTGGAAGTTGCGTTGCAGGGTCGACTCTTCCTGGGCGATCGCCAGCTCGTCGTCGGGCAGGGCGAAATGATCCATGCCGATGTAGCGGTAACCGGCGGCCGTCAGTTGTTCGATGGTGCGCTGCAGCATCTGCAGTTTTTCCGCCGGGGCCGGCAGCTCGTGGCTGTTGATCCGCCGTTGCGGCATGAAGCGCTCTGGCAGGTGCGCGTAGTTGAACACCGACAGCCGGTCCGGCTGCAGGTTGATGACTTCCTCGACGGTGCGGGCGAAGTTGTCCGGCGTCTGTTTCGGCAGGCCGTAGATCAGGTCGATGTTGATCGAACGAAACTGCAGGGTGCGCGCCGCTTCGATCACCGCCCGGGTTTCTTCCAGGCTCTGCAGGCGATTGACCGCGCGCTGTACCGCCGGGTCGAGGTCCTGCAGGCCGATGCTGACCCGGTTGAAGCCCAGTTCGCGCAGCAGGCCCATGGTCGACCAGTCGGCTTCGCGCGGGTCGATCTCGATGCCGTAGTCGCCCGAGTCGTCGTCCAGCAGGTTGAAGTGCTGGCGCAGATGGCCCATCAGTTGCCGCAGTTCGTCATGGCTGAGAAAGGTCGGGGTACCGCCGCCAAAGTGCAGTTGCTCGACCTTCTGCCCGGGGTCGAGATGGCAGGCGATCAGCTGGATTTCCTGTTCCAGGCGCTGCAGGTAGGGCAGGGCGCGCCCGCGGTCCTTGGTGATGACCTTGTTGCAGGCACAGTAGTAGCAGATGTTCGCGCAGAACGGCACATGCACGTACAGCGACAGCGGGCGCAGCGCCTTGCGGCTTTCGCGCAGGGCGTGGAGCAGGTCGAAGGTGCCCACCTGGCTGTGGAATTGCACAGCGGTGGGGTAAGAGGTGTAGCGCGGTCCCGCCAGGTCGTAACGGCGGATCAGATCGGTGTCCCAACGAATGGCGTCGAGCATGCGGGAATTCCCCCGGTAGGCAGGCAGTGTTCGCGAGTCTAGGGGGTTGGCGCCCGGGCCATCTTGATTTGCATCAAGGCTGGCGGGTGCGCGCTGCCTGCCGGGCGGGCCTTGTGGGGTTGCTGGCGATGGCTGGCAGCCTCAGTGGCCCATCAACCAGTGCTGATGCGGACCGGGCAAGGTCCAGATGCCGAACAGGATCACCAGCAGGCCACCGGCCATGCGCACGCTGCGCCGACGCAGCAGTGCGGTGACCCGCTCCGCCGCGAGCCCGGTCGCCAGCAGCACCGGCCAGGTACCCAGGCCGAAGGCCAGCATCAGCAGGGCGCTGTCGAGGGCGTTGCCCTGGCTGGCGGACCACAGCAGGGTGCTGTACACCAGGCCGCACGGCAGCCAGCCCCAGAGCGCGCCCAGCAGCAGGGCGCGCGGCAGGCTCGACACCGGCAGCAGGCGGTTGGCCACGGGCTGTATATGCCGCCACAGGCCGCGTCCAAGGCTTTCGATACGGGTCAGGCCGCTCCACCAGCCGGCCAGGTACAAGCCCATGGCGATCAGCAGCAGGCCGGCCAGCACACGCAGGGCCATGGCCGCCGGACTGCTGGCCACGGCCCAGCCGGCCAGGCCGATCAGCAGGCCCGCGGTGGCGTAACTGAGAATGCGCCCCAGGTTGTAGGCCAGCAGCAGGCGAAAGCGCCGGCTGCGCTGCTCCTGGGGAATGGCCAGGGTCAAGGCGCCCATCAGGCCGCCGCACATGCCCAGGCAGTGACCGCCGCCGAGCAGGCCGAGGATCACCGCGGAAACCAGCAGCGGCGCCAGCTCAAGCATGGGGCGGCGCCTGGTCTTTGTGCGGCGGCTGTTCGGCCGCCGGCTGGCCCTTGGCCTCGTCGATCGCGGCGGTGTGCTTGGGGTCCTGGTCGTCGAACAGAATGCTGTGGGCGGGGCCATCGAGGTCATCGTACTGACCGCTGTCGACCGCCCAGAAGAAGATGTAGATGGCGATGGCCACGATCAGCAGCGCCGCCGGAATCATCACGTAGAGAGCTGGCATGGGTAGGCTCCATGCCCGCGCGGCTCAGGCCGGCAGCGGGCGGGTTTGGGTCGTGGCCTCGGCCTGGGGCTGACGCGGCAGGCGAGTCAGGCGCAGGGCATTGAGCACCACGGTCAACGAACTGATGGACATGCCGATGGCGGCCCATACCGGAGTGATCCAGCCGAGGGCGGCGAACGGCAGCATGAGGCCATTGTACAGCCCGGCCCACAGCAGGTTCTCGATGATTATCCGGCGCGTGCGACGGGCCAGGCTGAAGGCCTGCACCAACGCGTCCAGGCGGTTGGACAGCAGCACCGCGTCGGCGCTGGTCTTGGCCAGGTCGGTGGCCGAGCCCATGGCCACGCTGATATCGGCGGCGGCCAGCACCGGGACATCGTTGACCCCATCGCCGAGCATCAGCACTTTGCGGCCCTGGCGATGCAGTTGTTGCAGCACCTGCAGCTTGTCGTCCGGGCGCAGGCCGCCGCGGGCTTCGTCGATGCCCAGTTCGGCGGCGACGCTGGCGACCATCGGCGAACTGTCGCCCGAGAGCAGCAGGGTGTTCCAGCCCCGCGCCTTGCAGGCGGCCAGCAAGGCCGGCGCATCGCTGCGCAGGCGATCGTCAAGGACAAACCAGGCCAGTGGCCCCTGGGTATCGCCCAGCAGCAGCCATTGGCCGGCTTCGTCCGGCATCGCCGGGACCGTGCAGGCGCTGAGCTCGCAGACGAAGGCGGGCTGGCCGATGCGCAGGCGTTGCTCGCCCACCAGGCCTTCCAGGCCCAGCCCGGGCATGCTCAGGACTTCCTCGGCGGCCAGCGGCGCGCGGCCGAAGGCCCGGGCAATCGGGTGTTCGGAGCGGTTTTCCAGGGCGGCGGCCAGGCCCAGGCACTGCTGGCTGTCGAGGTCGCCCAGGGGCCGAATCGAGCGCAGGGCCAGGCGCCCTTCGGTGAGGGTGCCGGTCTTGTCGAAAATCACCGTGTCGATCTGGTTCAGGCCTTCGAGCACGTGGCCGCGGGTCAGCAGCAGGCCGAGTTTGTGCAGGGTGCCGGTGGCGGCCGTCAGCGCGGTCGGGGTGGCCAGGGACAGCGCGCAGGGGCAGGTGGCGACCAGCATCGCCAGGACGATCCAGAAGGCCCGGGAAGCGTCCAGCTGCCACCAGAGCAGACCGATGGCGGCCGCGGCGATCAGGGAGAACAGCAGGAACCACTGGGCGGCGCGGTCGGCGATTTCCGCCAGGCGCGGTTTCTCCGCCTGGGCCCGATCCAGCAGGCGGACGATGGCCGACAGGCGCGTGTCCTGCCCCAGGGCCAGGACTTCCACGGTCAGCGCGCCCTCGACATTGAGGGTGCCGGCGGTGACCGCATCGCCGATGCTGCGCGGTTGCGGCAGGTATTCGCCGGTGAGCAGGGATTCATCGATGCTCGACTGGCCATCGAGGATCTTGCCGTCCGCCGGCAGGATGGCGCCGGGGTGCACCAGCACCTTGTCGCCCAGGCGCAGTTCGCTGAGCAGGATGCGTTCGCTCTGGCCGTCAGTACCCAGGCGCAGGCACGAGGCCGGCAGCAGGTTCACCAGTTGCGCGGTGGCGGCGGCGGTGCGTTCGCGGGCGCGGCGTTCCAGGTAGCGCCCGGCCAGCAGGAACAGGGCGAACATGCCCACGGCATCGAAGTACAGCTCGCCGACCCCGGTGATCGAGGTCCAGATCCCGGCGATGTAGGCGGCGCCAATCGCCAGGGACACGGAAACGTCCATGGTCAGGTGGCGGGTACGCAGGTCACGCAGGGCACCCTTGAAAAACGGCGCGCAGCTGTAGAACACGATCGGCGTGGTGAGAAACAGCGCGACCCAGCGCAGGATGGTGTGCAGCTCGGGGCTCAGGTCGATATTGAATTCCGGCCAGGTGGCCATGGTCGCCATCATCGCCTGGAACCACAGCAGCCCGGCCACGCCCAGCTGGCGCAGGGCCAGGCGGTTTTCGCTGGCCAGTTGCTCGGAGGCGCGGTCGGCCTGGTAGGGATGCGCTGCATAGCCGATCAGGCGCAGTTCGCTGAGCACCTGGCTCAGTGGCAACTGGCTGTCGGCCCAGCGCACATGCAGGCGATGGTTGGACAGGTTCAGTCGCGCTTCGGCCACCGCCGGCAGGCTGCGCAGGTGTTTCTCGATCAGCCAGCCGCAGGCGGCGCAGCTGATGCCTTCCATCAGCAGGGTGGTTTCGGCCAGTTCGCCTTCATGCCGGACAAAGGGTTGCTGCACATCCGCGCGGTCGTAGAGCGCCAGTTCGTCCACCAGTTGCACCGGCAGGGCCTCGGGGTTGGCCGAGGCTTCGCTGCGATGGCTGTAGTAGCTTTCCAGGCCGCCGGCGACTATGGCTTCGGCCACCGCCTGGCAACCCGGGCAACAGAACTCGCGGGGGGCGCCGAGCACGACGGCGGTGAAGCGGCTGCCGGCGGGAACGGGCAGGGCGCAGTGGTAGCAGGGCAGTGGCGTGGTCATCGCGGGTCTTTGTTCCAGGGGCGGACCTCATCGCCGGCAGGCCGCTGCCTGGGAGAAGACAGCAGCCTGCCGGCGATGTACGGAGGGCGCTTACTTGTCCAGGTGTTCCGCGCCTTGCAGCGGTTCGTCACCCAGCAGCAGGTCCTTGTCGTGGCTGACCTGTTCCTCTTCGAACATGCGCCAGGTCTTGTCGCCTTCGACGCCCAGCAGTTCGACAAAACGGCGGCCATCGACCTTGTCGCTCAACTGGCCAATGTAGCGGCCCTGTTCGGTTTCGCTGCGGGCGAGGGTGATCTTTCGGTCTTTTTCCGGCTGGGTCGGCGAGATCAGGTTCAGCTCCAGGGTGGCGGGCGCGCTGTTGCCGCTCAGGCGCAGGTCGACTTCGCCGGTGAGGTCATCCAGGTGCACGCTGGCGCGCAGTTGCAGGGTCTGGGCCAGCAGTTCGCGGTCCAGGGAGCGGTTGATGCCTTTGCCGGCCTCGTAGTAGTTGTCGTTGACCAGGTTGTCCGGGTTGTTCACCGCAATGGTCACCATGGACAGGGTCAGGGCCACCGAGCAGGCCAGGATGCCGATGATGATCCAGGGCCAGAGGTGCTTGTACCAGGGGCTTGTGGCGGTCGCTGCGGGCATGATGACTTCTCTTAACGAATTTGTGGGCCGATGAACCGGCTCTTGGCTTCAACGTGGACGCTTTCGTCGTCGGCGTCCTTGAGGATGAATTTCACCTCGTTGGTGCTCGACGGCAGTTGCTCGGGCGAGCTCGACAGCTCGACCGGCATGCTGACGATATCGCCGGCCGCCACCTTGATCTCGCGTCGGCCTTGCAGCTTGAGGTCCGGCAGGCCGGCGGCGTCCAGTACGTAGGTATGGTCGCGCTGATCCTTGTTCATGATCTTCAGGCTGTAGACGTTCTCGATCCGGCCTTCGGCGTTCTCGCGATAGAGCACGCGGTCCTTGCTGACATCGAAGCCCACCAGCGAGCGCATGAAGAACGCGGTGACCAGCAGGCTGATCATCGTCAGCAGCACCAGCGCATAACCGATCAGGCGTGGACGCAGTTTATGGGTTTTCTGCCCGGACAGGTTGTGCTCGGTGGTGTAGCTGATCAGGCCGCGCGGGTAGTCCATCTTGTCCATGATGTTGTCGCAGGCGTCGATGCAGGCGGCGCAGCCGATGCATTCGATCTGCAGGCCGTCGCGGATGTCGATGCCGGTCGGGCAGACCTGGACGCACATGGTGCAGTCGATGCAGTCGCCCAGGCCCATGGCCTTGTAGTCGACACCTTTCTTGCGCGGGCCGCGACCTTCGCCGCGACGCGGGTCGTAGGAGACGATCAGGGTGTCCTTGTCGAACATCACGCTCTGGAAGCGGGCGTAGGGGCACATGTAGATGCACACCTGTTCGCGCAGCCAGCCGGCGTTGCCATAGGTGGCGAGGGTGAAGAAGCCGACCCAGAAGTACGACCAGCCATCGGCCTGGCCGGTGAAGAAGTCGATGACCAGCTCGCGGATCGGCGAGAAGTAGCCGACGAAGGTCATGCCGGTGACGAAGCCGATCAGCAGCCAGAGGCTGTGCTTGCTGAACTTGCGCAGGAACTTGTTGGCGCTCATCGGCGCCTTGTCGAGCTTGATGCGCTGGTTGCGGTCGCCTTCGGTGACCTTCTCGCACCACATGAAGATCCAGGTCCAGACGCTTTGCGGGCAGGTATAGCCGCACCAGACGCGCCCGGCGTACACGGTGATGAAGAACAGGCCGAAGGCGGCGATGATCAAAAGCCCCGACAGCAGGATGAAATCCTGGGGCCAGAAGGTGGCGCCGAAGATGAAGAACTTGCGCTCCGGCAGGTTCCACCAGACAGCCTGGTGGCCGCCCCAGTTGAGCCACACCGTACCGAAATACAGCAGGAACAGGGCCGCGCCGCCCACCATCCGCAGGTTGCGGAAGAGGCCGGTGAAAGCGCGTGTGTAGATTTTTTCCCGAGAGGCGTAGAGATCTACGCTGTTGTTCGAATTCTTGGCAGGAGGGGTAACGTCATGTACCGGAATCTGGTTGCTCATCATTGCATCCCACGGCAGTGGAGAAATGCCCCGGTCAGTACGTGCCGACCGCGATCAAATAGGGGTGTTGCAGTGGCGCAATGATACGCCTGTCGCTCTAGCTCAAGGGTGCGACCTTTGGTCGCGTTGGGGGAAATCAATTGATGGTGTAATGACTTGAATCAATTGACTTGTGAATTATGGACGCTTTTCGCCGCGACCGCGTTCAATCGTTCCAAGGGTTGAGCAGTTGCACACCGCTGGACTGGAAGTCGGCGATGTTGCGGGTAACGACTGTCAGCCCATGTTCCAGGGCGGTCGCCGCAATCAGGGCATCGCATTCATTGCTGCGATCCGGAACATGCAATCGGGCGTAGCGCATAGCGACAGCAGGGTCAATGGCCAGGATTCGTCCGTCGAAAGCGGGCATCACGCGCAGTTCCAGCCAGGCACGCAGCAGGGCCCCTTGGGTGCGATCGCGGCGTTCCAACCGCAGG
This sequence comes from Pseudomonas sp. GW531-T4, assembly GCF_017349615.1. Taxonomy (NCBI): domain Bacteria; kingdom Pseudomonadati; phylum Pseudomonadota; class Gammaproteobacteria; order Pseudomonadales; family Pseudomonadaceae; genus Pseudomonas; species Pseudomonas sp. GW531-T4. Next base: position 21,308 of record NZ_JACMZT010000067.1, read on the forward strand.
ATGCCGGTTTCCAGTTCCAATAACGTAATGACTGATAAAAACAGGCTGGTGGGCGCCACGGCCTGAGCCCAGGCCACTACCTGGCGATCAGCGTTGGGCTTGCGTAATTCGGACACAACGTTGGTATCGAGCAAAAACATCAGGACAGATCGATCTCGCGAGGAATGATGGTGGCGCGCTCTGTTTCGAAATCGATTTCAGGCGCTTCAGGCATGGCCAGCATGTCGACGATGCTGGTGTTCAGGCCGCTCAGTTTTTCGTAGTCCTCAATGCTTAGCAGCACATGGGCGGGCCTGCCACGGTCGGTGATGATGACCGGGCCGTTTCTGGAGGCTTTTTTGGCACCACTTGTGTCCTGATTGAATTCGCGGCTGGAGATGGTGGT
>NZ_JACMZT010000068.1:0-19981 GCF_017349615.1 Pseudomonas sp. GW531-T4
GCTCACCCTTCAATTTTTAGTTATCTTTGTTAATCTTAATTTCGCCTGCCAGCGCTTGAGCGAACAGGCGCGTTCCGCTGCGTCCGCCCCCAACAAAAACAACAATGAGGTTTGCCATGGACACTCCATCGCGTCGCACGACGCTGACCATCGCCCTGTGTTTTATCGTTGCCCTGATCGAAGGCTTCGACCTGCAAGCCGCCGGCACCGCCGCCGCGGGCCTGCGCCAGAGCTTCGCCCTGGACCCGAAAATGCTGGGCTGGGTGTTCAGCGCCGGGATCGTCGGCCTGCTGCCCGGCGCCTTCTTCGGCGGCTGGATCGCCGATCGCATCGGCCGCAAGAAAATCCTCATCGGCGCCGTGCTGCTGTTCGGCCTGTTCTCCCTCGCCACCGCCTATGTCGGCAGTCTGTCGGGCCTGCTGCTGGCGCGCTTCATGACCGGCCTGGGCCTGGGCGCCGCCCTGCCCAACCTGATCGCCCTGTGCGCCGAGGCCGCGGGCGAGCAACGCCGTGGCACCGCCATCAGCATCATGTACGCCGGGGTGCCCCTGGGTGGCGCCCTGGCGGCGCTGGTGGCCATGCTGTTCACCGACCATTGGCAGGCGACCTTTATCGTCGGCGGCCTGGCGCCGCTGCTGGTGGTGCCGCTGATGCTCCTGCTGCTGCCCGAGTCCAGCGCCTTTCGCCAGCAACAAGGCAACCCCGGCCTGACCCGCCTCTCCACCGGCCAGGCGCTGTTCGGCGAAGGCCGGGCGCGCACCACCCTGGCCTTGTGGCTGAGCTATTTCTTCACCCTGACGGTGATGTACATGCTGCTCAACTGGCTGCCGTCGTTGCTGCTGGAGCAAGGCTTCAGCAAACCCCAGGCCGGGCTGGTGCAGATGCTGTTCAACCTCGGCGGCGCCCTCGGTTCGCTGCTCGGCGGCCTGCTGCTGGATCGCTGCAACGGCATCAAGGTGGTGCTGTTCGTCTACGCCGGGTTGCTCGCGGCGCTGGCCGGGGTCGGCCTGTCGGCGGGCCTGCTGCCCATGGCCTGCGCCGGGTTCGCCGCGGGGCTGTTCGTGATGGCCGCGCAACTGGTGCTGTACGCCCTGGCCCCACCCTCGTACCCGACCCTGGTGCGCGCCACCGGCGTCGGTGCCGCAGTGGCCATCGGCCGCCTGGGATCGGTGGCCGGCCCTCTCGCCGCCGGGCAGATCCTCGCGGCCGGCGCCGGCACCAGCGGGGTCTTGCTGGCGACCTCGCCGGGGCTGGTGATCGCCGCCTTGAGCATCATCAGCGTGATCGCCCGCCCGGCACTGCAAGTTGAGCCCGGGTCAGGAGCGGCGAGCCCGGCCACGCCCAAACCCTGACCCAGCTGGACATCAGCCTGGTTGACTGCCGTCACAATGTGGTTGCCCAGGCTGAAACAGCCCCCCACCCGCGCGGAATGCTCAGGACTGCCCCTCCCGGCGCTTTTTCGTTTCTGCGCCGCTTTTGCATTTCTGTGCGACAGATCCCACTTCGGGGACTCCCGTACCAGTCCCCCGTGGTGTTAGCGTGGGAGGTCAGATATTTCCTAACAATCTGCAAGGAACGCCTCCCGCAATGGATTTTTCCCTCAAGCAACTGGCCGCGGCCACCCTGGTGCTGGCCAGCCTGTCAGCCTTCACCACGACCGCCCACGCCAACATCACCCCGCAGCAGAACGCGGCGATTCTCAAGAGCTTCGCCGATGCATCGGTCAAGGACTTCCGCCAGTTCCTCGGCACCCTGGGCAAGAGCGAGCTGGCCAAGAGCGCCAACCTCGGCCCGGCGATCAATGCCTTCCTCGACAACAAGGCGCTTTCCGCCGAGCAGCAGAACGAGATCCATCGCCTGCTGGGCCTCTATGCGCGGGTGAAGTACGGCAAGGCCGCCACCGAAACCCTGCGCGAACTGGTGGCCATCCCCACCGTGCGCGTCGACGGTGTGCCCCAGCACGAGAACCCCGAGTTCCTCAAGATCGCCGACAAGATCCAGGCCCTGGCCAAGGCCTTCGACCTGAACTTTCGCAACATCGACAACCGCGTCTACGAGATCTCCCTGGAAGGCAGCGGCAAAGAAGTGGTGGGCATCCACGCCCATGCCGACGTGGTGCCGGTAACGCCGGAGAACTGGGTGCTGCAGGACGGCACCAAGCTCGACCCGTTCAAGGTCACCCTGGTCGGCGACCGCATGTATGGCCGCGGCACCGAGGACGACAAGAACGGCATAGTCGTAGCCCTGTACGCGATGAAGATCATCAAGGAAGAGAAGCTGCCGCTGGCGCGCAACTTCAAGCTGCTGGTGGACACCACCGAGGAAACCAGCGGCGACGCCATCCCCTACTACTTCGAACGCAACCCGACGCCGAATTACAACCTGGCGCTGGATGGCGGCTACCCGGTGGTGATCGCCGAAAAAGGCTACGGCACCGTCATGGCCAGCTTCCCGCGGCGTACCGCCGAAGGCAAAGGCGCACAAATCGTCTCGATGACCGGCGGCCTGGCCACCAACCAGATCCCGGGCGCCTCGGTCGCCACCCTGGTGACCGACCAGCCCGCCGAACTGGCCGCCAGCCTGCAGAAGGCCGGCAGCGAATACGCCAAGGCCCACGGCGGCGACTTCAGCGTGGCCGCCAAGGTCGAAGGCAAGGACGTCAAGCTGACGGTCACCGGCGTGTCCGCCCACTCCTCCGAGCCCGAGTCCGGGGTCAACCCGGTGGCGCGCATGCTCGACTTCATCAACGGCCTCGATGGCAAGGTCGCGCTCAAGCACAACCCGATCACCGATGCCGCCCGCTACGCCGCCGACAACTGGAGCCTGGACTACCTGGGCAACAAATTGGGGGTCGGTTTCGCCGATGACTTCATGGGCCCGCTGACCACCTCCCTGACCTATGTCGGCCAGGATGAACAGGCCTTCAAGCTGGCGGTCAACCTGCGCGTGCCCAAGGGCAAGACCCCGGAGGTGCTGAAAAAGGAAATTGCCGACAAGCTGGCCGCCTGGAGCAAGAAGAACCAGGTCGCGGTGAACTTCGACTACAAGATCGCCGAGCCGATGTACCGCAACCCCGAGGGTGAATGGGTCAAGGCGCTGTTGGCGGTGGCCAGCGAGAACCTCGGCATGCAGCACCAGTTCGGCACTTCCGCCGGCGCCACCTCGGTGCACGAACTGCCCAACGGCGTGCAATTCGGCCTGGCCCGTCCCGAGGTCAAGTACACCGGCCACAACGACAACGAGTTCAAGACCGTCGAGCAGTTCCAGCTGGACCTGCAGATCGTCACTGAAATGTTCGGTCGCATCGGCCAGCTGCCAACACTCTGAGCCCTTTCGGACCCGCCGCCCTGGCGGGTCCACTGCCGTGCTCATCCCGATCCAGGTCGGGCTCGAGCCCTATCCCCCTGATGCTCGACCGGCCAGACGCCATGTCCGTTTCTGGGCATGTCGACAGGCCAAACGATGGCACATTGACGCCATCCAAAAGGATAGAACCAGTTGCAGGCGGCCAGGGTTGGCCAAGCAGCGCCGGCATTGCGTAAGGAAAACGCTCTGCCTGTGTCTTTTTGCCGTATTTCATTAAACCGCCACCAGAACCCTGTACTAGGATACGAGGCGGCGACGAATCCGGCGAAAGGCTCTAAACATAGTCTCGCCGCACTCGTCGCTTACTAAGGCAAGTGTCGCGCAACATGAAACTCATGGATGAAATGATGAACTCACAAATACTGTTCCCACACATTGGCAAGGTCATCGCCAGCACCGGCAGTCGCAGTTTTCCGCGCATGCTGCATGATCTGATACGCACCCAACTGGCGGTGGACGCCACGCATATCACCCAGATGCGTGTGTATTCAGAGGGTCAATCGCAGCCCAGGAACGCCCGCGACTAGGTCTACAGCGACTCCACGCTCGCCCCATCCGGCAAGAATCCGACGGCACGCCCTGCCGAGACTGCCGCGCAATTGCACCTGACCAGCCACAAGGACGATTACCGCTACGTGATCTCGGTCTACCGTTCCTGCCAGTCCCAGAGCTTCTCGCACCAGGAACGCATCCTCCTGCAGGACTTCTCCCCACTGCTGCTGCCCATGGTGGAAAAACACCTGGCGGCGCTGCAGCCGCACAACGCCACCGGGGACGACCCCGAGGCCGCCGCCAGCCTGGAACACCAGGGCCTGGAAACCCTGCGCCTGCGCTTCGCCGCGCGCCTGCGGCAGTCGGGGCTGAAGCTGTCGAACCGGGAAATGCAGGTCTGCGTCGGCCTGCTCGCCGGGCGCACCGCCCCCGAGCTGGCCGGGCAATTGAAGCTCAAGGTGCACACCGTCGAGAGCTACCTCAAGCGGGCGGCGATCAAGATGGGGATCAGCGGGCGCCACTCGCTGCTGCGCTGGATGTATTCCCCGGACGAGGCCACGGCCACCCCAGGTCCGAGCCCCACCCTCTGATCCTCCAGGCCCGAGCCGGCTGTTCAGGGCTGGGGCAGATGCCAGGGGAACAGCCGGTGCAACAACCAGGAGACGCCTCGCTCGGTCGTCCATGAGCGGGGCGTCTCCTGCTGGCCAGCGGCATCAAGCCGCCCCTTCCCGCCCCTGCAACGTCCCCGTCTCATGCCTCGCGCCGGCCCGAAGCCCATGGCGAAGCTTCTCGGCTCGCCAGTGCCGGATGCGCGGCGGCAACCCGGTACTGGCCTGCATGGAAGACTAGCGGTTCTGCGCCGCTGTATCGGTATTGTTCGATCTCGCCAATGAAGATCAGGTGGTCACCGCCCTCGTACTGGGTGACGTTGCGGCACACCAGCACTGCCACCACATCGTCCAGCACCGGGGCTCCCGCCTTGCCATAGGCATGAGCTACACCGGCGAACTTGTCAGCGGCTGCCCGTGCGAACTGCTCCGACAAGTGGTGCTGGTGCGCGCCCAGCACGTTGATGGCGAAGTGGCTCGCCGAGCAAAAATCCTTCAGGCTCGGTGCCGTGCGTGCCAGGCTCCAGAGCACCAGCGCCGGCGACAGCGACAGTGAGGAGAACGAGTTGACGGTCACACCGACGTTGCGGCCGTCGGCGATGCGCGTGGTGATCACGGTCACACCGGTAGCGAACTGCCCCAGCACGTTGCGCAGTTCGCGGACATCGCGGCCCTCGGCATCGAGCAAATCGTGAGCCTTGGTTTCGGTGGCGGCACTCATGGTGATCTCTCCCCTCAAGCTGGCTCAGGCGGCCTGTTGGCTCATTGCGCGCGATTGCACGCGCAGCGTGAATCGAACCAGCGGTGCGGTCAGCGCCGTCGTCACCAGCGCGAACACCACGAGGATCGTGTAGACCTTTGGTGGAAGGATCTGCATCTGCAGGCCGATTGACAGGACGATCAGCTCCATCAAGCCGCGCGTATTCATCAACGAGCTCACCAGCATCGCATCGTGTGGCGCAAGCCCGGTGGTACGCGCACCCAGATAGCTGCCGCCGAACTTGCCGATGAATCCGCCCGCGAGGAATACACCGAACCACATCCATGATCCCGCGTCGTCGATCGTGCCGATTGACGCATGCAGCCCCGCATACGCGAAAAACACCGGCATCAGCACAAGCTTGACGAAACCTTCGACGTTGTCGCGCCACTCCTTCGCGACGCCGGGCACACGCCGCACGAACAGCGCCGCCGCCAGTGCGCCAAATGCGCTATGGAATCCGATCAGCGACGTCGCGAGTGCCGACACTATTACGAAGCAGAACAACACGGCCAAGCGGTCGCGCGCCGCATGCGCAGTCGATGCGAGCCGCGCAAGCGCCGGTCGAACCACGAAGCGCACCAGGAGCCCGCACAGCACCAGATACGCGAGCAGGCTGAGGAGCATGCGCGCAAATGCCCAGCCAGGCCCGCTCGATAGCGAGGCAATCGTTGCAAGCAGCATCCATCCGAGCGCATCCGTCAGCATCGCGGCAGACATTGCGTGCCGTGCGCCCACCATGGCGCTGAGCTCCAGGTCGTCGATGATGCGCGCCATCACCGGCACCGCCGATACCGCAAGTGCGACACCGCAGAAGAGTACATAGGGCAGCGCCGGCGCGTCGCTGGCGAGCGTGTCTTTCGAGACGATGGCGATGATCATGCCGATCGCGGCCGGTGCGACGAGCCCGCCCGCGGCGATCGCGACGGGCATGCGCCAGCGCTTGCCGCGCAGCGTCTCGCCCAACTCCATATGCAGGCCGACCTGAAACATCAGCAGTATCAGGCCGACTTCGCTGACTTGCGCCATCGCTGACAGCACACTTGGGCCGAACAACAGGTCGTAGAAACCCGGTGCGATCACGCCGAACAGCGAAGGCCCCAACAGCAGGCCGGCCGCGATCTCGCCGACGACCGCGCACTGGCCGAGCCGTTCGGCAATGCGGCCGCAGACGTTGCAGAGCGCAATCACCAGCACGAGTTGCAACAGCCAGATAGTCATGAATACCTCGCCGACACGAAGCGGGTGGCTGCGAGCCCAAGCGGGCCCGCCGCGCCGTACGCGGTGATGACCGTGACGCCGCTCGCCAGGTTCGCGAGCGCCTGGCGGAGCGACGTGGCCGAGGCCGGCTCGGCTTCACGCATCACTGCTCACTCGCGACGCGGTCGACCCAGCCCCGGTAGAACGCACGGTACTTGAGCACGAGCTTGTCGTACTTGCTGTACGCGCCGCCGCCGTCCGGCTTCATCCCGTTCCAGATTTTGACGTCGTACCCCGCTGCCTGCCTGGTCTGCAGCCCGAACAGCACAAAGTCGGTCGCGCGGCGCAGGGCGCCGCCCACCTTCTTGATCGAGATGAGCATGTGCATGACGTTCTTGCCGTCGCTCACCGGCGTCACACACTGGAGCAGCTTGTATTTGACGTTTCCGTCCAGGGCAACGGTCATGACGCACCCGCCGGGGTAGCCATCGAAGTGCAAGTTCATCTGCGACATGTTCAGGCCAAGCGCGCGCGACAGCATGCCGAGGGGGCCGAAGTACCGGTTCACGGTGAAGTCGATCCCGGCACCGAACCACGCGCCCGCCCGGGCAAGCGACTCAACCTCCGGCCACCGGCGCCAATCGTCGAAGAACTTGAGCTCGAAGGCCGAGATCGGGAGCGCGTGCACGGGGGTCGCGTGCTGCGCGTCGTAGAAGTTCTCGACGATCCGCAAGACCGCCGTCGTCGTCTCGAACGCGAAGTGCAGGTGCATGAAGTCGCCGTTGTCGACGTCGGCCGCGGCGATTTCGGGCAGCGGGTGCAGCGGCTGCGGGGAGCCGTACCAGACCCACACGTAGCCGTATCGCTCGACGGTGACCAACGTCGGCTGGCGCGCCCCGCGCGGCACGGGCTCCAGCCGGAGCACCGCCTGGTTGTGGCCGGGGATGTGAACGCACTGACCCTGCTCGTCGTACCGCCAGTGGTGAAACGGGCACTGGATGCACCCGTCCTTGACCCGCCCGTCAGCCAGGTTCGCGCCCAGGTGCGAGCAGTGGCGGTCCATCACCACCGCCCGCCCCGTCGCTCCGCGCCACGCCACGCAGGGACGGCCGAAGAGCGTCAACTCCGTCGGCTTGTCCTTGAGGGCGTCCGAGCGCATCGCGACGTACCAGCTCGCGGCCAGGCGCGTAGTCGCGTCGTACGCCCCCGGGGGACGCTTCTTGATGCTCGCTTGATCCAATTGAATGTCGTTCATCGTTTTTCTGTCGTCGTCGGCCGACTACTTCTTCATCGCCAAGCCGATGCGGGTCGTGATGTACGCCTTGAGCAGCGCGAACATCGGGTTGTAGTCGAAGTACTTTTTCACCTCTGCCGGCGCGCGGGTTTGCGTCCAGTACATCAGCTTCATCGCCGGCAGCAGGCTGTACTTCGAGTTGTTGAGCTGCGGCTTGGCCCCAGTGATGCAGTACCCGAAGCCGAACATCGGCTTGGCGAAGTCTCGTTCGTCGATGAGGGCGTGAATCCGCGCCGCAGCCTCCTCGGCCGGCTTGTGCCCGGCGCTCACGGCCTCGACCTCGGCCTTGGCGTCGTTGAACAACTGGTAGTACTCCTCCATGTCCGCGCACAGGTACCCGAGGTACGGGGGGTCGTTGTCGAGGTGATCGAGGTCGCCCTCGTCGCGCGACGCGCGGAACCTCGCGTGGGCTTGCACGAGCCGGAACTGCCCGAGGATTGTTCCGACCGCCCACAGCCTGTGGAACGCGTCCCATAGGCGGAAGTCCGAGAACGCCGTGTAGCAGCAACTGACGAAGTCGTCGTTGTGGTCCAAAAGCTTTTGCTGCAGGCGCTCGATGTACTCGAAGCGCTCGGGGGAGAAGTCGTCGTCGCGTAGCGCCTTGATGAGGCGCGCCGCGAGCGCGTGGATGGTCACCGCGGTGTTCTCGAGCCCCCGGGAGAAGAGCGGGTCGATGAACCCGTTCGCGTGCAGCATCAGGCAGTAGCGGTCGCCGACGCAGGCGTTCGACGAGAACTGCAGGCGGTCGGTCTTGACCCAGTCGCGCACCGGCACGGCGTCCCGGAACTGAGCCGCGATGCTCGGGAATCGCGCGAGGAACTCGTCGAATTCCTGCTGCGCGGGGATGTCCGTTTTCGGGTAGACACGCGGGTCGAGCTGCAGGCCGACGCTCACCAGGTTGTTGGTCGACCGCGGATGGTTGTTGAACGGAATCACCCAGAGCCAGCCGCCCGTGAACATGTGGTGCAAGGTCCCTTCGTGCCAGCGCCAGCGCTGCCCCTTGACCTTGAAGATGTCGTCGAACGGCTTGACCCCGAGCATGTGCGTGTAGAGGCTGCGCGAGTGCGTCTTGAAGCGACACGGTTCTTCGCGGAGCTTGAACTGGGTCGCGAGCGGCGCGCGGGGTCCTCCGCAGTCGATCATGTAGCGGCCGGTGAACCGTTCGCCCTGGGCGGTGGTCACCGCGACGCCGTCTTTATCGGCGTGGTATTCGCTCACGCTCGTCTTCTGGTGGACCGTGCAGCCGTATTTGATGGCGGCTTGCAACAGGTAGGCGTCGACGTCTTGCCGGTAATAATGGCTCTCCGGCCCCCACGGCAGCTCGGGAATGACGCACTGCGTGAACTCCTTCGGGTCGTGCTCCTGGCCGGGCTTGTGGAACACGAAGCCGAAGTTGCGCTTGATGCCCGTGCTCGACGCGACGTAACGCTGCGTCGAGTAGAACGACGTGATGTGGTCGAGCTCCGGAATGCCGTAGCGATCGGCGATGATGCGGTTCATGAGAGACGTCTCGGGGATCGACGATTCGCCGATCGTGAACCGCGGATGCGACGACTCCTCGATGATCAGCACGCGAAACTGTTGCTTGGCCAGGATGGCCCCCATCTGGGTGCCGGACATGCCCGAGCCGAGGATGATCACGTCGAAATGGTTGCTATCACGCCCGTTCGCGGGGCTCTTCTGAGTCATGGGGGCAAACTCTCCTTGTGAGATAACACCTGGGCCGTGCGCGTCAGGATTCGTCGAGCACGGCGCGGATGCGGGACCGCGCGGCACACGTGAGCGTGAGTAGATCGCCGAGCATGCTGGGCGCGTAGCCCCCGCTGCCGGTTGTGGGGCCGCTTCGCCCGACTTCGTACGCCCGCTCCGCCAATTTGAGGTGAGGCGCGCGGAAGCGCAGCAGGACCTTGAAGACCCGCTCGAGGGCTGTCAGCCCGGCCCGGACGGGCTCGCCCCGCGCACCGACCGCTCGTGCCTCGCCGAGCACGCGGTCGATGAGCGCCGGCCGCCCGGCGAACCGAGCGTAGACCGCCCTGTACGCGGGAAGCACGTAGGGCAGGTACGTCTCTTTGAATTCTCGATAAACCTGGTCGTCCGATTGCGAACCCCACAGGACGTGCTCCAGCACGAAGAGGGGCATTTCTACGGCACCGGGGCCGAGGTAGCTCTGGCCCCCGACTCGAATCGGTTCGTAGAAGGGGCGGAGCTCATCGTAGAAGACCTGCGGCGAGATGAAGCGGTACGCGTAGACGATCGATTCGACCATTTTCTGCAGATAGGCTGCCAGCTCGTCGCACCCTGGCGCGAACGCGGGCGAGCGCAGGGGCACCTCGGACAGTTCGACGGTCACCGCGATCGCCGCCTCGAGGGCCGCCATCGAGATGCGCACGCTCTCGAGCAGGTGCGCTTCGTCGGGCAGCCCGGTGTAGCTCCGCTGCGCGTCGGCCGCCGCGGGGTTCCAGACCGTCACATGCAGGAGCGTCTCGCGCGGCGGCAGGTCGGTCGCGCGTGCCAGGTCGAGCAGCACCGGCTCAAGCCCGGGCACCACGTCCGCGGGCTCATGTCCGTGCCGCTTGAGCGACCCCAGGAAGAACCCGATGTCGCGCATCGCCGCGGCGGCTTCGACGAAGCCCCAGCCGGAGGGCACGCCGCGCGCCGGGAGGAACTCGCGCAGCAGGCCAACGATGCCGGGCACGTCCTTGTTACGGTTCAGGCCCGGCAGTTGCAGGACGAGCGAGCGCGCCTGTAGCGGATCGCAGGCCGCCACGGCAGCGTGCGTGGCCGCGAATGCGGACACCCGGTCCAAGGTGCGTTCCACTAGAGGATTTCCCGCGCCGCGAGCGTCGGTCCTGGCTGGCTGCGAGACAGCCCCGCGTCGCCGTCACGCAGCGACCGCAGGTAGTCGTAGTTGGTCGGCAGGCTCGTGCGCAGACGCTCGGCCTCGCGCTGGATGCTGGCGAACATCGCCTCGGCCTTCTCGATCGACTCCGGTCGGTGCTGCAAGAGCGGCAGCGATCGGTCGGGCAGCATGCCCAGGCCGGCAAAGATGCAGTAGTAGTTGCCGTTCAACCAGAAGTTCTTGAATTCGTAGTCGAAGGTCTCGTAGTACGTGGAATCGTCGAACGACGTGGTGGTCAGCGGCAGCCCCGCCTTGTAGCGCTGAACCTTCTCTTTGATGGCGTCCGAGAGCCGCAGCTCATGCCGGTTGGCGAGCCAGAACGGGGTGTCTTCGCGCGACGCGGTGAAATAGTGCGCCTGAACGAAATCCCGGCAGTCGTCGAACATGTGGACGATCTCGGCGTTGAATGCGTCGCTCAACCGCGGGTCGAACGAGGTGTCGGGGAAGTGCTTCACGAGCTGGTACAGCGCCGCGTAGATGAAGTAGATGCCCGTCGATTCCAGGGGCTCCAGAAAGCACGACGACAGCCCGATCGAGACGCAGTTGTTGACCCACGCCCGCTTGTTGCGCCCGACCCGGAACTTGATCTGGTTGAGCGGCTGGTTGTCCGAGAGACCCCAGAGGTTGAGGAAGTCGGCGGTGGCCTGGTCGCGCGAGGTGAACTTGCTCGAGAAGACATAGCCGCTGCCGAACCGGCCCAGCATCGGAATCTTCCAGGTCCACCCCGAGTTCATGGCGATCGCGGAGGTGTACGGCTCGACCCCCTCGCGTGCGTCGTCGTTGGGCACGGCGCTGGCGACTGCGCTGTCGCACAGCAGATAGTCGGACATGTCGATGAAGGGTTCCTTCAGGGCCTGATTGATCAGGAGCCCCCGCATGCCGGAGCAGTCGATGAACAGGTCCGCCTCCAGCGTCCGCCCCTCCTTGGTGAGCAGGCTGGAGATGTAGCCGCGGTCGTTCAGGCGAACCTCCACGACCTCGTCGACCACGCGGTTCACCCCGCGCTCGACAGCCCAGCGCTTCAAGAAGTCGGCCACCAGGTGCGCGTCGAAGTGCCACGCGTGGGACATCTGGCGGGTGCCGTCGGCCAGGCACGGTGCCAGCTTGCCGTCGAGCGCCCCGGGCTGCGGGTAGCAGGCGTACTCCATCGGCTGCCGGAAGCCCTGTTCGCGCTTGCGCAGCCAGTAGTGGGTCAGCGGTACGCCGTCGCAGTTCGGCACGTTGCCGAACAAATGGTAGAAGTGATCGTCACGCGAGTGGTCGGGAGACTTTCTCCAATTCACGAACTTGATCGCGGCCTTGAACGCGCCGTTCACCTGGGGCATCCACTCCCGCTCCGGTATCCCGAGGAAGTCGAAGAACACCTTCTGCAAACTCGGGATGGTCGCCTCGCCCACGCCGATCCGGGGGATCGCCGCAGACTCGATGAGCGTAATGTTCGCTTGCTGCTGGAGCGCCCGGACGAGGTACGAGGCGGCCATCCAGCCCGCAGTGCCGCCGCCCACGATGACGATATTCTTGATCGGCTTGTTCATAACACTCCTTGTTTCAAGGCGGACTGCCTGTGACGAGAGGAAGGCCGCCAATCTCGTGCAATCCGTGCAAGAGGCACATCAATGTGCTGGTTAGAGTAGAGACTCTAGCCTGCCGGGAAAGCGACGCAAATTCCGTTTCCGAATTAACATTCTCAAATGCAAGGGCATTGGCTATAAAAGAAGGTTTTGCGTACAGGCCCGAGCGCTCCAGGCTCAGCCCTGGGCAGGCTTCAATCGCGCGCCAGGGCTTCGATCGGGTCCAGCCGCGCCGCATTGCGCGCCGGCACGAAGCCGAAGACGATGCCGATCAGGGTCGAGCAGGCGAACGCGGTGACGATCGAGCCCAGGGAGAACACCATTTCCCATTCCTTGACGAACAGCGAGAACAGGTAGCCGATGGCGTAGGACAGGGAAATGCCGATCATCCCGCCGATCAGGCAGACCATCACCGCCTCCACCAGGAACTGCTGGCGGATGTCCGTGATGCTGTCCAGGTAGCGCTGGCCAAGCAGGCGCCCGGCCGCGGTTTCATAAGGCACCCAGACATTCAGCGCCTTGCTCGCGGCGAACATGTTCTTGTTCTCCGCAGTCACGCCAATCACCGTGCACGGCAGGTTGCCCACCAGGATCACCTGGCCCAGGGGATCTTCCCCGGGGCCGAACAGTCGGTGGCGGGCGTTGTGGTCGATGACCACCACCTGGGCCTGGCGCCGGGCATCGCTTTCGCTGAAGGCGATGCTCGCCGCCAGCTTCAGCCCGCGCACCTGGAAGTACTGGTCGCTGACACCGTTGACCTGGGCGTCGAGGTCGATATTGCGGTAGCGCAGCAACATGTTGCGCCCCACCACCGGGGTGGCGCTGTCGACGTAATACAGCTGGTTGAGGGCCGCGACATCGGCCGGTACCAGGGTCTCGATGGCCGTCGCCCGGCTATCGCCGAAGCTGGTGCCGGAATAGACCCTGCTGCAACGCCATCCCGACATCCTCCAGGCCGAATACCAGCTCAAGGCCGCCAACGCCAATATCGGCGCGGCCCGCGCCGCGTTCTTTCCCAGCGTCAGCCTGACGGCCAACGCCGGCACCTCCAGCCTGGAGCTGGCCGGGCTGTTCAAGGGCGGCTCCGGCAGCTGGGCCTTCCAGCCGCAGATCAACCTGCCGATCTTCAATGCCGGCAGCCTGCGGGCCAGCCTCGACTACGCGAAGCTGCAAAAGGGCATCAGCATCGCCCAGTACGAAAAGTCGATCCAGACCGCCTTCCAGGAAGTCGCCGACGGCCTCGCCGCGCGCCAGACCTACAGCGATCAGCTCGACGCCCAGCGCAGCCTGGTGGCAGCCACCCAGGACTATTACCGGATGGCGGAACACCGCTACCGCACCGGCGCCGACAGCAACCTGGTGTTCCTCGACGCGCAACGCTCGCTGTTCAGCGCACAACAGGGGCTGATCAACGACCGGCTGGCGCAGCTGATCGCCGAGGTCAACCTGTACACGGCACTGGGCGGGTCCTGGAAGACGGAGTCGAACCCGGCGCTGGCACTGCGCACGCCCTGACAACGGCGTGCAGGCCTGCCAGCCCGGGCACAAAAAAGCCACTCCGGCGAGTGGCTTTTTTGTGCGTTCCGGGGCGAGAAATGCGATCAGTTGTATTCCAGTACATAGGTCAGCGTTGCATCGGCTTTACCGGCGGCGACTTCTGTACCTGTGGGGACATAGCGCGCGTTTGCGACAAAACGGTACATCTCGGTGCTGGGGCCGCTGGATTGCCAATCCAGGGCCACCGCCTTGTCCTGGCTGAATGGCAGGGCCACGTTCTTGTCGTTGGTCAGCGAGATGGCAACGCCCTTGGCGACGCCAGGCTGGCCGACACCGTTCAGATTCAGCAAGCCATCCCGAACGGAGTTGCCCTCGAAATAGACCTTCACCGGTGGCTTGACCGTGGGATTGAAGCCCTCGCACACAACATCCAGGGCGAAGGGAACGTCCTGGACCGACCCGTGTTTTACTTGCTCTGCCGCGGGACGCCCCATATTGACCTCGGTGCTGCTCTTGGGGGTGTGGCAAGTCGTGAAGAAGACATCATGTTCGAACTTGGTGGTAAGGCTTTCTCCTTCGATGGCATAGACCGCTCGCCTCGGAGTGGTGTAGCTGGTGTCAATAAAAAAGTTGGTCTTATAGTTGAAGGAAGGCATAGCCCCCTTTCCGACACCGAAGTCTGTACGCACAAAATCTATTTTCACAACACTGGGAAAATAGACCAAAAATTCAGCAATGCCTTTAAGGGTACGAGGTGGGAAATAGGGGGAGCTCCCCGCACGGGAACTGTGCCCAATGCGAATGCCGATCCCAGGAACACCAGAATCGTAAAGCCCTTGACTGCCTCTTGATGTAAGGCTGGTATCCGCTTCGGTCAGTCCATATTCAGACCTAGTGCACCATGCCCATCCTCCAGAGCGGCGTCCGGCCGTTACTTCGTAGGATGCCATTACTTCGCCAATGGCCGCGTACTTCAAGGTTGTAGTGGCTGGAAGACTGGCAATGACAGACGGATTGTTCGGTGTACCTGAGTCAGGCTTATCGCAATAATCTGCTGCATAGGCAGAAGTTCCCATGATGCATCCCAGGGTCAGTGCAACCAGCCTCATCTGTTGTAGTGTGTTCAAAACGTTTCTCCTCGATCCGAGTGCAGATTGGCGTTGCAGCTTCCCTGGATGGGAATCGGCGTGGGGCGACAGTCTATGCGGGGCAACTACAAGGGATAAATCAGAGGATTCTCAAAATCGGTGCCGCTGCGGTAGCAATCCCGGGCACAAAAAAGCCACTCCGGCGAGTGGCTTTTTTGTGCGTTCCGGGGCGAGAAATGCGATCAGTTGTATTCCAGTACATAGGTCAGCGTTGCATCGGCTTTACCGGCGGCGACTTCCGTGCCCGTGGGGACGTAGCGCGCCTTTGCGGCAAAGCGGTACATCTCGGTGCCGGGGCCGCTGGATTGCCAATCCAGGGCCACCGCCTTGTCCTGGCTGAAGGGCAGTGCCACGTTTTTATCGTTGGTCAGCGAGATGGCAACGCCCTTGGCCACGCCAGGCTGGCCGACACCCTCCAGATTCAGCAAGCCATCCCGAACGGAGTTGCCCTCGAAATAGACCTTCACCGGTGGCTTGACCGTGGGGTTGAGGCCCTCGCACACAACATCCAGGGCGAATGGAACATCCTGGACCGACCCGCGTTTTACTTGCTCTGCCGCGGGACGCCCCATCTTGACCTCGGTACTGCTCTTGGGGGTGTAGCAAGTCGTGAAGAAGGCATTATGTTCGAACTTGGTTTTAAGGTCCGTTCCTTCGATGGCATAAACCGCTCGTATCGGAGTGGTGTAGCTGGTGTCAATAAAAAAGTTGGTCTTATAGTTGAAGGAAGGCATATCCCCCTTTCCAACACCGATGTCCGTACGCACAAACTCTATTGTCACTACCTTGGGAAAATACAGTAAAAAGTTATTAATGCCTTTATTGGTAAAAGGTGGAAAAGAAGGGGTATACCACCCATCTTCGGAAATGTGCCCAATGCGAATGCCGACCCCAGGAACACCAGAATCGTAAAGCCCTTGACTGCCTCTTGATGTAAGGCTGGTAACAACATCAGTCATTCCCCATTCAGACTTAGAGCACCATGCCCATCCTCCAGAACGGCGTCCGACCGCTACTTGGTAGGACGCCATTACCTTGCCAATGGCGGCGTACTTCAAGGTTGTAGTGGCTGGAAGACTGGCAATGATCGACGGATTCAATGGATCGCCGACTAAGTAAGACCTATCGCAATAATCCGCTGCATAGGCGGAAGTTCCCACGATGCTTCCCAAGGTCAGTGCAAGCAGCCCTACCTGTCGTAGCGTTTTCAAAACGTTTCTCCTCAGTCTGAGTTCAGACTGGCGGTGCAGCCTCCCCTGGGGTGGGAATCGGCGTAGGGGCAGTACTCTATGCGGGGCCACTGCAAGAGATGAATCAGATAAATCTTAAAGTCACTGCCGCACCCCGCTGCCTTTCTCATCAGGAGAACTCATGAAATTAAAGTTCAGCCACGTCGATGTTCTGGTCAAAGACCTCGAGCAAGCCTGTGCGTATTACGCCCGGATTTTCAGCGCAAGGATTTCCAGGACCCTGGATTGGCAGCGCGACGGTTTGCATGTGCGTTATGCGATCGTCATGTTCGGCACGGAGCGCCTGATGCTGGTGCAACCCTTTGCCGGCAATCTCAAGGCGCTGATGGACAGCAACGGCGAAGGCACGATCTACCGTCACTGCTATTGCACGCCGGACATCGAGGCCGCCTACGACGAGTTGCTGGCCGCGGGTGTGCAGCCGGAAGACGAGAACGGCAACCCCCTGTCGCGCGACAATCTGCAGTCGCCCAGCGGGACGCGCATCCTCTGGCTACCGAAACGCTTCGGGCATTTTTCCATCGAGCTGCTTGAAGAGGCAGAGCTGGAGGCCTTTATCGAGGAGGCGTTCGCCGAGGACCGATAAGGCGACAGGCGCCAGCGCTTCCCCCTCGCCGCATAGGCTGAAACTCCCAGACGGCCTGGGAGTATCGGCCAATGCGCAACCTCCCAGGCCTCCCCATAGTTGTGACATCTGCCAGCAGAGGGGCCCAAGTGCGGCCCCCACAACTAGAAGCGCCGAGGAGCCTGTCATGACCACCCCCCAATCCCCCACCACCGACCTGACCGCTGATACCCCTACCGATCTGTACCCCGTCTTCCCCAGCAACGACACACTGACCAGCACTGCCCTGACGGACAGCGCGCAGATGGTCGTGGCGACCGGTGCAAGCGTGACCCTCGACGAAACCGCCGGGTTGCAGAACGCCACCGCCACGACCAGCCCCGCGGAAGACGCCAACGACAATGACATCCTGCTGGCCGCCCTGCCCTCGGCCTTCGCTGCCCGCTTGAGTGCCCTCGGCGCCGGTAGCGCGACAGGCGCGGCCTTGAGTGGCTACACCGGTGCCGCGGACAACACCGGCAGCAATGCCTTCACCGTCAACCTGGCGCCCGGCGCGACCAATATCGATATCAGCTTCACCGACAGCCTGGGCGCGCCGCTCAATGGCCTGGACAGTGGTCTGGATACCCTGGATGGCATCGACATCCTTCTCTATACCGATACGGACAACAACATCCTGCTGGGCCGGGCCGGTGGTCCTGGCGGCGCAATCGTGTTCGCGGCCTATATCGAAGAAACCGGGTCGCCGGTGTCAGGCGGCAAGCTCTGGACCGTGGAATACCAGCCGCTCAAGCATCCGGACGCCAGTAATCCGGACGATGCCCTCAACCTGCTGAACAAGGTGTTTATCGGCGCCAGCCAGGACCTGACATTCAACCTGGCCAACGCGCCTTCCGGGCAGAACCTGTTCCTGATGTTCAGCAAGGCCACCCCGACAGTGGTCGACGATAACGGTGTCCTGCGGATCAGCGATCCGACGATCATCGCCACCGGCAAGGACCCCGCCAACCAATCGACGGGCGTCAACATCAGCACCGGCGACACCATCAACACCAGCCAGGCGGGTGGCCCGACCACCTTCGGCACCAACAGCCAGATGATCACGGAACAGGAAGGCATTCGTTTTACCTTCGTCACCGGCGCCCGGCAGGACATGACCATTCCCAATCTGGACCAGAACGAAGCCGATGAGGAAGACAACATCGACTTCACCGCGATGTTCAATGCCAAGGCGGCCAATTTCGATATCGTGCAGCTGCAAGGCGGCAAGAGTGCCGTGGTCAAGATCAGTGCCTTCAACACCGCGGCTGAATCCGGGGAGGCTTTCATCGACGGCTATGCCAGCGATACGGTGGTGGCGATCACCAATGTTCGCGTGATCAACAACGCCACCGGGCTGGTGATCGAAAACTCGGACGGTTCGGTGAACGATGCGAGCATCCTCATCAGCTTTACGGGTGGCGTGGCTACCATCACCGGCGTCAAGGCCGGCTACCAGATCGAATACACCACGGCCGCGGACCACAACCGGGTACTGATCGAAAACGGCGCGGCCCTCGATGCCAAGGGCAATACCCACGCTGACTTCGACATAGGTGGCTTCACCCTGCGCCAGGCCTCCACCACGACCGCCGAAATCGGCTCGAAGATGATCTTCGAGGACGATGGACCGGCCGCAGCCGGAACCGCCGTGGCCGGTACCGTCGATGAAGACGGCCTGGCCAGCGGTGTGGCCGGCGGTGTCGGCGACGTGTCTGGCGAGGCCACTGTGGCCAGCGGCAGCGTCACCGGGATCTTCCAGTCCGGTGTCGATGTGCCGCTGAGCTACTCCTTGTCGAGCGATACCAGCGGCCTGCCGGCATTGAGTTCGGGCGGAGTGGCCCTGGTCTACAGCGTGGCCGGCGATACCCTCACCGCCAAGGCGGGCGCCGTCGATGTGTTCACCTTCAGCCTCAGCACGGCAGGCGCCTATAGCTTTACCCTGCTCAAGCCGCTGGATCATGCGGCGGGCAACGACGAGAACGACATCACGATTAATCTGGGCTCGTTGCTGCGGGCCTCGGATAAGGATGGCGATACGGTGACGGCCGCCGCCGAGAAGCTGGTGATCACCGTCGATGACGATACGCCAACCGCGGCCGGAACTGCCGTGACCGGCACCGTCGACGAAGACGGCCTGGCCAATGGTATTGCCGGTGGTGTCGGCGACGTGGCGGGTCAGGCCACCAACGCCAGCGGCAGCGTGAGTGGCATCTTCCAGTCCGGGGCCGACGTGCCGCTGAGCTATACCCTGTTGAGTGACACCAGCGGCTTGCCGGCGTTGAGCTCCGGTGGCGTGGCGCTGACCTACAGCGTCCTGGGCGACACTCTCACCGCCAAGGCGGGCGCGGTCGATGTATTCACCTTCAGCCTCAGCGCCGCCGGTGCCTACAGCTTCACCCTGCTCAAGCCCCTGGATCACCCGGCCGGCAATAACGAGAACGACATCACGATCAACCTGGGCTCGTTGCTGCGAGCCACCGACAGCGACGGCGACACGGTGACCGCCGCGGCCGAGAAGCTGGTGATCATCGTCGATGACGATACGCCAACCGCAACCGGGACCGCCGAAGCCGGCACCGTCGATGAAGACGGCCTGGCCAATGGCATCGCTGGGGGTGTCGGCGACGTGGCTGGCGAAGCCACCACGGCCAGCGGCAGCGTCACCGGGATCTTCCAGTCCGGGGCCGACGTGCCGCTGAGCTATTCCCTGTCGAGTAATACCAGCGGTCTGCCAGCCCTGAGCTCGGGCGGGGTGGCACTGGTGTACAGCGTGCTGGGTGACACCCTGACCGCCAAGGCGGGCGCCGTCGATGTGTTCACCTTCAGCCTCAGCGCAGCGGGGGCCTACAACTTCGCCCTGCTCAAGCCCCTGGATCACCCCGCCGGCAATAACGAAAACGACATCACCCTCAACCTCGGCACCCTGCTGCAAGCCACCGACAAGGACGGCGACACGGTGACCGCCGCGGCCGAGAAACTGGTGATTACCGTCGATGACGACACGCCAACAGCCAACGGAACTGCCGTGACTGGCACCGTCGACGAGGACGGCCTGGCCAATGGCATCGCCGGGGGTGTCGGTGACGTAGCTGGCGAGGCAACTGTCGCCAGCGGCAGCGTGACCGGGATCTTCCAGTCCGGAGCCGACGTGCCGCTGAGCTATTCCCTGTCGAGTAACACCGGTGGCCTGCCAGCGCTGAGCTCCGGCGGAGTGGCGCTGGCCTACAGCGTCCTGGGCAACACCCTGACCGCCAAGGCCGGTGCGACTGACGTGTTCACCCTGAGCCTG
>NZ_JACMZT010000069.1:0-19307 GCF_017349615.1 Pseudomonas sp. GW531-T4
CTAGCGAGGACCGGACGCTGGGGGCAAGAGCCTTTGGTTACTTTGGGCTCTTCAAAGTGACTCGCCGTAAGGGCGAAACCCTAAGCCGCCGTTACCGCAGCAACGGATATGTACACGGCCAAGGCCAAGGCCAAGGCCCGGAGGCACTCCCATGAACCCACAACTCCCTTATGCCTGGGCCAAATCCCAACGCATCCTCCTGCGTCACAGCGAGGAGGGCGCCGTACTCCTGGTCTGCCCCTCGACCCCCGGCTGGTCGATCAGCGAAGCACGCCGCCAGTTCGGCCCGGCGCGCCTGGAGCGGGTGCGCGACGAAGAACTCGACGGCCTGCTGGCCAGCGCCTATTCCGACACCGGCAGCGCCGCCGCGGTGGTCGGCGCCGCCGAAAACGAAGTCGACCTCGACCGCCTGATGCAGGACATCCCGGAAATCACCGACCTGCTCGACACCCAGGACGGCGCGCCGGTGATCCGCATGATCAACGCCTTGCTGACCCAGGCCGCGCGGGACGAGGCCAGCGATATCCATATCGAGCCCTATGAAAGCCATTCGGTGGTGCGCTACCGGGTCGACGGCACGCTGCGCGACGTGGTCTCGCCGCGCAAGGCCCTGCACGGCGCGTTGGTGTCGCGGATCAAGATCATGGCCCAGCTCGACATCGCCGAAAAACGCCTGCCCCAGGACGGCCGCATCGCCTTGCGCGTGGCCGGGCGGCCCATCGATATCCGGGTGTCCACGGTGCCCACCGGGCACGGCGAACGGGTGGTGATGCGTCTGCTGGATAAACAGGCCGGGCGCCTGCAACTGGAAACCTTAGGGATGGACCCCCAGGTGCTGGGCAAGCTCGACAACCTGATCCGCCAGCCCCACGGCATCGTGCTGGTCACCGGCCCCACCGGCAGCGGCAAGACCACCAGCCTCTACGCCGCTCTGGCGCGGCTGGACGCCAGCACCAGCAATATCCTCACCGTCGAAGACCCGGTGGAATATGACTTGCCGGGCATCAGCCAGATCCAGGTCAACGCCAAGATCGACATGACTTTCGCCCTGGCCCTGCGCGCGATCCTGCGCCAGGACCCGGACATCATCATGATCGGCGAGATCCGCGACCTGGAAACCGCGCAGATCGCCGTGCAGGCTTCGCTTACCGGCCACCTGGTGCTGGCGACCCTGCACACCAACGACGCGGTGTCGGCGGTCAACCGCCTGATCGACATGGGCGTCGAGCCGTTCCTGCTGGCCTCGTCGATGCTCGGCGTGCTGGCCCAGCGCCTGGTGCGCCGGTTGTGCCCGCACTGCAAGGAAGAAGACCCGACCGCCCCCGGCACCTGGCGCCCGGTGGGCTGCCCGGCCTGTAACCAGGTCGGCTACAGCGGGCGCACCGGCATCCACGAGCTGTTCTGCATCGACGACGACATTCGCAGCCTGATTCACCAGGGCGCCGACGAACAGGCGTTGCGCGCCGCCGCGCGCCGCGCCGGGATGTTCAGCATGCGCGAGGACGGCGAGCGCTGGGTGCGCAGCGGCGCCACCGCCCCTGAAGAAATCCTTCGCGTAACCCGGGACGCCTGATGAACCGTTATCGCTACGAAGCCGCCGACGCCCTCGGCAAGATCGAGTCCGGGCACCTGGAAGCCGACAGCCAGAGCGCCGCCTTCGGCGTGCTGCGCAGCCGCGGGCTGACGGCCCTGATGGTGCAGGTCGAGAGCAACACGCCCAAAACCGGTGGCGGCGGCCTGTTCAGCGCCAAGCTGTCGGACAACGACCTGGCCTGGGCCACCCGCCAGTTGGCCAGCCTGCTGGGCGCCAGCCTGCCCTTGGAAGCGGCGCTCAGCGCCACGGTGGAGCAGGCCGAACGCAAGCACATCGCCCACACCCTCAGCGCGGTGCGCGCCGATGTGCGCAGCGGCATGCGCCTGGCCGAAGCCCTGGCGGCGCGGCCACGGGATTTCCCGGACATCTACCGGGCGCTGATCGCCGCCGGCGAAGAGTCCGGCGACCTGGCCCAGGTCATGGAGCGCCTGGCCGACTACATCGAGGAACGCAACACCCTGCGCGGCAAGATCCTCACCGCCTTTATCTACCCCGGGGTGGTGGGGCTGGTCTCGGTGGGCATCGTGATCTTCCTGCTCAGCTACGTGGTGCCCCAGGTGGTCAGCGCCTTCTCCCAGGCGCGCCAGGACCTGCCGGGGCTGACCCTGGCGATGCTCAACGCCAGCGATTTCATTCGCGCCTGGGGCTGGTTGTGTTTCGGTGTGCTGGCCGGCGGTTTCTGGAGCTGGCGCCTGTACCTGCGTAACCCCCAGGCCCGCTTGAACTGGCACAGCCGGGTACTGCGTCTGCCGCTGATCGGGCGCTTCGTGCTGGGTCTGAACACCGCGCGCTTCGCCTCGACCCTGGCGATCCTCGGTGGAGCCGGGGTGCCGCTGCTGCGCGCCCTCGAAGCGGCGCGCCAGACCCTGTCCAACGACCGCCTGAGCCAGAGCGTCAGCGATGCCACCGCCAAGGTCCGCGAAGGCGTCAACCTGGCCGCCGCGCTGCGGGTGGAAAAAGTCTTCCCGCCGGTGCTGATCCACCTGATCGCCAGCGGCGAAAAAACCGGCGCCTTGCCACCCATGCTCGAACGCGCCGCGCAAACCCTGTCCCGCGACATCGAACGCCGCGCCATGGGCATGACCGCCTTGCTCGAACCACTGATGATCGTGGTCATGGGCGGGGTGGTGCTGGTGATCGTCATGGCGGTGCTGCTGCCGATCATCGAGATCAACCAGTTGGTGCAATAAAAGGGGGGCTTCTGTAGGAGCGAAGCTTGCTCGCGATAGCGTCCGTCCAGACGACTCGCGTCGCCTGGATCGCGGGCAAGCCTCGCTCCTACGGTCATGGCGCCGAACTGCTGTCGACGCGAATGCCTGTAGCCGCTGCCGAGCGCAGCGAGGCTGCGTCGCCAAACCTGAACACGCGGTTCGCCAGGAACAACAGCAGGGGTTGTCTCAATTTTTTTCTGCTCCGAGGCCTGCCACCCGAGCGGCCAATCCGCCGAACTCGGGTTCCTCGTTCTGTCATGCACAACCACCCCCATCGCCCCCAGCCCAAGACCCACGCCGCGTCGGCCCGTGAGCTGGCAAAAGGCCCCGCGAAACCTCGCTGTCACCTGCGCTGAAAAGCCCGTGCCAAGGCCCCCGAACACCCGAGAAAGTTTTTGAAAATCAAGGCCTTTCTCCCGAGGTTTTTTCCTTTATCTGTCACCGGAAGCTGCGAACTTCTTACCCATGGCCTCACCCCGCACAACGCTCTCAGAGCAGGGCAGAGGATCTGAGCGCCATGGCGTCATGCAAGAACCATTGACCTCCGTATACACACGACGAAAGGAGATTCTTCATGTTTAAGCGCACTATGATCGCAGCTTCCATGGCTGTAGCAGCTCTGGCTTCGGCCCAATCGATGGCTGCTGTTGTGGGTGGCGGTGCCACTCTGCCACAGAACCTGTATGGCACCACCGCCGGTACCGGCATCCTGGCTTCCTCGACTCCTGGCTTCAACCCTTACATCGGCGTAGGCAGCGGTGCAGGCAAACAGGCCTTCTTCAACAATGACTCCACCAAGTTCAACCTGGCTGCTGGCATCAACGTCGACTACGCCGGTAGCGACTCGATCGTGAGCCTGGCTGAACTTAACGCCTACAATGCCAGCGCCGACAAGGGCCGTACCACCTTCGGTCCTTTGATCCAGATCCCGGCCGAAGCCACTTCGGTGACCGTGCCTTACAACATCGCTGGCAAAACCACGTTGAACCTCACCAGTGCTCAACTGGCCGATATCTTCTCGGGCAAGATCCAGAACTGGAAAGATGTCTCCTTCGGTGGTACGGCTGGTCCTGATCTGCCAATCAAGGTTGTCTATCGCACCGACGGCAGCGGCACCACCGAGATCTTCACCACTCACCTGAAAGCCGTGAAGCCTGCTTCGGTACCTGCCGCCAGCAACAGCTTCGCCACCGCCGTAGGCTTCAACCCGGCCACCAATGCTCCAACCGGTTCGACCTACATCGGTGTTTCCGGTAGCGGCGCGATCGCTTCCACCGTGGCCAGCACCAACGGCGCCATCGGTTATGTCAGCCCTGACTTCGCCGAGTTCAACAACGCTGCCAAAGTGGCAACGGTCAATGGCTTCCTGCCAACCGCCGTCAACGTACAGGTCACGCTGGATACCGCACTGCCACCGACCAACCCTGCCAGCGGCAAGGACGTCGCCAACCCACTGGACTGGGTACCGACCTTCGCCAACCCAAGCACCGGCTACCCAATCGTAGGTTATACCAACCTGGTCTTCAGCCAGTGCTACAAGGACGCCGGCGACAACCTGCGTATCCGCAACTTCCTCAACACCCACTACACCGGTGGCAACAACGCCACTGTGACCAGCCACTCCTTCATCCCACTGCCAGCCAGCTGGCAGACCGCTGTACACAACACCTTCTACAACACCACCAGCGCCCTGCGCGTAGGCAACACCAACGTCTGCAACGGCATTGGTCGTCCGGCCTGATACCCCGCCATCGGCAGGGTTCGTGTAACCGCCGGCAATGGCTCAAGCCATTGCCGGCTTTCTCGTTTCCGGCTGTTGTCGCGCAGATGAACTTTGCATGACAAGAGTTCGGTCGCGCCTGCCCATAACCGCCTTAGCAGTAATCCCGCGAATGTTTTGGCGGCAACCGTCGTACCCGCCATTCGCCCGAACAGTAAAAAGGATCCGCAAGTGATGCGCTCTGAGCCGAATCAGCCTGTTTCCCGACTCATCAACGCTTCTGCTGCCCATGGACAGCCGGTGCTGCGACTCAAGCCGCTGGCGCACGCCATTGCCCTGTTGATGCTCGCCGGCACGGCCCAGGCCGCGCAGCCTCAGGTCTTCAGTTCGGGTTGGTTCGGAGCCATGGGCGCGAACCAGGGCGCCGGCGCTGCGCGTCCATCGGTGGCGCAGCCGGTCGGTACGCCGCCGCCCCTGGCGCAACAGCAGCGGGTCAACAGTCAGCTGCAACGCTCGATGAGCAACCTCAACAACACAGTAGCGGCCATCGCTGCCCAGCAGGCCGCGCAAGCGGCCGGGCGCGCGGCGGCGCTGACCGCTGCGCAGACCCTGCACAACGGCCTGGGGGGCAATGGCCTGAATGTGCTGGTCGGGGCCGACGGCAAGCCGCTGTTCGTCAACGCCGAAGGGCCGGTACAGACCGATACCAACGGCAAGGCGCTGGTGTCGATCAAACAGACCGCCGACAAGGCGATTCTCAACTGGGAAACCTTCAACATCGGCCGTGACACCACCGTCGAGTTCCAGCAGAACGCCGATTGGGCCGCGCTCAACCGTGTCAACAACAGCACCTCGCCCAGCCAGATCCAGGGGGCACTCAAGGCCGACGGCACGGTGATGATCCTCAACCGCAACGGTGTGGTATTCAGCGGCAGCAGCCAGATCAATGTGCGCAACCTGGTGGCGGCAGCCACCACTATCAGCGATGAACAGTTCAACAACCGTGGGCTGTTCAGCGCCAGCGACAGCGCGCCGACGTTCAGCGACGCCGCCGGCAAGGTGCTGGTGGAGCAGGGCGCGCAACTGCAGACCCATGTGCCAGGATCTTCCACCTCCAGCGGCGGTTATGTGTTGTTGCTCGGCAAGGAGGTGGATAACGCCGGCAGCATCAATACCCCGCGAGGCCAGACCGCTCTGGTCGCCGGCGACAGTTTTGTGATCAAGAAAGGCTACAGCACCGACGGTAACCCGACCTCGACCACCCGCGGCAACGAAGTCGTCGCTTCAGGCGGCGGCAAGGTCAGCAACCACGGCTCGATCCAGGCGGCTACCGGCGACATCACCCTGAGTGCCCAGGAGGTGCTGCAAAAAGGCCTGGCCCTGAGCAGCACTTCGGTGGACGCCCGCGGCACCCTGCATCTGAATGCCCGGGGCAGCGACGCCAAGGTCACCCTGGGCGAGGGCAGTACCAGTGCCATCCTGATCGACAGCAGCATGGCCCTGGACAGCCAGCGCGAGGGGCTGTTGACGCCAGCCTTGAACCAGGCTGGAAATTCTACGCCGGCCGATACCTATCGTCGCGACCAGTCACTGGTGGAGATCGTCAGCGGCGGCACCGTGGACTTCCAGAGCGGTTCGATCACCCTGGCCACCGGCGGCCAGGTCGCGGTGAATGCCGGGCAGCGCAGCCTGGTGCGCGACGGTGCGGTGATCGATGTGTCGGGGGCGGTGGGCGTCAAGGTGGCGATGGAGTCCAACAGCGTCAAGGTCAATATCCAGGGCAACGAGCAGCGTGATGCCTCGGTCAACCGCGACAGCAAGAACCTCAACAACAACGATGTCTGGGTCGATGCCCGCGAGCTGGTGCTGGTCCCGGCAGGGACCAACGGCTACGCCACGGATCGCTGGTACACCGCTGGCGGCTTGCTGGAGGTGGGCGGTTATCTGGGCACCCAGCCGCACAACGTCGGCGAATGGATGGCCCAGGGCGGCAGCGTACGTCTGAGCGGCAATGAGGTGGTGACTCAGCAGGGTTCGCAGATCAACCTCTCCGGCGGCACCCTGGACGTGCAGGACGGGATGATCCAGCAGACCTGGCTGCGGGCCGCCGATGGCCGGCTGATCGAGCTGTCCAGGGCCCCGGGTGACATTCTCTACAGCGGGCTCTACAAAGGCTTCGAAGAGCACAGCGTGCGCTGGGGCCAGACCGAGTACCACTACAACTCGTTGATTGCTCCCCGCGAGCGCCTGGAGCAAGGCTACAGCGTAGGTCGAGATGCCGGCCGTCTGGAAGTCAGCACCCGCAATGCGGTACTCGAAGGGCAGATCGTCGGTGACACCTTCCAGGGCGACCGCCAGACTCAGGCCCCGCGTCCGGGGCTCGACGGCTACCAGCAGGGACAGAACGCCGTGGCCCGGGGCGGGCAGTTGGTGGTGGGGGCTTATGTGCCTTACTACGTCAAGGACAGCGCCAGCCTGCAGTACGCCCTGGGTGCCGATGCCAATACCGTCAAGCAAGTGGTGCTGGGACAGGCCGCGACGATAGCCAATGGGCTGGACCTGGACACTGTCCTGCCCGATGAGCGCAAGGGCACCTTGTGGCTCGACACCGAGCAGCTCAACGGTTTCAAACTCAGCAGCGTCAAGGTCGCTGCCACCGGCAGCATCCTGGTTGAGGGTGCTTTGGAAGTCAGTCCCGGTGGCGATATCACCCTGTACGGTCCTCAGGTGCAGGTTGATGCCGGCCTGACGGCGCATGGCGGCAATCTGGCCCTGGGCAATGTGCTGCAGCAGATCACCAGCAACGGCAAGCTCGACACCACCCTGGCGGCGACGGGGGGCAAGCGCGCGACGCTGACGGTTGGCAGTGGCGTCCGGCTGGACACCAGCGGCCTGTGGAGCAACCTGTTGTTGGACCCTGCCGATGGCAGTCGCTTGCCTTACCTCAATGGCGGCAGCGTCTCGCTGCGCAGCAGCGCCGATGTCGCGCTGGAGAGCGGCAGCCTGATCGACGTGTCATCGGGCGCGGCACTTATGAGCGACGGCAAGACCCGCGCTGGCAAGGGCGGTAATCTCACCCTGGTGGCCAATGCCAACAGCGCGGCGGCCATCGGCACGCTCACCCTGGACGGCGAGCTGCGCGGCCATGGCGTGAACGGTGGCGGCACCTTGAGCCTCCAGAGCGGCAAGGTGCTGATCGGTGAGCGCGCCGCCGACACTGCCGCCGACACCCTGGTGCTGGCCCCGCAGTTTTTCGATAAAGGTTTCGCCGCGTATGACATCACCAGCAACCAGGGCCTGCGGGTGGCCGATGGTGCACAGGTCGAGGTGACCCAACCGGTCTATCTGTTGGGCGATCAGGCCTGGAGCACAGCGACTGGAGCGGACCCGGCCTCTGCGTTGGAACGCTGGTTGCCCGGGCTTTACCAGGAAGACCCGATCAAGGCCGTACTCAGCCAGCGCCAGGGCGCGAGTATCAGCCTGCGGGCCGGCACCGCGCGCTCGAGCGCGGCGGACATGGCCAGTACCCAGCTGGTGGTGGGCAAGGGTGCCGCCATCAGCGTCGACCCCGGCCAGTCGATCGCCCTGGGCAGTATTGGCCAGTTGACCCTGGACGGTGCATTGAATGCCTGGGGCGGCGCCATCACCTTGAGCGGCATCTCGGTTGCGCCGGATGTGGCCGAAGCCGTCGAGAGCGCCGGTCATGGCCGTTCGATCTGGGTGGGGGAACAGGCGGTGCTCGATGTCGCCGCGCGGGCGGTCACCGCGACCGATGCCCTGCGGCGTCGCTACGGGAAGGTGGACGCAGGTGGCACCATCGTGATCGGTGGGCAAATCGACCCGCAGACCGGCATCGCCAGCGCGGCCAATCAATTTGTGGTGGTGCGTGAAGGCGCGCGCCTGGAGGCTTCCGGTGCCCAAGCCATGGTCGATGTGGCGGGTCAAGGGGCTGTGGCGATTGCCAGCAGTGGCGGCAGTATTTCCCTGGCGTCGAATAACGGCCTGTACCTGGACGGCAGTTTTAACGCCCGCGCGGGTGGCAGCGGTGCGGCCGGCGGCTCGCTGGATGTGGCGCTGGAGGTACCGCTCTACCGCACCAGTGCGTCGCAGCGGGTACGCCAGGCGCGAGAAATGGTGGTTGGCCAGGTCAGCGCCGACAGCCTGTTGCCCAGTGGCGCCGGTCCCGAAACCGTGCAAGACACCCTTGCCTATGGCCATGCCCGGCTGGGGCTGGATAAAGTTCAGGCGGGGGGCTTCGATAACCTGTCGCTGCTCAGCAATGGCCTGATCAGTTTCGACGGCGCGCTGTCGCTGTCTCTGGGGCAGAGCCTGCAGTTGTATGCCGGTGCCCTGGCGTTGAGCGATAGCGCTGCGGCCGGTTCGCGAGTGCAACTGGCCGCACCTTATATACGCTTGGCGGGTGTCGGTGCGGTGGATGCGCCTGACCGCTCGATTCGCCCTACGGTGCAGGGCGGGGTTTCGACCCAGGCTTCAACGGGCAGCCTGTTGGTCACGGCGGGTAACGTACTGGATATCCGCGACGGTGTGAGTATCGGTGCCCATGGCACCACCGCCAGCGGCCTGAGCCAGGCCATCGACCGCCGTGCTTTCGACGACACGCAACTGATCAGCCAGGGCGATATGCGCTTTCTGGCCAGCACCATCGATTTGCGCAACACCAACCTGAGCACCCAGGCCGACTTGCGGCTGGCCGCTGCGCAGATCTACCCGGCCACCGGCGCGGTGGCGCAGGTGCTCGCGGGTTATCGGGGCAATGGCCTGGACTACGATCCAGACCGGACCCTGAGTATCGGGCGCACCGGCAGCGTCGATCCGGCGCAACCCTATTCGGTGTTCGGCAAGCTGACTCTTGGGGCGGCGGTCATCGAGCAGGGCGGCGTGCTGCGGGCGCCCCTGGGCAATATTTCCCTGGGCACCCAGGAGGGGATATTGCGCTACACCAAACAGCTCAACCTGCTGCCGGGCAGCCTGACGTCGGTCAGCGCCGCGGGCCTGACCTTGCCCTATGGCGGCACGGTGGACGGCGTGACCTGGCGTTTCGACGGTAAACAAGTGGACTTGCTGGGCGTGGGCGGCACCAGTTCCAACGCCAACCTGGTGGTGGGCGCGCAGTTGCTGGGGCAGTCGATCGAGGTGCAGCAGGGCGCGGTACTGGACCTCTCCGGCGGCGGCCAGTTGCTGGGTGCGGCATTCGTTTCCGGGCGCGGTGGTTCGACCGATGCGCGCTACAACCCGCTGGTGCAGTTTGGCGCCAATGGTCGCTTCACCTTGCCGGGGCTGGACACCAACCCGGTGTACGCCATCGTGCCCGGAGTCCAGGCGAATGTTGCGCCCAGCGGTGGCGAGGCGGGGGCGACGACGCCCCTGGTGGGCCAGCAGATCAGCATCGACGCAGGCGTCCCCGGCTTGCCGGCGGGCACCTACACCTTGCTGCCTTCGACCTATGCCTTGCTGCCGGGGGCGTTCCGGGTCGAGATCAATGGCTTGGCCGCGCCATTCGGCGCGACCGCGCTGACCCGTGGCACGGTCATGAGCAACGGCTCCTGGTCCAGCGCGGGCCGGCTGTCCATCGCCCAGACCGGGATTCAGGATGCCTTGAGCCGCCAGGTGATCCTGACCCCGGCCGTGGTGCTGCGCAGTTACTCGCAATATAACGAAACCCCGTATGCCGATTTTGTCCGTAGCGATGCCGCGCGCCAGGGAGTGCCTCGCGCAGCGCTGGAGGCCGACGGCAAAACCTTGCGGGTCAGCCTGGTCGCCGGCCAGGGCAATGCCTCCAATGGTTTCGAGTTCGCCGG
Organism: Pseudomonas sp. GW531-T4; assembly: GCF_017349615.1. Lineage (NCBI taxonomy): Bacteria > Pseudomonadati > Pseudomonadota > Gammaproteobacteria > Pseudomonadales > Pseudomonadaceae > Pseudomonas > Pseudomonas sp. GW531-T4. The sequence goes on from NZ_JACMZT010000069.1 coordinate 10,345, forward strand.
AGTGGCACGTTCGGCATCGGCCGAAGGCGGTTTTGGCGCGAGCCTGGAGGTAATGTCCGGATCGAGCGGCAGCGGCAGCGCGATCGAGATTCTGCCTGCCGGGGCCACTGCCAACGGCAATGGGGTGTCGTTCCATGCCAATGATCTGAATGCCATTGGTACAGCTCGCATGAGCATTGGCGGAGCACCGAACGTGGTGTATGGCCAAGGTGGCAATTTTGTCCAGTTCGACGCGAACAGTGCCGCTGAGTCGGTGACTCTGCGCCAGGGCGCGACTTTGTCGGCCCCTGAAGTGTTCCTCGTTTCCGGTCGATCCAATGGTGCGATTCAAGTCGAGCAGGGTGCATCGATCAATACCCTGGGGCGTGGCGATGTGGCCTATGACTCCACCGACGGTTTTATCTACCAACCGGGACTTCGCAGCGTGTTGGCCGTCTCCAACGGCGTGCTGCAAATGCTCGCGCCGACCAAGGACGATGCGGGCCGGGGGCCCGGCAGTATCTTGATCGGTGACTGTGTTCAGGCTACTTGCCAGGGCGAAACCACGCTGTACTCCCAGGGCACCATTGCCTTTGCCACCACCAACACCTTCAGGCTGGGTGATGCGGTGCGTTACGGCACCCGTCATCTGGCCCTGGCGGTCGGCGGGGTCAATGTCGGCAGCCCAGAGGCCCTGGCCGCTGCCCAGGCGCGCAATGCCCTGCCGTCGGGGTTGACCCTCAATCAGGACGTCATGAATCGTTTGTTGCGCGGCGATATCGCGAGTGGGGCGCCGGCCCTGGAAACCCTGTCGTTGACCGCCGGCCAGTCATTGAATTTCTACGGCAGCACCACCCTGAGCACCCTGGACAGCAATGGCCAGTCGATGCTCGACAACCTGATGCTCAGTACCCCGGCGATCTACGGCGACGGCGCGGCCGGCGATGTGGCACTGATCCAGACCGGCAACCTGATCTGGAACGGGGCAGCCGGTACGCCCGCTGCGGTGATCGCCAACGGTGCCGGCACCGGCAGCGGCACCCTGGAGATCCAGGCCCGGCGCATCGAATTCGGCTATGGCCCCAACACTCAGCCCGATCCTTTGGCCGACTACGCGCGCCTGGCCCTGGGTTTTGCCAATGTCAATCTCAGCGCCAGCGAGCGCCTGACCGCCAACCATAAGGGCAGCCTGGCGGTCTATCAGTCCCAGGGGGCCTATGAAGCTGGCAAGGGCTTCGTCTACAGCGGCGGCAACCTGAATATCAGCACGCCGTTGCTGACCGGCGAGGCGGGGTCGGTCAACCGCATCACGGCGGGGGGCGACCTGCGGTTGAGTCGCGCACCGGGCCAGCAGGCGGCCTTGCCGGCCATCGACAGCCTTGGCGCTGAAGTGTTGCTGGCCGGCAACAACGTCGAACTGGACAGCGCCGTGGTCCTGCCCAGCGGCAAGCTGACGGTCAATGCCGAGCATGGGTTGAACCTGACCGACCGCGCCCATCTGGACCTGGCCGGGCGCCAGGTCATGTTCAACGAAGTCAGCCAATACAGTTGGGGCGGCGATGTGATTCTGCAAAGCCGCGAGGGCGATATCCGCCAGGCGGCAGGGTCGCTGATCGATCTGTCGGCGCAGAACAACCATGGTGGGAGCCTGAAGGTGGTAGCCGTGGACGAGGGCGGCGGTCAGGTGGATCTACAAGGCCAGCTGCTCGGTGCCAGCTCGGGGCATTACGACGCCGGCGGCACCCTGGTGCCTTACAAGGCTGGCAGCGTCGATATCCGCGCCCAGACCCTGGGGGATTTCGCCGCGCTCAACCAGCGCCTCAACCAGGGCCAGGTGTTCGGCGCCCGCAGTTTCCAGATCAAGCGCGGCGACCTGACGATCGGCAGCGAACTCAAGGCCGGCGAAGTCAACGTTTCCGTGGATAACGGCCAGTTGACGGTGCTGGGTAGCATCGATGCCAGTGGCGAGCGGGTCGGCAGCATTCGCCTGGCTGCCAGCCAGGGCCTGACCCTGGCCGGCAGTGCCTTGCTCGATATCCATGGCACGGCCCTGCGGGTCGACAGCTACGGCAAGATCATCGATTCGCCGAATCGTGCGATGGTCGAACTCAACTCCGGCCTTGGCCAACTGACCCTGGCTGACGGTGCACGCATCGACCTGCGCCACGGCACCTCGGTCGCTGCCGGTACGGCGCCTGGCCAGTACGACGGCCAGGCCCGCGGGACGCTGGAACTCAATGCTCCGCGCCTGGATGCCAGCGACCCGACCCTGGGCGATATCGCCATCGATGCCAGTGGCCGGCTGAACATCCTGGGGGCTCGCTCCATCGCGGTAAACGGCACCGCCCGTTACACCGATGCCCCTGAGGGCACGGCGCCGGCTGCCAGCGGTCGGCCGTACCAGGTGATCGATCAGGCCTACCTGGACGCCAAGCATCAGGACAGCCAGCGCTTTATCGACAATGCCTTGAGCAATGCCAGCCTGATGAATGGCAAGTTGGCTGGCTTGAACAACGCCACCTATGCCGACGCCTTTCACCTGCGCCCGGGGCTGGAGATCGTCACCCAGGGCGATCTGGTGATCAGCGGCGACCTGGATCTCTCCGGTTATCGCTATACCAGTGTCAATCCCCATGCGCAGAAAACCTCAGGGTATGGCTCGGGCGAGCCAGGCAACCTGGTGATTCGCGCCGGGGGCAACCTGGACATCTACGGCAGCATCAACGACGGTTTTGCGCCACCACCGCCGACCCCGGACGATGCCGGCTGGGTGTTGACCCCCGGTCGTCAGGCCTTTGGTGGCGATGTGGTGGTGCCGGGGCCGGGTGTGACGCTGGCGGATGGTAGCCTGTTCCCGGCCGGCAAGACCCTCAACTATGCATTGCCGATCAAACCGGTGCGCCTGGCGCAGGGCACCTTGCTGCCGGTCGAGGCGACCCTGCAGGCACCGCTGGAACTGCCGGCCGGTACGGTGCTGCAAGCGGCCGTGCGCGACAGTGCCGGCAATCAGGTGTATGCCGCCGGTACTCTGATCCGCGAGGCCGTGACCCTGGCCAGCGGCATGACCCTGGACGCTGGCACACGGCTGCCCGCGGCGGCCTCGCTGGGCGCCATGATCTGGCCGGCCGGGGTGCCTTTACCAAGCCGCGACAGCTTTGACTCGAACAATCCGGACGGCGTGCAACTGGCCGGCTCGCTGGCGCTCAAGGTAGGCGCGTTGATTCCGTCGGAAACCGATATCAAGTTGCCGTCCGGGGTGATTTCGGTGCCGCTGCGCACGGTGACCGGTGGGCGCCAGGGCAGCAATTGGGCCGTCGCTTCATTGTTGCCGGAGGGCTCGTTGTCCTGGTCGATGCGCCTGGTTTCGGGGGCTGATACCCAGGCCGCCGACACCCGGGCGATCAAACCGGTGATGGCCGGTGACCTGACCTTGGCCGACACTCATTACGCGGTCTTTGAGGGGCACGAGACCATCATTATTCCGGGGACTCCGGAGCGTCCGGCGGGTGCCTGGTTCTGGAACGAGTTGGGGGTGTTGATCGACCCGAGTTTTGTTGAAGGTACGCGTGTCGCACCGGCGGAGGAGTCCTGGTGCGCCGAAGGTATGTGCAATCGCTTCAACTATGTGTGGAACGACCTCGGGGTATTGATCGACCCTAGTTTTGTCGAGGGGGCACCGGTTTTGGCGGAATATGAATCCTGGTGCGCCGAAGGCCTGTGTACCTCACTGGGCGAAGCCATCCCCGGCACGCCGGAGCAAGTCATCGTCGGTCCGGTGAACAAAGTAACGCCGGTCACCCAGAACTTCAGCGTACTGCGCACCGGTACCGGAGATCTGGACCTGCTGGCGGCGGGTAATGTGGCCATGCAGTCGTCGTACGGGGTCTATACCGCCGGGGCTTCGACCGCTACACGAGCCGGTGATCTGCAGGGCGCTTTCGATCAGGCGCGCAGTCGTGGCGGCGATGGCAGTGTTCTGGGCAGTGCGGCGACCACTTACGAGAGTCTGGTCAACGAGGGGCCGGGCAGTCTGTATGCGGCCTGGTACCCGGATCAGGGCGGCAACCTGTTATTGCGCAGTGGTGGCAGTCTGACGGGTGATGTGTTCAGCAACTACACCGAACCCCGTAAGGAAAACGCCCGCGCTCAATTGGCCAGCTCCAACCTGGGCAATTGGCTCTGGCGCCAGGGGACCGGCGATACGGCCGGGGTTACGCCGATTCCGGCCAGTTGGTGGATCAACTTCGGCACCTATGTGAGTGGTCGCGGAGTAGTGAATACCGGTAATCCCGATAGCAGTATGATTGCGCAGCTTCCGATACTGGTGGGTTTTACCGGTATCGGCACCTTGGGCGGTGGCAATCTGACCCTGGATGTGGGCCGTGATGCCGGTTTGCTCAGCCGTCGTGGCGCTCCGGACGCGGTTTCCTCGCCACGCAGTCAGGGCTTGGTGCTGGCGGTGGGCAGCAGCGGTCGGGTGACCCCTACAGGTGAACTGCTGCTGACCGGCGGTGGCGATCTGGATGTGCGCGTCGGTGGTGACCTGAACCCCGGATTATCGGCTCGGGCCGCCGCCACTGCATCGACTGCCAATCCGGTCTCCACCGACTACACCCGGCAGGATCTGCGTTTGAACGGGGTCTTGAGCAACCTGCGTGGCGCGCTCGGCCTGCAAGCCTCGAGCCTGGGGGGGATTGCCTTGAACTATGGCAGTCTCGCGCTGTTTAACGACAGCAAGGAGAGCCGCGCCTACGATCCGTTCAATGCGTCCCTGGGCACCGCGACAGGGGGCATGGTGTTGATGCTCGGCGACGCCACGGCCAGCCTGGCCACCCGGGGCGACCTGGTGCTGGCCGGTACGGGCGATCCGGGGCGGACCTCTACTGAAAACGCCTCGGCGTTCACCTATGACGGAACTTCTTATGGAACGGGGGGCTATGGCTGGTTTTCGTTGTGGACCGAGCGCACTGCCATTGATCTGTTTTCGGCGGGAGGTAGCCTGACCCCAAGTGTGCAGGTCGGTGATATTGATATAAACAATAACGGTCAACCTATTGGCAACCGCAACAGCTCGCCGACCGATGGCCGATTTATCTTCCCTTCGCAATTGAGCGCAATTGCCGCCAGTGGCGATGTGTTCATCGGTGGCTCGGCGTTGGGGGGGACGAGTAACAACTCGCAGTACTCGTTGCTGTTGGCGCCGTCTACCCAGGGGCGCCTGGAAGTACTGGCCGGGGACTCGATTTATGCCGGCGGTTATGCCATCAACCAGTCTGGAGCCTCTCTGAGCGCGATGCCCACGCCTTTTACCCCGGCATTCGCGGGCTGGGGGACGGGCGCCGCCCCCATAGTGACCAATCTGAGCAGTGACGGCATTACGATTCCGAACATCAAGACCGAGTTTTCGTTGTTCGCCTTTGGTGCCAACACCAACAACGGTCAGTTCGCCAGTACTGATGCGGCGCGCTTTTACGCGGTTGGCGGGGACATAGTCGGATTGCGCAGCGGTGAAATATTGAACTTCACCTTTGGCCCACGGCTTGGACAAACCTGGTACGAAGCAGCAGGGCCGGTGTGGATGAAGGCGGGGCGCGATATTGTCAACTCGGGAACTGCTTTGGGCGAGCCGACAGGGGTCCCCGGCATCATTGCCAGTTCCCTGGGGAATATAATGCGCGATGGCGGCACCAGCAGCGGCAACCTGTTTGTCCATAACAACCCCAACGATATTTCCATCGTTTCCGCCGGACGCGACCTGCTGTTCAGCTCCTTCAACGTCGCCGGCCCCGGCACGCTGGAGATCAGCGCCGGACGCAATATCCTGATGCAGGACAAGGCCTCGGTGAACAGTCTCGGTCCGGTGGTGGCCGGCGACTCGCGGCCTGGCGCCAGCATCGTGATGCAGGCCGGTGTCGGGGCCGCGGGCCTGGATTACCTGAAGTTCGTCACGCCGTACCTGGACCCGATCAATCAGGCTCAGGCTGGCGTGCCGCTGGCCGAGCAACGGGGCAAAGTCGCCAAGACCTATGAAGCCGAATTGTTGAAGTGGCTCAAGGAGCGCTTTGCCTTCGAGGGTTCCAGTGACGAGGCACGGGGCTACTTTGCCAGCTTGCCGGCGGAGCAGCAGCGGGTCTTCGCCCGTCGCGTCTACTTCGAGGAACTGCGTGAGGGCGGCCGCGAGTACAACGATGCAAACGGCCCGCGTTTCGGCAGCTTCCTGCGCAGTCGCAATGCGATCGCTTCCTTGCTGCCAGCCGCCGATGTGGCGGGCAACCCGATCGTTTACGACGGCGACATCACCCTGTATGGCGGCGCGGGTGTACACACCTTGTTTGGTGGTGACATCCAGATGCTGACCCCGGGCGGGCAACAGGTATTCGGCATCGAAGGCGAGGCGCCGCCGGCCAGTGCCGGGATCATCACCCAGGGTGCCGGCGATATCCAGTTGTACTCCCAAGGCAGCATTTTGTTGGGCCAGAGCCGGGTCATGACCACCTTTGGCGGGTCGATCCTCGGCTGGTCGAACGCTGGCGATATCAACGCCGGGCGCGGTTCCAAGACCACCGTGATCTATACGCCGCCCAAGCGGGTCTACGACAACTGGGGCAACGTCACGCTGTCGTCGAACGTGCCAAGCTCGGGGGCGGGGATCGCCACCCTGGCACCGATTGCCGAAGTGCCTGCCGGGGATATCGACCTGCTGGCGCCACTGGGCACCATCGATGCCGGCGAGGCAGGGATCAGGGTGTCGGGCAACGTCAATATCTTCGCCTTGCAAGTGGTCAACGCGGCAAACATCCAGACCCAGGGCAAGTCATCCGGGATACCGGTAGTGGCGTCGGTCAATACCGGGGCCCTGACGTCGGCCAGTTCGGCGGCGTCGTCGGCGACCCAGGCCGCCGAGGATGTGGCGCGCCAGCAGCAGGCGGCGGCGCGGCAGAATATGCCGTCGGTGTTTAGTGTGCAGGTGTTGAGCTTCGGCCAGGAACGCCTGGCGCCGACCCAGGATGGCGCCAGCCGGGCCAACCCCGGTTACAACCCGGACAGCCCGGTGCAGGTGCTGGGCGCCGGGCCGCTGAGCGATCAGGCGCGGCAGCAGTTGACCGAGGAGGAGCGGCGGCAACTGACCTTATAGGTTCTCTCGTGGTACCAAGCCTCGGGGTGATCGTTGATCACCCCTTTTTTTTGCCTGCACCTGTAGGAGCGGCTGGTCACCGCCTTTGCGACGATTCATGGTTTAGGTGGTGGCATTTTAATGTCATTGCGCATTATTCTGCGCCACCCGAATACGCCTGTGGGCGTCGGGCGGCCTTATTTTCTGAATCAGAACCGGATGGATGCCAATGACTGAAGTCGTCATGAAATACCTGAAACTCGCTGGTTTGCTGCTGGCGACCACGACCTTGTTCGGCTGCGCCACCAGCCGTTCGGTGGTAGATATCGACGGGCCTGAAGTGGCCAGCGGCAACGGCCAGAAGGTGGTGATCAACGTGCTCGACGAGCGTCGTTTTGAAGCCGATCCGCGCAGTGCCGACATTCCTTCGCTGAAGAATGGCGAGATCAACGACAAGGCGATCACCGAGCGCGCGATTGCGCGCAAGCGCAATGGCTATGGCATGGGGCTGGGCGATGTGCTGTTGCCGGAGGGCGTCAAGGTCAGCACGCTGATTGCCAAGAGCATCGGCGCAGCCTACGGCAAAGCCGGTTATCAAGTGGTGCCGAGCACCGAGCAGGCGTCGGATGCCAGGACCATCACCGTGCATGTGGTCGAGTTCTGGTCATGGATGTCGCCCGGTGCCTTCTCCGTTGCGGTGAACAACAAATCGCATCTGAAGGTGGACACCGGTAGCGCGTCCTCGCCTGTCGAGGTCAAGACCTTGAAACGCGAAGGCATGCAGATGATTACCGAGGATGACTGGAAACTGATCACCGAGGCTGGCTTGCAGGCCATCAGCGAGTCCATGGCCAAGCAGCTCTGAATCCAGGGCTGTTCAACTGCCGGGCGCCCGCATGCTGATGGGGCCCCGAGCGCTTACTTCCCTGACGTTTGCTCTGTAGCCGCTGCCGAAGGCTGCGATAAGGTCCGAAGGACCTTCAGCGGTCTTGAAACCGTCACGGCCATTCGGCCGATCGCAGCCTGCGGCAGCGGCTACAGGTGTGCGATGTCAGGCCTGCAGGCGCCAGCCCATGACGTCGAGCAGGTCGCAGCTGTCGCGCAGCAGGATGGCGCTGGCGTTGGCCAGGTGTTGCAGGTCGGCGCTGTCGGCGTCTTTCAGGTCGAGGCGGGCGAGGCTTTCCAGCACTTGGGTGACGGCCAGCAGGCGCGCTGTGCTGTTGGCGTGGAGGACGTCGAGTGGGGTGTTCTTGTCGATCAGCAGGCAGGGGATGAGGCTGTCGATGCCCGTGAGGGGGATGTATTGCTGAGTCATCGGTAACGCTCCTTAAGCTATTTGAAATAGCCGCCCGGTATTCGTCGCCAAACAAATGGGGTGGCAGCTGTACGCGGGTTGGCGAACCGGAAAAAGCCTAAGAAAAACCGGCAGACCCTGAGGTCTCCCACGCACAGCCGCCATTGAGTTTTTGACGAAGGCATGACTTCGCAAAAAATAAGGCACTGATGCGCGTCTCTTAAGTTTTATTTCCAGGTCGCCAAACCCGGTCGCCTTATGGATGAGCAAGGACTATAGGGCGGGGGCTCGGCAGCAAACAAGTCAGCACTTTCTGCAAGTTGTGTAGGGCCAATCGCTGTCCGTTGCCCGTTGTTTTACGCGGGTTTCAGAGGGGCAAGCTTTTCAGGATCGCCTGATTCAGCCGCCTGATTTTCGTCGTTACGTTCGAGGCAAATTCCTCATGGAGAACGTAGCCATGGCCTTTGTCATCAGGGAAGGCGACCCCACCACAACCGGCGGCAAGGTCATTGCCGGATCGGCCACCACCTTTGTCGTGGATCAACGCGTCGCCCGCATTGCCGACCCGGTGTGGTT
>NZ_JACMZT010000007.1:0-216570 GCF_017349615.1 Pseudomonas sp. GW531-T4
AGCTCCCCCCGGCCTTGATCGTCAGTTCGCTGCCCGCTTCGATGACCATCTTGGCGCCGGCCTTGAGGTGGATTTCCTGGCCGGCTTTGGTCAGTTGCGCGGTGCCGAGTTTGATGTGCTGGTTTTCGCCCACGGTCAGGTGGTCGTCGACGCGGGTTTCGGTCTTGCGGTCGGCGTGGGTGATGCGGTGTTCTTCGGCCTTGAGTTCGGTGTAGGTGTTCTTCTCCACGGTGTCGTGGCGTTCGTGGCCGATGCGGATTTTCTGGTCGTGCTCGATGTTTTCGTCCCAGTCGCGCTGGGCGTGGATGAAGATCTGTTCGGCGCCTTTTTTGTCTTCGATGCGCAGTTCGTTGTAGCCGGCGCCGCCGGGGGAGCTCATGGACTTGAAGACGGTACGGGTCTTGTTCGCCGGCAGGGCGTAAGGCACCGGGTGTTCCTTGTGGTACAGGCAGCCGGTGATCAGCGGCTGGTCGGGGTCGCCCTCGAGGAAGGTCACCAGTACTTCCATGCCGATGCGCGGGATGACGATGGCGCCGTAGCGGTCGCCGGCCCAGCTGGAGGACACGCGCAGCCAGCAGCTGGTCTTGTCGTCGGCCTTGCCTTCGCGGTCCCAGTGGAACTGTACCTTCACCCGACCGTACTGGTCGCAGTGGATTTCTTCGCCCTTGGGCCCGGTGACTACCGCGGTCTGGCTGCCCAGCACCCGCGGTTTCGGGTGGTTCAGGGCTGGACGGTAGAACACCTGCCAGGGCGTGGCGAGGAAGCGGTTGCGATAGCCCTGGTGGAAGTCATCCTTGTTGTCGGTGGTGTCGCTGGTCACCGACTCTTCCAGCACCTGTGGCTGCTTGCCTTCGTGGACGATGTGGGTCAGCAGCCAGAGGTCGTTCCACTCGCTGCGCGGGTGCTCGGACAGTTCCAGGAAGTGGCCGCTGACCAGGCGGGTCTGGTCGCCCCAGCCTTCGGCCTGCTGGTAGTCGGCGCGGTGGCGTTCGAGGGCGCGCTGGCTGAGGAACTTGCCGCGAGCGCGGTCGGTGAAGCGGCCCGGGTAGTCGTAGTCTTCCAGGTCCGGCTCTTCGCTTTCAGCCTCGGGTTTATAGGCCGCTTCCAGTTGCAGGCGTGGCTTCTCGAAGTCGTAGTCGCGGCGGGTGGTGCGGCTAGTGCGGGTTTCCAGGCGCAGGTTGAAACCCTTGATCACCGGCTCATCGGCGACCATGCCGCTGCCCTGGATATAGGCGGTGGGCTGGCCGAGTTTGGGGAACACGGTCTGGTCGTCGCCGAACACCAGCAAATGACCTTCCGGGCTGTGCTGGAAGTGGTAATGCAGGCCTTCCTCTTCGCACAGGCGCTGGATGAAGTGCAGGTCGGTTTCGTCGTACTGCACGCAGTAGTCGCGGTCCGGGCACGGGGTGCCGAGCTGGAACCGGTAGGCGTTGCCCTGGATACCGTGTTCTTCGAGGATCAGGGCGATGATCTTCGGCGCCGATAGCTGCTGGTAGATGCGCTGGTTGGTGCGGTGCTCGAGGTAGGCCAGTTGCGGCACCAGCGACACCTTGTAGCGGGTCAGGCGCTTGCCGGCATCGCCCTGGGCCACGCGGTAGATCTGGCCGTGGATGCCACTGCCTTGCGGATCAAACGCTAGAAAAGCCTGCTTGTGCAGCAGCGTCTCCAGGTCCAGGTCGGGGTTCTCGCTGACCAGTTCCAGATCGAAACGGAACGGCTGGCTGATGCCTTCGATCCCTTCGAAAGACAGCACCTGCAAGTCACCCTGGAAGTCGTCGACCGTCAGGCTGAAGTGGGTTTCATTGGAAGGATTGAACATATCTTGCTCCCTGTTCGGTGGTCATCCGTTACGCCGATGGAACCAGCGTTGCAGCCAGGACGAATCCGCGCGCATGGCGTCGCGCAATGCTTGGGCGCAGATGGTGCGTTGCGCCGCGTCGAAGGCCAGCGCCGCGCGCAGGGCTGGCCAACAGTGTCTGGGAAGGTTCTTGGGCGCCTGCAGCGTGCGGTCCAGGCGTTCGTCGCGGGCCTGGGTCGACGGCAACCGGCGATACGGGTGCTTGCCGCAGGCCAGCTCGTAGATCACACAGGCCACCGCGTACAGATCGGCGCTGGCCGACAAGGCCCCGCCCTCCAGCAATTCGGGGGCGGCATAGCCGGGCGTCCAGGCGTTGAAGCGGCTGCGGCTCAGCTGCGGCAGGCCGGGCAGCACGCCCTCCTCGGCCTGGCTCAGGCCGAAGTCGAACAGCCGCACACCGTCTTCGCACAGCATCACGTTGCTCGGTTTCAGGTCGCCGTGCAGCACACCGCGAGCGTGGCTGTACGCCAGGGCATCGAGCAGTGGCCGCACCACATCGCGCAGCTCTTTCCACGGCAGGCCGGTGGGCCGTTCGCAGAGCAGTTTGTCCAGGGTCAGGCCGCGCATCAGCTCCATGGTGATGAAGGCGCGCTGGCACTGGGTGTCCACCTCGAAGCTGTGCAAGCGCACGACGTTCGGGTGGCGCAGGCGTCGGGTCAGGGCGAACTCGCTGTAGAGCAAGGCACTGGCATCCGGCGTCTCGGAGAATTCTTCGCTCATGACTTTGAGCGCTATGTAAGGGTCGGGATCGCCGAACTGCTCATGCAGCAGGTCCCGCGCGCGGTAGACCGCGCCCATGCCACCGGCCCCGAGCAGGCGCTCGAGGCGGTAACGTCCGGCCAGTACGTCCGGCAACCCACCCACAGGCGCCACGGCCTTGGCCTTGGAACGGGAGCGGTTCCTCGAGCGGTTGCGCCCCTTGCCCTTGGCCTTGGGCGCCACGGGACGCGGCGCCTCATTGGCCTTGGCGAAGGCGAAATAGGTCAGGTTGCTGGCCTCTTCCTCGCTCATCAGGATGTTATCCAGACCGGATTTGAGATCACTCATTGGCGGATCACCACGGCTGTCAGGTTGTCCCGCGCCGAGCCTCGCAGGGCGCCGTCGAACAGACGCTCCAGCGCCACCTGCGGCGAAGCCAGGCTCAAGGCGTTGCCCAGCGCGTCGCTGGTCAGCCCCTGGTACAGGCCGTCGCTGCACAGCAGGAAGGCATCGCCGGGGTAGACCTGCAGCTCTAGCACATCCAGGGTCAGCTGCTCGCTGGCGCCCACCGCCCGGGTCAGGGCATTGGCCGCCGGATGAGCCCGCGCCTGCTCGACGCTCATCTGCTGCTCGTCGATCAGTTGCTGTTGCAGCGAATGGTCCTTGGACAGCTGGTACAGACGCTGCCCGCGCCACAGGTAACAGCGGCTGTCGCCGGCCCAGATGCACGCCGCGCGGTCGCCTTCCAGCAACAGCGCGACCACGGTGCTGCCCATGATGCTGTCGTGGCGCTCGGCGGTGACGGTCAACTCCTGGCCCAGGCGCCGGTTGAGCCAGTGCAGGCACTGGCGCAAGCCCTTGAGCCGCTCGTCGAAACTGTCCTGCGCCGGCAACTCGGCCAGGCTGGCGACGATCAACTGGCTGGCGATGTCGCCACCCTGATGCCCGCCCATGCCGTCCGCGACCACCCAGAGCCCCTGCTCCGGGCAGTCGAGGAAGGCATCTTCGTTGCGCGCCCGAACCTTGCCCGGGTCGGTGCGCGCAGCGCTGCGCCAGGTACTGGCAACCAGCATCAGAGCTGCACCGGCATGCGGAAGGTGCGCAGCACGCCCATGTCGAACGGGTTCGGCGTGCGCTGGCTCATCAGCAGGTAGTTGGCGCGCAGGCCGCCCAGGTCGGCCTTGAGCACCAGCACGTCACGGCCGGTCAGGTACTCGGTCTGCATCAGGTCGAACAGGCGGAACAGCGACCAGGGGCCGGTGTTCTTTTCGATGCCCACCGGGCGCCCGGCCATCTTGTCCAGCACCAGGCTGGTGCGACCGTCTTCGGCGTCGGTCGGCCACTTGAAGGACACCGGCACGATCGGGCCGTGGCGGTATTCCATGGTCTTGTCGCCGAAACGGAACTCGGAGCGGCTCACCGCCGGGTCCAGGGTGTAGGGCTCCAGCTTGAACTGCACCTGCGGCTCCGCCGGGTTCTCCGAGAAGAAGCTCTGGCGGATCACCTGGGCCGCGGCCATCTGGTCGAGGTAGACCTTGGACATCGGCAGGCTGTGGCCGTCGATGCTGCGCAGGCGGTAGTTGCCCGGATCGCCGCTGACGAAAGGCCGCATGTAGGTTTCGAAGAAGCGATCGGCGATGCCTTGCGCCTTGAAGAACTCGCGGAAGTCGCTGATGGCGACATCGCTGGTGCTGTGGGCGCTGAACGGATAACGCTTGCTGATGGCCTTGCCGTAGAAGCTGTACAGCTCGCTCTGGTAACGCTGGTTGAGGTACTGGTAGGAGTCGTTGAGCACCAGGCGCCAGGTGTCTTCCGCCAGCACGTTGAACCACACGCTCACCGGACGCGGCAGGCGCACCGAAGCGTTGCGCAGGCTGCTCAGGGCATCGCGCTGGCCGCTCATGCGGGTCTTGGCCATCTCGAACGCCGCCTGCTCGGGCGCGCTGGCACGGGCCAGGCCGGCCAGTTGCAGTTGCAGGTCGTTCAGCGCTTGCAGCGCCGGCGTCAGGTCAGCGGCCGGGCCGTTGTTGTCGTCCAGCAGGCGGTGCAGCGGTTCGAAGCGACGTTGCAGCGACTTCTTCGCGGTGTCCGGCAGGTTCTTGGCCAGGGCTTCCTGGGCCTTGCCCGCGGCAGCCGCCGCGACCTTGCCCAGCGCCCCGCCCTTCTCGGCGGCCTTGTCCGCCGCGGCGGTCGCGTCTTCGGCCGCTTCGGCGATGGCCTGGAAGCGGGTGTTCTCGCGCACCTCCACCAGCAGTTGCAGCACCGGCGAGTTGGCCGAGGTCAGGCCGGCGACCTGATCGGCGCCTTCGCCAGCGTCGTTGAACGGTTGCAGGCCGACCTGGCCGACCGCTTCGCTCCAGAAGTTGGCGTAGTCGCGGAAGTACAGCTGTTCCAGTTCCACCATCAGGCGGCGCAGGTCCATGCCGCTGATGCCGCTGCCTTCGCCCAGCACCCAGTTGTCACGCAGGATATCGGTGACCAGCGCCGTGCCCTGGACCGAGAAATACTGCTGGTAACCCTGTTGGGTGTAGAAGCCCGGGATCGCGTAGTCGGTGCCGACGAACAGGCTGCCTTGCGGCCCCAGGTGCTGGCTCAGACGGTACTCCGGCAGGCTCCGCGCCTGTTCGCGCAGCACGCGATAGACCACGTTGGCCAGCGACTCGCTGCGCAGCACCTGGCGCGCCTGGGCCACCAGCGTGTCGTTGAGCGGGTAGCTGAACGGCAGTTTGAGCAGACGTTCGAAGTGCGCGCCCAGGCCATTCTGCACCGCGGTGTTGCCGGCGTAGCGCGTCGACCAGTCGCTGGCCACCCAGTCCTTGAGCCAGGACGGATCGCGACGGTCCTGCATGTTCAGCATCAGGTACGCCCGCAGGCTGTTGAGCAGGCGGTCGCGGTCGCGCATGTTGCTGCGGATCTGCCCTTCCAGCATCTGCGCCACCCGTGGCAGCAGCTGCGCTTGCAGCTCACGCTCGTAGGCGCTGAGCACCACCGGGTTGCTTTCCTCGCCCTGGTACAGGCCGACCCGCTCGTGCAGCGAGACGTCGCCCTTGGCCGGGAACACCTTGGTGGCTTCGAAGCTGGTGTCGAGGGTCTTGAGCGCCGCCATCGCGTCGTCGCGGGCGGTCAGCGCGGTGCGCTGCTGGTTCCAGTTCTGCGCCAGGGAGCGCAGGTTTTCCAGGCGCTCGTAGTTGGCGGAAAAACCACCGGCCCAGAGCAGGCCGAACAAGGCCAGGGCCACCAGCGCGCCAACGTACAGCGCACGCTGGCCCCAATGGATGCGATTGCGCTCGCGCTTGTCCAGGCCAGCCAGGTCGGCCTCGGGGAAAATCACCCGGCTCAGCAGGTGGTGAATGAAGCGCGAACGACCGCTGCGCAGGGTCGGCAGCACACCGGCCGCCATGCCCAGGCTGGCGCCGATGCTGGCGGTGTCGGGGTCGAGTTTTTCCGTCAGGTGCGGCGCGCTGGTCAGGTAGAAACCGCGCAGCTGGCTGGCCCGCTGGTAGCGGTTGCCGGTGAATGCCATGTCGACGAACAGGCACAGACGCTCGCCGATCTGCCCCAGCTGGTGCGGGAAGTCGAGGATGCGGCCACGGCGCTGGGTGTCGCGCTCCTGGTGCATGCGCATGATCACCTGGCTGTTCAGGCGGCGCAGCAGCTCTTCGAACTCCTGGCGCAGCACGGCGACGTCGGTGCCGTTCTGTTCCTTGCGGAAGCTGGTGCCGAGCACCTGATCGCTTTCCTCGCGGCTCAGCTGGTCGAAGAACTCGTCGAAGCCGAGCAGTTGGTCGGCCTTGCTCAGCACCAGGTACACCGGCACGTCGACGTGCAGCTTCTGGTGCACGTCCTGCAGGCGCGCGCGGACCTGGCGCGCCAGGGTGTCGAGATCCGGCTCGTTGCCGCTCAGCAGCAGTTCCACCGGAATGGTCACCAACACACCGTTGAGCGGACGCCCGCGACGGCGCTTGCGCAGCAGGTTGAGCAAGGTGCTCCAGGCGCTGCCGTCGACTTCCGCGTCGGGCTGGGTCAGGTAGCGGCCGGCGGTGTCGATCAGCACGCCGTGGTCGGCGAAGTACCAGTCGCAATGCCGGGTGCCGATGGTGTCGCGGGTCAGCTTGCGGTCGATCTTGTTGATCGGGAACTCAAGGCCCGAGAAGTCCAGCAGGCTGGTCTTGCCGCTGCTCTGCGGACCGATCAGCAGGTACCAGGGCAGGTCGTTGCGCCAGCGCTCGCTGCGCCCGCGGTACAGGCTGGAGGTCTTGAGGGTGCGCATGGCTTCCTTGAAGCGGCTGCGCAGCTCTTTCTGTTCCTCGTCGATCAGCTCTTCACGGCGCAGGCGTTCCTGGCCGTCTTCGCTGTCTTCCATTTCTTTCTTGCGGATCCCGGCGCGCCAGCTGACGAAGACCATGGTCAGGCCCCAGATCAGGAACAGCACGCTGATGGTCAGCAGGCGCGAGGTCGCGCTTTCCCAGAACTTGTAGTCGTTGACCGCCAGCAGCGGCCCGACGAACCACACCAGCAGCGCCACGAACAGCACCAGCAACAGCGTCCAGACCCACGTCTTGCGCAGGAAGGCGCCGACTTTCTTGAAGAAGTTTTTCATCACACGTCCCTGTATTACGGCTGGGGCTGGACCACGGCCGGGTCAAGCTGCTGATAAGGTTGCAGAACGGTCTCGCGCTGCTCGCCCAGAACCCAGGCGAACCCCGAATACATCACCACCAGGCAGACCACCGTGAACAGCGCGACCATCCACCACGGCACGATGCGCACCAGGCTGCGGCGCTTGTCGTGCAGGCCTTCCCAATGCGGCGACAGCTCGCGCGGCACGTCGCCGCGCAGCTGGCGGATCTGCCGGTACAGCGCATCGCGGATGCCTTCGAGTTCGAGCATGCCGCGGGCCATGACCCGGTACTTGCCCTCGAAACCCAGCGACAGGCACAGGTACATCAGCTCCAGCATCGGCAGGTGCTTGACCGGGTTCTTCGACAACCGGTCCAGCAGCTGGAAGAACTTCTCGCCACCAAAGGTCTCGTTGTGGAAGCTGCTGAGCAGGCTCATCTGCGACCACTCGCTTTCATTGCCCCAGGGGGTGGTGACCACCGCCTCGTCGACCACGGTGCACAGCACGTAGCGGGCGGCCATGACCTGGCTGCTTTCGGCGCCGTTGTGCAGGGCGCGCACCTCGAACAGTTTCAGGGCCGAGGTCAGCCGCTCGTTGAGCGCATACAGGTCTTCGCGGGTGTCGCTGTGCTTGAGGCGCACCACTTCCGACAACAGGTCGGAGGCCGCCGCCACCAGCGCGTTCAGGCTGATGTTGAAGGCCTCGGCCGGGCGCAGGCGCGCGGCGTAGATCATCCGTTCTTCCAGTTGCTCGAAGCGTGGCGGCGCGGCGAAATCGGTCAGCGGACTCTGCGCCGGGCCATGGCCCTGGCGATCGAGCAGGACGGTCTTGTCGTCCTGGTTGTGTTCCATGTCCTTGATCATGTCGGTCAGTTCCTGATGGCCCAGAATTTCAGTTCAAGCTCGGCGAATTCGCCGGACACGTGGAAGGCGAAACCGCCGGAACGCTCCAGTTGCGCCAGGTCTTCGGAACTGAGTTCGAGGATGAAATAGGTTTTGTTGGAGTGGAACGCGATCTGCCGTGGCGCCACCGGCAAGGGTTTGACCTTGATCCCCGGCAGGTGCAGGTTGACCAGTTGGCGAATGCGCTCCACCGGGCCGACCTTGAGGTGCGCCGGCAAGCGATGGCGCAGTTCTTCGGAGTCGCAGTTGGCGCTGGCGGCCAGGACGAACGAGGCCGAGCCCAGCAGCTTGTGGTCGTGCAACGGCGACACGATGATCCCGTACTGGCGCGCCTGCAGCACCAGCTCGATGGCGTGCTGTTCGAGCACCATCGACAGCACCTGGCGGATCGCGTCCATCAACTTGCGGAAGCTCGCGCCCTGGTCGCTGTGCTGGTAGCGGCTGTCCAGGCGCGGCCGCTTGCTGTCGCTGGCGAA
Organism: Pseudomonas sp. GW531-T4; assembly: GCF_017349615.1. Lineage (NCBI taxonomy): Bacteria > Pseudomonadati > Pseudomonadota > Gammaproteobacteria > Pseudomonadales > Pseudomonadaceae > Pseudomonas > Pseudomonas sp. GW531-T4. Next base: position 8,557 of record NZ_JACMZT010000007.1, read on the forward strand.
GGTCGCCAGATCGCCGAGCATGGTCAACAGCGTGCGGTACAGCTCTTCCGGATGCACCTGCTCCAGGCCCAGGTAGTGGCGCAGCAGCAGTTCGGTGCGGTTGATCAGTTGCAGCATCATGAAGTCGCCGACTTCGGCACCGCCGACCTTGCCGTTGGAACGGATCCGGTCGGCAATGGTGTCGCCGCGGTGACTGAGCATGCTGATCACTTCCTTCAGGCACGACAGCAGGTAGCTCGAGGCATGGGCGTGGATGAAGGTCGGCACGAAGTCCGGGTCGAGGCTGATCACCCCGTCGGGCGTGGTGTCGAGGACTTCGCAGAGCTTGAGCTTCACATAGGCCTGGTCGCTCTGTTGCTCGCCGAGCAGCAGGCGGAAGTCCGGCCGGGCGCAGCTGACCTGGCTGCTGGAGTCGTCGCCGGCGTTGGAGTCGGCCACTTCCGCCTCGTAGGCGGTGTAGCGCGCCAGCACGTCGGACTGCTCCGGACGGCGTGACTCGATGTGGTTGCCGGTCACCAGCGGCAAGGCCAGGTAGACCGGGGTGTTGCCGGTGTTCGGCGGTACGTCGAGGGCCAGCGGCTCGGTGTTGCCGCCCAGCTCGAACAGGCTGCCGTCGGGCAGGATGCCGGAGGCCTGGCTGATCACCAGCTTGCCCATGTTGAGGAACTGCAGGTCGATCTCCAGGCTCAGGAAACCCCAGGAATAACTGCCCAGCAACTGGGTGCGGGTCTTCATCTGGTAGTCGTAGTAGCGATCGTTGTGCTGGAAGTGCTGCGGGCGCAGCAACATGCCTTCCTGCCAAATGACTTTATGCACATTCATGATTACTTGTCCGCCTTGGCGAGCGTTGCGTTGCTGGTGCGGATACCGGCCTGGTCGAGGGTCAGGTCGGCTTCGGTCAGTTCCACCGGAGTGAGCTGCACCACATAGCGCCACTGGGTTTCCGACAGGTCGCGGTAGGCCGCCAGCACGCCGACGTAGCGGCTGCCTTCTTCGACGCTGAGCTTGAGTTCCACGGTTTCACCCGGGCGCAGTTCCAGTTCTTCGCTGGCCACCATGTCCGGGGCCAGGGACTCCTTGGCGCGCTCGTAGAGGCTGAAGAAATCGGCGTTCTCGAAGGCCACCGGATGCTTGAGTTCGATCAGCCGCACCACGATCGGCGACGGACGACCGTTGAGGTCCGGGTTGAGCTGGTCGCTGGCAGTCAGCTTGAGGTTGAGCTTGGTCATGGTCGAGTACGGCGACAGCGACGAGCAGCCGGCCAGCAACGCCAGGGCGGTCAGCACAGCCAGCGTCTTGGATAACAGGGTCGAGCAGCGAGACATGCGCATCATCCTTGGTGTTCGGTGTGAAGGGTGGAGATCAGGCGGATCTGTTCTTCGTAGGCCTGGGCGAAGTCGCGGGCCAGCAGGCGTTCGCTCCAGTCATCGTCCTGGCGCAGGGCCTGGTGGTAGCGGTTGTAGGCTCTCCAGCGGCTGCCGGATGTGGCCAGCAACGGCTTGTTGTCGCGCTCGAAACGCAGGGTCAGTTGCTGCGGCGAAAAATGCTCGAGGGTGCCGCGCACGGCCGCGCGGCTGGCGGTCAGCAGCGCCACCTGGTGCGCCTGCAGATCGCGGAACGCGCGGGAGATCGCCTGCTCGGCCGGCAACTGGCCGGGCTTGTTGCCCTGCAGCAGGATGCCCAGCGCTTCGCTGGCGTCCACGGCAAACTTGAGCGGGTTCTTGCTGCCGCCCTGGGCCGTGGTCAGGGCCAGGCGCAGTTCGTTTTTCAGCTCGCTGCGGGTGCGCAGGCTCTGCTGCAGGCCGCCGATGCTTTGCTTGAGCAGGCGCGCGGCATCGATCGCCAGGGCTTCGCGGGCGTCGTGATCGAGGCCTTTGAGGTCCACCCCCAGCGCCGCGCCGAAATGCTCCCAGAAGCCTTCGCGCTGGCGCTCCACCGGGGCCGGCTCGACGGCGACCGGCGCCTCGGGCTGGGCCACCAGTTCCGGCACCAGCAGGCTTTCCATGTCGATGCGCGCATAGTCCGCGCGCTGCCGTGGTTCCTGGCGCGGCGTGTTGAGCGCAGTCAGTTCGTCGATTTCCGAATACACCCGTTCCTGCTGGTCCAGCGCGTTGAGCGGGTCGAGGTCGAGGAATGCGTCATCGGGAATGATGCTGCCAGCGGCTTGCGGACGCCCGACTTCGGCGTCGAAGGTCGCCGGGTCGCGCACCAGGCGCGCGCGGATCTCGAAATCCCCCAGCACATACACGCTGCCGTGCTCGATACGCTGCGGCTCGCCCTTGCGCAGGCGCGCGCCGCTGTCACTGGCCTGGATACCGTTGCTGCTGGTATCGGTGAGGAAAAACATTCCGTCGCGGTAGCTGACGATCGCGTGGTGGTTGGACAGGTGACGCTTGCGGTCCGGAATGATCCAGTCGCAATCCTCGCCTCGCCCGATCACCCCACCGGCCTGCTTGAAGGTTTTGCTGCTCAACTCCGTGGGCACGAACTGCTTGGTGTTCAGCATTTCGAAAACCAGTTCCATGATGATGCTCCTTGCGGTCACTTGCCGCGATTGACCGCCTGCGGATCACCCAATGGGCGATAGGTGTTGTCGTTGAATTTGTAATTACCGCTACAGCCGCCGAGGCCGCTGAGAACGATCAGAGCCAGCAGGGCGGCTTGCCAGTGACGAACAGACATCAGAGGGTCTCCATGGGTAGACAATGCACAAAGCGCCGACCCTGGCGGGCGACGCTTGGCGAAACGAAAAAGGCGCTGGGGAAAGTCATGTCGCGCTAACCCTCGAAGTCGCCAAGATTGATGTTCAACCGCCCGAGGCGGTACAGCAGCGTGCGCCTGGGCAGCCCCAGCTCGCGGGCCGCCAGGGTCTGGTTGCCGTCGTTCTTGCGCAGGCAATCGAGCAGCAGGTGGCGCTCGACCTTCTCCAGGCGTTCGCGCAGGTTCAGGCCGGGTTCTTCCGGCAGCGCTTCGCTGCTCAGGGAGAAATGCTCGGCCAGCAGCTCACCGCCTTCGCACAGCAGCACCGCCCGTTCCACCAGGCCCTTGAGCTCGCGCACGTTGCCCGGGAAGGTGTAGCCCGACAGGTGATTGAGGGCGGTTTCCGACCAGCTCACCGGGTCGCGCTGCAGGAAGGCGCAGGCCTTGTCGGCGAAGTGCCGGGCCAGGTCGAGGATGTCGCCTTCGCGCTGGCGCAGGGCCGGCAACTCGATCGGGAACTGCGCCAGGCGGTAGTACAGGTCCTCGCGGAACTTGCCTTCGCTGACCAGCACCGCCAGGTCGCGGTGGGTCGCGGCGATGATGCGCACGTCGATCTTGTGGGTGTCGTTGGAACCCAGCGGACGGATCTCGCCCTCCTGCAACACGCGCAGCAGCTTGGCTTGCAGGGACAGCGGCATGTCGCCGATTTCGTCCAGCAACAGGGTGCCGCCATTGGCCGCGTCGAACAGCCCCGGACGGTCGCGATCGGCGCCAGTGAAGGCACCCTTGCGGTAGCCGAACAGCTCGCTCTCCAGCAGGTTCTCCGGGAAGGCCGCGCAGTTCTGCACGATGAACGCCTGGGAGCGCCGTGGGCCGTAGTCGTGGATGGCCCGCGCCACCACTTCCTTGCCAGTGCCGGTCTCGCCACGCAGCAACACGGTGTAGGGGCTGTGCAGCACCTTGCTGATCAACTGGTAGGTCTGGCGCATGGCCGTGCTGTTGCCGATCAACCCGTAGCCGCTGGCGCTGACCGGGGTGCTGGCCACGGGCGTCGCGTCGCCCACTGGACGGCGCAGGCGTTGCAGCAGGTGCAATTGCCCGAGCACGAACGAGCCCAGCTGCCCCATGGAATCGGCGAAGCCCTGCAGGTCGATGTGTTCGCGACTGGCGCACAGCAGCAGGCCCTCGACGGCCTTTTGCGTGTTCACCAGCGGCACGCACAACAACGACTGCCAGGGCGTGTCCCGGGCCGGCAGGAAACTGGTTTCGTGCAGGCTGCCGCTCAGCCCCACCAGGCTCACCACGCGGTTCTGGCACAGGGCGAACTGCAGCAGTTGCTCACCGTTGTAGTCCGCCGGCAGGCTCGCCGCTTCCCGCGGTTGCAGGATGCCGCCCAGGCATTCGGCGCTCAGGCCCAGCCGGGTATGGGTGGCATCCAGCAGGTACAGCTGGCTCAGCTCGCAACCGCTGAGCCCGGCCACGCCGCGCACGAAATCGCCCAGCAGCGCGCCACCGTCGGCCGCCCGCGACAGGCTGGCGAACTGCGCCAGCAGCGCCTCGGCATAGATCAGCGGTTGCGGTACACGAGTGAACATCACACCCACCTCAGGCGAACTCGCAGGTCACGCCGCCGCTGCTGTCGAGCGTCGCGTGTACGCGCTTGAGGTTCTCGCCGGTGGCCATGGCGTCCAGCAGGCGGTCGGCCACCAGCGGCAGTACGTGCAGGTCGAGCAAGTGGTCGATCAGGCGCGCGCCGCTTTCGCTCTGGGTGCAGCGCTCGGCCAGGTGGTCGACCAGGTTCTGGCAGTAAGTGAAATCCAGCTGGCGACGGTTCAGGCGCTCGCCCAGGCGGCCCAGCTTGATTTCGATCAGCTCGCGCAGCACCGGGCCGCCCACCGGGTAGTACGGCACCACGCGCATGCGCGCCAGCAGCGCCGGCTTGAAGTGCTTGCTGAGCACCGGGCGGATGGTCTCTTCCAGGATCTCGGCGCTCGGCCGCTCACCGTTCTCACACAGGGCGCTGATGCGGTCGCTGGCCAGGTTCGAGGTCATCAGGATCAGCGTGTTGCGGAAGTCGATCTCGCGCCCTTCGCCGTCGTTGGCCACGCCCTTGTCGAAGATCTGATAGAACAGGTTGAGCACGTCCGGGTCGGCTTTCTCGACCTCGTCGAGCAGCACCACCGAATAGGGCTTCTGCCGCACCGCCTCGGTGAGCATGCCGCCTTCGCCGTAGCCAACGTAGCCTGGCGGCGCGCCGATCAGGCGCGACACGGTGTGCTTCTCCTGGAACTCGGACATGTTGATGGTGGTGATGAAGCGATCGCCGCCGTACAGCAGGTCGGCCAGGGCCAGGGCGGTTTCGGTCTTGCCGACGCCGCTCGGGCCGACCAGCAGGAATACCCCCACCGGCGCATCCGGCTTGTTCAGGCCAGCGGCGGTGGCGCGCATCGAGCGATCCAGCGCATGCACCGCCTGCTCCTGGCCACGAATGCGGGCGCGCAGGTCGGTGGCGAAGCTCGCCACCTTGGCGTTGTGTTCACGGGCCAGTTGCGTCAGTGGCACACCGGTCCAGGCGCTGATCACTTCGGCCACCAGGCGCGGGCAGACTTCGAAGCTGACCAGGCGTTCCTGGCTCTGGGCATCGCTCAGGGCGCGATGGGTTTCGTTGAGGGCAGCCTCCAGCGCCTCGACGCTCTGCCCTTCTTCCACTTCGGCGGCGAGGGTTTCGATCACCGTGCCTTCGGCGTCTTCTTCCACCGATACCCGCGGTGGCTGGTTGGCCGCGTCGCGAGCCTTGGCCAGTTGCTGGCGCAGTTCGAGCAGACGCTCGGCCAGGGTGCGCTGTTCGCTCCACAGGGTTTCCAGGGCTTGTTGCTCGGCCTCGGCGTCGGCCAGACGGGCTTCCAACGCGTCCAGCGCTTCCTGGTCGATCACCAGGCCGGCCTCGGCATCGCGGCGCAGTGCCTGGCGCTGACGGCCGCCTTCGGCCAGCTCGCCACGCAGGCGTTCCAGGCTCTCCGGCGCCGCCGCCAGGCTGATGCGCACCCGGGCACAGGCGGTATCGAGCACGTCCACCGCCTTGTCCGGCAGCTGGCGGCCAGCCAGGTAGCGGGCCGACAGTTCGGCCGCGGCCACCACCGCGTCGTCGCGCAGGTAGATACCGTGACTCTTTTCGTAGACCTGGGCCAGGCCACGCAGGATGGTCACCGCCTCGCTGACGGTCGGTTCGTGCAGCTGCACCGGCTGGAAGCGACGGGCCAGTGCCGGGTCTTTCTCGAAGTACTTCTTGTACTCGGCCCAGGTGGTGGCGGCGATGGTCCGCAGCTCGCCACGAGCCAGCGCCGGCTTGAGCAGGTTGGCCGCATCGGAACCGCCCGCGTTGCCGCCGGCGCCGATCAGGGTGTGGGCTTCGTCGATAAACAGAATGATCGGCTTAGGCGAAGCCTTGACCTCGTCGATCACGCCCTTGAGGCGGCGCTCGAACTCGCCCTTCACGCTGGCGCCGGCCTGCAGCAGGCCCATGTCCAGCGACAGCAGCTCGACGCCCTTGAGCACCTGCGGCACTTCACCGGCGGCGATGCGCGAGGCCAGGCCTTCGACCACCGCGGTTTTACCGACGCCGGCTTCACCGACCACGATCGGGTTGTTCTTGCGACGACGGGCGAGGATGTCGACCATCTGGCGGATCGCGCCATCGCGGCACAGCACCGGGTCGAGCTTGCCCTCGCGCGCCTGCTGGGTCAGGTTGTGGGTGAAGCGCTGCAACAGCGATTCGCCCGGCGCCGCCGGCTTGCCGCTGGCCGGCTCTTCCTTCTGCGACAGGGCGAAATCCTTCAGCCGTTCGATGTTCAGCTTGGCCAGCAGCGGCTGGTAACGGCTACCGGCGTAACGCATCGGGTTGCGCAGCAGGGCGAGGATCAGCGCCGCCTGTTCGACCTGGCTCTGGCCCAGTTCGAGGTTGGCCACCAGCAAGGCGTCCTGCAGCCACTGCACCAGTTCCGGGGCGAACACCGGGTTGCGCGAGGCACTGTGCTCGACCCGCGATTGCAGTGCCGCGCTCAGTTCGCCGGCATCCACTTCGGCGTCCTGCAGCGCGCGGGCGAGCAGGCCTTGCGGACGCTCCAGCAGACCCAGCAACAGGTCTTCGACCAGGATCTTGCTGCCGCCACGGGCGACGCAGCGTTCGGCGGAGCTTTCCAGGTCACGGCGGGTTTCGGCGTCCAGCGCCTGGATCAGTTGCTGCAGGTCTACGTTGATCATGTCATCTGTCCTTAATGAATTTTGCTGCCCAGGGTCACCACGCCGTCCGCGCGTTCGCGGCCGAGCCAACTGGTCCACCCGAGGCGACAGGCGTTCTGCTCACCGATGCGCAGTTCGCGGATTTCTTCCTGGCGCAGGACCAGGCGAATGTCGTAGTCCAGCGGGTCACGCAGGGTGAACCGCACCAGCGCGCACAGCGGCTGGTAGCCGAAACCGATCGGCAGGAATTCGTGGAAGCGCTGCCAGTCGAGCTGGCGGATATGGATGCGGAACTTGCCGCTGCGGTCGCGCACCCGCTCGCCCAGCACCAGGTCTTCGCCGAGCTGGCTGTTGGCGCGACCCAGGCGGTTGCGTTGCTCCTCGAGAATCTCCACCCGCCGCTCGATGCACTGCTCGATCACCAGGTCCGCATGCTTGAAGTAGTAACGCAGCACGGCCTCGATCAGCGCCGCCGAGTGGGCCCGCAGGCTGAGCAGGCCGAGGTACGGCAGCAGGCGCTTCCAGTTCAGTTCCTTGGCCTTGCGGATGTCTTCGCCGCCGAGGCCGATCAGGGCGAACAGCTGGGCGGAAAACGGGTCGAGCGCGCCGCTCTTGAAGCTGGCGCGGTAGCGATACTTGCGCCAGATCGGCAGCATCAGCCGCTGCAGGCGATGGTGGAACAGGTCGAGGAAATTGCGGGTCGGGTTGCCGTCCTCGCTGTCGCCCAGGGCCTGCTCACCGTAGAACGCCGGCAGCGGCGAGCCGGAGCCGAACAGCCCGATCAGGTTGAACCGCAGGCGCGCGCGCATCTGCCCGTGCTCTTCGAAAAACTCCACGCGATCGACGTCGCTGCCAGGGAAACCCAGGCTCGGATTGGCCTGGAATTCCAGCTGGTCGTAGAGATCCTCTTCGCTCAGGCCCGGATGGGAATCGCGCAGCCGGTCCACCACCAGCAGCACGGCCTGGAACAGCGAGTACTCGCGGATGACCCGGGTCAGCCCGCTTAAAGCAGGGGCTGTAGACCCATACGTGGTGTCCATTGGTACACCTCTCCCTGTGTACTTTTTACCCGCAGCTCGTGGTACGAGTTGAGACTGGCGTAAAGAGCGAAAAACTCGTTGAGAACCGAAGCGAAGACGAACATGTCGCCTTCACCGATATAACCTTCCGGATCGATGGTCAGCTCGGTGCGCAGACCGCGCAGCGGCAGGCCCCGGTGCAGCCGGTCGACATGCTCGTGGCGGATCGACTTGAGTCCGCCCAGCAGGCGCTTGCTGACCTTTTCCAGGTGCTGGTCGTAGTAGCGCGGCAAGTCGTAGGTTTCCAGGATCACCTTGAGCGCGTCGACGTTGGCCAGCGACAGGTAGTTGAGCGACATGTTGCTGATCAGCTTCCACAGGAAGTCGCGATTCAGCGGTGGCGCGTAGCTTGAGGTGGCCGGGGTGATGTTGCGGAAACTGAGGAACTCCGGGGTTTCCTCGCACGCCTGGTTGATCTCGCCGAGCTTGAGCCGGCGCGGCAGGTTCTGGTTGGTGCAGGTCAGCTCGATGGACAGGGTTTCGTGGGCCTCGGTGTGGCGGATGCCGAAGCTCAGGTAGGTGTCCAGGCCGTCATGCAGCAACGAGGAGCGCTGGCGGATGCTGTAGTGCGGGCGGCTTTGCGGGACGTCGAAACTCGGGTCGTGCTCGAAGGATTCGAACGGCACATATTCCTGGTAACCCAGGCCGCCGGGCTTCCAGCCGGTCACGGTTTCCACCGAGAACACGCCGCAGTTTTCCAGGTCGTACTCGGCCGGCAACAGCAGGTACTCGTCCTGCTTGCCATCGAGACGGATCGGCAGCGCGTCGTGCTTGAACAGGTTGGCGATCGGCGTGCAATACAGCTTCACGTTGTCCAGGGTCGGCCGCAGGCGCTGGATGCCGCTCTTGCGAATGTCGAAGCGCACCTCAAGGCCGTGCAACTGCTTGAGGGTGTCCTCCGGCAGCGACTTGAGCAGGTCCAGGCCGTTCAGGTCGACGAACAGGAACTTGTCCTGGAAGGCGAAATACTCCTGCAGGTAGCGATAGCCACGGAAGGTGTTCAGCGGGTACGGGATCAACGCTTCTTCTTCGGCAAAGCCCACCGGCTGCACGCGGTTGCCGGGCATCTTGAACGACATGGCATTGCCGCTGACACCCGGGAACGGCTTGCCATCCATGCCCAGCGGCACCAGCTCGATGCCTTCGAGGTTGCGCAGCAGGCTCAGGTAGAGCATCTGGCTGATGTAGCGCTCGCCCGCCAGGTGCAGGCGCAGGCGGCTCAGGTTCAGCTCGCCGAGATGGCCGTCGCAGCTCATCTCCAGGCGCAGGCTGAGCAGCGCGCCGTCGCCTTTAACCGAGTAATTCAGCGCCGTCAGGTCCAACGGCAGGACTTCGGTCGGGTAGCAGGTACGGAAGCGGCAGCGCACGTCATCGATGGGCTTGCTCTCCACCGGCGTATCACGCTCCACACGCAGGGCCGGCCCGGACTGCTTCAGCGGGTCGAACTGCAAAATGCTGAACGCCGGCAACGGCCGCATGTAGTTCGGCCACAGCAGGTGCATCAGCGAGTGGCTCAACTCCGGCAGCTCGTCATCGAGCTTCTGCCGCAGGCGACCGGTGAGGAACGCGAAACCTTCGAGCAGGCGCTCCACATCCGGGTCCCGCCCGGCCTGCCCGAGAAATGGTGCCAGGGCCGGACTACGCTCGGCGAAACGGCGACCCAACTGGCGCAGCGCGGTGAGTTCGCTTTGGTAGTAGTGGTTAAAGGACACGCCTGCTTACCTGCTTATGGTTTTTGAGAAAATTTCAGCGCCAAGACATTCAACAACTGCTCACCTCATGAACAGAACGTGCGGTCATCGATCGTCCATTCGCGCTGGGTCCCTTTACTGATCTTTTCCACGTCGCTCAGGTGCTGCTTCAACTGGGCGCCGTCAATGGTCTTGCTCCCGGCGGCATCGCTGATCGTCAGCAAGTAGTTGGCCGGGATCTGCTCGATCACGTCTTCGCCATAGGAGGTAAAGCTCGCCACCAGTACGCGGGAGCCCGCCGCGGAGGTCATCGTTCGGTCCAGCGCATGCATGTTGGAACTGTTGGAAACCTTCATCTGCAAGGGTTCGCCACAACGGTTCTCGACATACACCTGGTTGTTGTAAACCTGTTGAGCCGCACAACCGTTCAGGGCCACAAAAAGCAGGATGAAGCCGGCGAACCTAGTCATCGAATTCGATCCCAATCGATAGTTAAAAAATCTCATAAACAACCCAATCGCCGAACCGGCTCAAACTCACCACAATGAGCGCAAACAAAATAAACGGCTCGAAGCTACCCCTGAAATCTCGAAACTTGACCAAACGAACTGCACTTTTTACAAAATAATAAAAACCGACAACTATCATCGGAAGATAAAGAAAAATACAAACCACAAAAAAAAATGTATACACCGCCTGAGGGAGTAATAAGCCCATAAAGTCGATACTAACCCCCCATGGGGCTTTGGGATCGATAAAGCTCAAAGACAGCATGACAAGAGAAATGAAGATAACGAAATATCGCATCACTTTATCGAAGCCCTTCGTCATAAAGTCGCTTTGCAAGTTCCCGATGCCTTAATTGACCGTCTGCATCATCCCCTGAATAGTAAAAGTGTCCTTGGTTAGTGCCTGACATCTGCCCCGCAAGCTCGGGTGCAACGCCAACCAATTCGGCATCCGTCATCCCGGCATAAATCGGGTCGCCCTTATCCGTCAGGTCAATAATTATTGTTTTGATTATTTTCGGATGCCCGGTTACCGCATCCTTCAAGTCCTGATTGATCGGCGCACCGATGAGAACCAAGTGGTCGACGATAATATCCTTGCGCGCATGATACATAGCGCTACGCGCTGCAATTACCGCCCCCCATGAGTACCCGACAATATTGAACTGTCCAGAAGTCGGAATCTTTTTTGATATGCCAATGGCAGCAAGGGAGAAATCCGCAGGTTGGTTTTCTATAACCGGCATAGTGCTTTTAACAGCGACCAAACCATACAAATCGGTTCTTTCTTTTACAACACCCAGCTGATCATATTCAGACTCTGCAGGCCGACTACTATCCTGATTGTAAAAAATAACCGCTGATGCGTCGGCAAGCATATCAACCATTGGATGGACATACTCATCCGCCCCAGTGATCAGGGATGAGTAGTTTCCGTAAACAGAATTAGCGATGCCTATCTCGGTAAATGCGTTGATCATGTCGGCGTTATAACCACCAATCATCCCAGCGCCACCCAAAAATACGGTCAGCCCTTGCTCAACTACAACCGACTTAGGAATAAGCTCTTTGGTAGGAGAACTTTGCACCGTAGCGACTTTTTTGAAAGTACCACTTGAAGTGTTGATGGTATCAGTGGCCATTCATCAACTTCCCGCTGCTACGTAGACTTCGACTTTCTCTGCTCGCTCATGTCGAGCAAGCCGATGAGTAAGCCCTGCATCATTGGTAATCCCTTCTTCCTGCGTGCCATCTTCGCGAACAAGTAGATATCGGCGATTGACAATCGGAGCTCCCGCCTCATCTGTCAGCGCAAACTGCTCATCAAATCCAGGAATAATCAGCGGTAATGGAGGAACAAACGCCGCCGGCGAATGCGAATTCCCGATAATCACCGTCCCCGACCCACCGGTAACGATATTTCCATGAGTCCCGACCGAATCAACCGTGGCCGCCGGCTTGCCATTGATCAGCACGGTGGTTGCCAGGGCGCCGGACATCGCGCCGCCACAGGCCGAGGCATCGCCCTGGCGGGCGGCGGGCAGGCCGTCAAAGAACACATCGCCGGAACCGGCGGCGATCGGGTTGGTTGCATGGCCGGGGAGCGGGCAGGCGGTGGGGTCGCTGACGCGTGCTGCGGGTTTACCTGACATCGTCGTTTCCTTGCTTAACTGACCTTGACCTGACCGCTGCCATCCAGGCGCGCGGAAAAACTGACCTGGCGCTTGAACCCGTCCACCTCAAGCAGGCCTTCGATATTGAAAGCCAGCTTGAGCTGATCGTGATCGCGCGGCAGGGAAACGACACGCACATTGCTCAGACGCGGTTCGTAGGCTTCGATGAAGCTTTCGATGGCCAGGCGGGCCTGGCTCAGGGCGTCGTGCAGGCTCAGGCGCATGTCGTTGAGATCGGGCAACCCGTAATCGGACAGCGTCTGCACGCTGCCCGCACGGGTGCTGAGCATCTTGCCCAGATGGGCAGCCACCGACGCCATGGCGGAAACCTCGCGGCTCCAGCCGACACGCTTGTCGGCCTCGCCACTCAGGCGTTCGAAAAGGCTGCCGTATCCGGTCATGACCTAGCTCCTGGTTACTCTTTGTCCAGCTTGCCAACCAGCGACAGGGTGAAATCGGCACCCATGTACTTGAAGTGCGGACGCACGTTCAGGCTGACGCGGTACCAGCCCGGCTCACCTTCCACATCGCTGACGATGATCTGCGCGGCGCGCAGCGGACGACGGCCACGGACTTCGGCGCTCGGGTTTTCCTGGTCGGCGACGTACTGGCGGATCCACTTGTTGAGTTCCAGCTCGAGGTCGGTACGTTCTTTCCACGAACCGAGTTGCTCGCGCTGCAGCACTTTCAGGTAGTGAGCCAGGCGGTTGACGATCATCATGTACGGCAGCTGGGTGCCGAGCTTGTAGTTCAGCTCCGCAGCCTTGCCTTCGGCGCTGATGCCGAAGAACTTCGGCTTCTGCACCGAGCTTGCGGAGAAGAACGCCGCGTTGTCGCTGCCTTTGCGCATGGTCAGGGAGATGAAGCCTTCCTCGGCCAGTTCGTATTCACGACGGTCGGAAACCAGGACCTCAGTCGGGATCTTGGTTTCGATTTCGCCCATGCTTTCGAAGTGGTGCAGCGGCAGGTCTTCTACCGCGCCACCGCTCTGCGGGCCGATGATGTTCGGGCACCAGCGGAACTTGGCGAAGCTGTCGGTCAGCTTGGTACCGAAGGCGTACGCGGTGTTGCCCCACAGGTAGTGCTCGTGGCTGTTGGCAACGGTTTCCTTGTAGACGAAGGATTTGACCGGGTTCTCTTCTGGATCGTACGGGTTGCGCAGCAGGAAGCGCGGTACGGTCAGGCCGATGTAGCGCGAGTCTTCCGACTGGCGGAAGCTCTGCCATTTGGCGAATTGCGGGCCTTCGAAGTGGTCTTTCAGATCCTTCAGGTCCGGCAGGCCGGTGAAGCTTTCCAGGCCGAAGAACTTCGGACCGGCCGCGGCGATGAACGGCGCGTGGGACATGCAGGCAACGCTGGACACGTACTGCATCAGCTTCACGTCTGGCGAGCTTGGCGACATGAAGTAGTTGGCGATGATCGCGCCCACCGGCTGGCCACCGAACTGGCCGTATTCAGCGGTGTAGATGTGCTTGTACAGGCCAGACTGCATCACTTCCGGCGAATCTTCGAAGTCGTCCAGCAGGTCCTGCTTGGAGACGTTGAGGATTTCGATCTTGATGTTTTCGCGGAAGTTGGTGCGGTCGACCAGCAACTGCAGGCCACGCCAGGCCGATTCCAGGGACTGGAAGTCTTCGTGGTGGAGGATTTCGTCCATCTGGCGGCTGAGCTTGGCATCGATCTCGGCGATCATGCGGTCAACCATGGCTTTCTTGACCGGCTCACCATCGTTCTGAGGCTTGAGCAGCTCTTCGATGAAGGCCGACACGCCGCGCTTGGCGATGTCGTAGGCTTCGTCGTCCGGAGTCAGGCGGGTTTCGGCGATGATGCTGTCGAGAATGCTGTACTCGCCGTTCTCGTTGCTTTTCTGTTGTGCTGCACTAGTGCTCATAGTGTTTGGCTTCCTTGACTGATAGAGACTCAGGCTTCGGTGGCTGCGGCGTTCAGGCCCAGCTCACCGAGTACACGACCGCGCGATTCGTCGTCGGCGAGTACGCCTTCGATGGCTTTACGGAATGCAGGGGCGTTACCCAGCGGACCCTTGAGGGCCACCAGCGCGTCGCGCAGTTCCATCAGTTTTTTCAGCTCAGGCACTTGCTCGACCAGGCTGGCCGGGTTGAAGTCCTTCATCGAGTTGACGCGCAGCTTGACCGCCAGCTCTTCGGTGTCGCCCTCTTCCTGAAGACGGTTAGGCACGCTCAGCGTCAGGCTCAGCTCCTGCTTGGCCAGCACTTCGTCGAACGTCATTTTGTCGATGCTGATCGGCTTGCGGTCTTCCACTTTGCGCTCGTCCACGCGCTGGGTGTAATCACCGATTGCCAGTAGCTTCAACGGCAGTTCAATCTCTTCCTGAGCACCGCCGGTGGCGGGTTTGAAGGTGACGTTGATGCGTTCCTTGGGGGCTACCGAGCCTTCTTTGGCCATGGCTTTTCTCCTTGCGGTTGTTGGCCCTGGGGCCTATTCGAGTACCACTTCGAGGTCGAGGTGGCACAGCCTGCGATAAATCTCTTCCTTGCGTTCTCGCACTGCGTGGTTCTGCGGCAACAACTCACAGCAGCTATGCAGGAGGTGCAGCACTTCCAACGCAAGATCCGGCTCCCAGGCATGCAGGCCCGAGCTCAGTAATTCTTGATCAAGGGTTTCAAGCTGGGTCTTGGCCAGTTCGTATTTCTTGGCCATGAAGCACAGCCGCGCCAGGCTGAACTGCCAGAAGAACCGCACCCGCCCGCCGTGGGCGTTCTGCAGGCCTTGCTTGAGGACCTGCACGGCGGCCTTGAGGCCGTCCTTGCGCAGGATCGGCAAGACCTCTTCGAGGGCTTCTTCCCAGGCCGGCTGGCTGGTGGTCGCTTCGACCTTGCGCGGCGCACTGGCGCTTTGCAGATGGGGCATGACGTGAGCGCTGATCCAGCTGCGGGTGGCCGGATCGGCAAAAGGCGCGCCGTCGTGGAAACGCAGTTCGACCACCCCCGGCAGACGCTGCAACAGGAGTGCGAAGTGAAACTCCACTTCGCGCATCGCCTGGTCGGCGTTCAGCCCCTGCAGGCATTCCCAGACCATGCGCTGGCCGTCGAACCAGAACGGCGCCCTGGCCAGGCTGGCTTCGAGCTCCACCAGCAGGTCGGCGTACTGCCCGTTGGTAAAACGTTCCTGATAGGTCTTGAGCTTGTCGGCCGGCAACCCGCGCAACGCGGTGATCTGCTCGGCATTGCGCTCCGGGACGGCATCGATGGGCAACCACAGCATGGTGCGGTTCAGGCGCAGGGCGCGCACATCGGTGGCCTTCTGCTTGAGCCACCAGGCGCTCAGCGGCCGGGCGTTTTCCTGCAACGCGCGCAGGGCCTTCTGCGCTTCCTTCTCGTTGTCGATCGGCGCGCCGGGCGTGAACAGCTGGGTCGCGGCCTGCTTGACCTGCGCCACCACCGCGCCCACGGCGCCGGGTTCCGGCTGGTTGTCGGCGGCGCGCTGGACCATGGTCGACAGCCGCCGGCAGATCGGCAGCAGCAAGGGCGCGTTGTCGCCCAGATGCTCGGTGAGCACGGTATCGAGCCCTTCCAGGTGTTCCACCAGACGGCGGAACAGCGGCAGTTGCTCCTTGATCGCGATGTTTTCGCCCAGCACCTGCTCGAGACGCGGCACCAGCCAGCCGATGGCGGCAGCCCGGGTACGCAGTTTGGCGGGGTGGATCTGCGCCCAATGCTGTTCGCACAGGTGCTGCAGAAGACCAAGGCCGGCCAGCAGGCCGGGGAAGGATTCACGCTGATACAAGGCCCAGGTGAGCCAGGCGGCCACCCGCAGATCCTTGGACTGGATACGCAGCAGCGCTTCACTGTTTTCGAGGATTTTCAGCCAGTCGATCTGGCCGCTTTCGTGCATGGATTGGGCTTTGCCCAGCTCACTTTCCAGTGCCTCGTATTCGCTGGAGAAGCGAACGTCCTCGCCCGCAAAACTCTCTTTGGAAACAGAGGCCTTGGCGAGGTCGAGGTAATGGGCAGAAAGTTTACTTGAGTAGGACATCCATGGCCTTTTTTGAGATTACGGTCTATACGCACGCGAGACTTTTTTCACGTGCTGGACAGTATCGAAGAGCGTACTCATCCAATTGAGCCTGCTCTTTCAAGAGCGCGCATCGTAATCAGTATGATGGCCACTAGCAAGCATCCCTTCAAACGACAAGACGAACTGTCATCGGCTGCTCGTAAGAGATTGCCTTATATATGACAGGGGTTCCCCTTAGGCAGTCAGTTGAATCCCTATTTCAACCAGAAACGCTGGGAGCCGCCGGCCAGAGCCTTGCGCGATATAAACCAGAGAACGATTCAACGATTAAGGGACAATGCCAGACAGAGTCGAAAAGTGCCGGATACGGGAACAATCTTAATTTTGAACTTTTATAAAAAAGTGCAGTCCGCGTACAACACCTAACTTTGAAAAGTGCCACCAATATGATGGCACTCGAGACGGTAGTTTGCTATCGCAACAATCTGTATGTTTTTTGAACAGTACAGATGGAGTTCTAACGAAACTTGCTTCATGCATTCCTGTTCTTTATATACGGAAAAGCCACCCATAAAAAATGGGCATCCGAAGTATCGGCTTGCCCATTTTTCAATACGGTTCTCCCTGCTATCGAGGGAGTTCGCAACAGTTATGGATTGACGCTGTCTTTCAGCGATTTGCCTGGCTTGAAGGCTACGGTGTTGCTGGCCTTGATCTTCACCGGCTCACCGGTTTGCGGGTTCTTGCCGGTACGGGCGCCACGGTGACGCTGCAGGAAGGTTCCGAAACCTACCAGGGTGACGCTGTCTTTACGATGCAGGGCGCCGGTGATTTCTTCGAGAACGGCGTTGAGAACGCG
The DNA here is from genome assembly GCF_017349615.1 of Pseudomonas sp. GW531-T4. Classification (NCBI taxonomy): domain Bacteria; kingdom Pseudomonadati; phylum Pseudomonadota; class Gammaproteobacteria; order Pseudomonadales; family Pseudomonadaceae; genus Pseudomonas; species Pseudomonas sp. GW531-T4. The sequence goes on from NZ_JACMZT010000007.1 coordinate 25,303, forward strand.
GTTGGCTTGCTCTTTGGTCAGATCCGCTTTTTCAGCAATTGCAGCGGCGAGTTCTGGTTTACGCATAGTGAAGCCTCTTTGACGGTTTTTTGTTGTTATGTCCGTGCTGTTCTTCCGGAACAGCGCCCAAGGCGCCGCAGGCTCTACTCTGCGGCAGACGGGTGTGAGGATGGCACGCGGTTAGGAGTGGCGCCAGTCTCTGCGCGACCTTTGTAGCGGCAAACACATGATTATTCCGACAGAACGACCGGTATTTAGGCCAATAAGCCGGGAAGCTCCTTGTTCAGGGCCAATTTCTCCATGACCGCGGCCCCGGTCAGGGCATAACCCAGCAGCTTGCCGCTGGCATCGCGGCACAGCGCCTTGATGTCGGCGCCCTGCCCCTCGACCGCCCACACGCCTTCCAGGCCGCGTGGCGGTGGCGAAACCACCAATGGACAGACCGGGGTTTTCACGGTGATCGGCATCGGCCCGTAACTGACTGCCGTCGGGTTACCCGCCAGGGTTTGTGCCAGCGCTCGCGCACAACTCATGAGGGGCATGACGTACAGCAAATTCAGCCCATCGACCTCGGCGCAGTCGCCCAAGGCATAGATGTTGGCGTGGGACGTCTTGAGATGCCGGTCCACCACCACCCCGCGGTTGACCATCAACCCCGCGGCGGCGGCCAGGTCGATGCGTGGGCGCAGGCCGATCGCCGACACCACCAGATCGCAGGCGATCACCTCGCCGTCGGACAGATGCGCTTCGAGGCCATCCGCTGTGCGCTGCAAGCGATTGAGCACCGGCCCCAGGTGGAAGCGCGCGCCCAGGCTTTCCAGCCCGGCCTGTACCGCGGCAGCTGCCGCAGGATGCAACAGCGTCGGCATGACCTGCTCGCAAGGCGCTACCAGGTCCACTTCATAACCGCCGAGGATCAGGTCGTTGGCGAACTCGCAGCCGATCAGGCCGGCGCCCAGCAGCAACACCCGGCGCTTGCCGGCCGCGGCCGCGCGAAAGCGCGCGTAGTCTTCCAGGTCGTTGATCGGGAAGATCAGGTCGCCGGCATCGCCCTCCACCGGTACGCGCACGGTTTCCGCGCCCCAGGCGAGGATCAGGTCGCGGTAGTTCACCGCTTCTTCACCAATCCACAGGCGCTTGTGGCCAGGGTCGATGCCGCTGATGCGGGTATGGGTGCGCACCTCGGCCTTCAACTGCTCGGCCATGGCGCCGGGCTCGGCCATGCTCAGGCCGTCGGCTTCCTTGTTCTTGCCGAAGCCGGTGGAAAGCATCGGCTTGGAATAGGAACGTCCGTCATCGGCGGTAATCAGCAGCAGCGGCGTTTCGCTATCGAGCTTGCGAAACTCTCGGGCCAGGTTGTAGCCGGCCAGCCCGGTGCCCACGATGACGACAGGTGCGTTCATTCCTTACTCCTTCAGGTTCAGGGGATCACCAGGTTGTGATCAGCCGATCTCGATCATTTCGAAATCCATTTTGCCGACTCCGCAATCCGGGCAGAGCCAGTCTTCAGGCACGTCTTCCCAGCGGGTACCGGGCACGATTCCGTCGTCCGGCCAGCCGTCGGCTTCGTTGTAGATCAGGCCGCAGACCACACATTGCCACTTTTTCATTTACGCGTTTCCTCAGGTTCTCAGGCTGTTGCCGGCGGGATGGTCGATGAATCGACTCTGGATGACGCCAGGGGGCGCGTCCGGCCCAGCGCGTTTTGTACTGATGAGCACCGACGGATGCAAGCACGTTCGCTGCGGACGGCCGCTCCATTGCGGCAAAATCGCCTGTCGCCATGCTAAGCTCGCGGCCTCATTTGCTGCCAATAATGACCCACTGTGCCGCACTCAATCTCTCCATTTTCCACCCCGGACTGGCTCTCGCAAAGCCGGCTGACGCCCCTCCCCGACGCACAGACCCTCGATTGGCTGTTCGATGAAGGTTCGCTGACCCGGCGCCTGACCCGTCTCTCCAATGACGGTTTCAGCGTGACGCCGCTGGTCGAGGGCTGGCAGACCCTGCGTGCCGACGAATGCGCCGCGCTGGACCTGCCGCTAGGTAGCCAGGGCTGGGTACGCGAGGTGTATCTGCGCGGTCACGGCCAGGCCTGGGTATTCGCCCGCAGCGTGGCGGCCCGTAGCGCCCTGCAGGATGGCGGGCTGAACATGGACGAACTGGGCAGCCGCTCCCTGGGCGAACTGCTGTTCTGCGACCAGGCCTTTGCGCGCCGCCCCATCGAGGTCTGCCATTACCCACGCCCGTGGCTGCCCGACGAGGTGCAAGCCGATGACCTCTGGGCCCGCCGTTCACGCTTCGATCGCGCAACCCTGAGCGTGCTGGTCGCCGAAATCTTCCTGCCGTCCCTGTGGAGCGCCGTCGGCGCCCAGCCGGAGAACCGCTGATGTATCAGAGCCTGCTCAAATCCCTCAACCGCCTGAATCCGCGCGCCTGGGACTTTATCCAGCTGACCCGCATGGACAAGCCGATCGGCATCTACCTGCTGCTCTGGCCGACCCTCTGGGCCCTGTGGATTGCCGGCGAAGGCTCGCCATCGCTGGCCAATATCGTGATTTTCGTCCTCGGCGTGACCCTCACCCGGGCCGGCGGTTGCGTGATCAACGACTGGGCCGACCGCAAGGTCGACGGCCACGTGAAGCGCACCGAACAGCGTCCGCTGGTCAGCGGCAAGATCAGTTCCAAGGAAGCCCTGGTGTTCTTCGCCGTGCTGATGTTCATCAGCTTCCTGCTGGTGCTGTGCACCAACGCGGCGACCATCTGGCTGTCGCTGGGCGGCCTGGCCCTGGCGGCCACCTACCCCTTCATGAAGCGCTACACCTATTACCCGCAAGTGGTGCTGGGCGCCGCGTTCTCCTGGGGCATCCCGATGGCCTTCACCGCCGAGACCGGCGAGCTGCCGGCCACCGCCTGGCTGTTGTACATCGCCAACCTGCTGTGGACCGTGGGTTATGACACCTATTACGCGATGACCGACCGCGACGACGACCTGAAGATCGGGGTGAAATCCACCGCGATCCTGTTCGGCGAAGCCGACCGGGTGATCATCCTGACCCTGCAGGGCCTGGCGCTGGGGTGCCTGCTGCTGGCGGGCGCGCGTTTCGAGTTGGGTATCTGGTTCCACCTGGGTTTGCTGGTGGCGGCCGGGTGTTTTGCCTGGGAGTTCTGGTACACCCGCGATCGCGACCGGATGAAGTGCTTCAAGGCCTTCCTGCATAACCACTGGGCGGGGTTGGCGATTTTCCTGGGGATAGTCGTGGATTACGCGGTGCGCTGAGGATCGTGATCGCGGGCCAGCCTCGCTCCTGCGCAGGAAAGAGGCTGGCCCGCGATAATCGCCCTGCCATCAATCAGGCTTGGCTACTTTCCAGGCGCCGTCCATCTTGCCGTCGCCGGTCATGTCACCGGCTTTCTTGTCCATCACGAAGGTGTACAGCGGCTTGCCGTCGTAGGCCCACTGCATGGAACCGTCGTCACGCTTGATGACGGTCCACTCGCCCATGGCCTTGTCGCCGCTGGCGGCCATCAGCGGCGGCCAGTTGGCGGCGCACTTGTCGTTACACATGGACTTGCCATCGGCGTCCTTGGCAAAGGTGTACAAGGTCATGCCCTTGAGATCGACGAACATACCGTCCTTGACCATTGCCGGTTCTGCGGCGAACGCCAGCCCAGGCAGGGCCAGCGCAGCGCTCAGCAACAGGGTTTTCCAGGATTGCGTGAGTTGAGTCATAGAAACCTTCTTTGGTGGTTGTCAGGATTCGGACCCAAAGCTTAGTCCACGAATGCAGCCCTCGCCCCAGCACCTAAAATACTGTCACACGACTGCAATAATTCCGTTATCTAATGCGGCGCAAGACAGTTAAATGACAAGAGGATTAAGCATGGTTGGCAGGAGCATTCTGATCGTTGACGACGAAGCGCCCATTCGCGAAATGATCGCCGTTGCGTTGGAAATGGCCGGCTACGACTGCCTGGAGGCGGAGAACTCCCAGCAGGCCCATGCCATCATCGTCGACCGCAAGCCCGACCTGATCCTGCTCGACTGGATGCTGCCCGGCACCTCCGGCATCGAGCTGGCCCGGCGCCTGAAACGCGATGAGCTGACCGGTGACATCCCGATCATCATGCTCACCGCCAAGGGCGAAGAGGACAACAAGATCCAGGGCCTGGAAGTCGGCGCCGACGACTACATCACCAAGCCGTTCTCCCCTCGCGAGCTGGTCGCGCGCCTCAAGGCCGTGCTGCGCCGCGCCGGCCCGACCGACGGCGAGGCGCCGATTGAAGTCGGCGGCCTGCTGCTGGACCCGATCAGCCACCGCGTGACCATCGACGGCAAACCGGCCGAGATGGGCCCGACCGAATACCGCCTGCTGCAATTCTTCATGACCCACCAGGAGCGCGCCTACACCCGCGGCCAGTTGCTGGACCAGGTCTGGGGCGGCAACGTCTACGTCGAAGAGCGTACCGTCGACGTGCATATCCGCCGCCTGCGCAAAGCCTTGGGCGATGCCTACGAGAATCTGGTACAAACCGTGCGCGGCACCGGCTACCGGTTCTCAACTAAAAGTTGAGAAAGCTGCAAGCCTCAAGCTGCAAGAAAGAGCAAAAGCAAACGCAGATCCGCTTCAACCTTGCAGCTTGTAGCTTGCAACTTGCAGCTGATCCGCTAAGGATCCCAAGTGAACCAGAACTGGCATGGCACCCTGATTCGCCACATGCTGCTGTTGGTCACCGGCTGCCTGCTGGTCGGCCTGATCAGCGGTTACTACGGCTGGAGCCTGGCCCTCGGCCTGGGGATCTATCTGGCCTGGACCCTCAAGCAACTGCTGCGCCTGCACGAATGGCTGCGCCTGCACCAACCCGATGAAGCACCGCCCGATGGCTACGGTCTTTGGGGCGAGGTGTTCGACAGCATCTATCACCTGCAACGCCGCGACCAACGGGTGCGCGGGCGCCTGCAAGCGGTGATCGACCGGGTCCAGGAGTCCACTGCGGCGCTGAAAGACGCGGTGATCATGCTCGACAGCGACGGCAACCTGGAGTGGTGGAACCGCGCCGCGGAAACCCTGCTGGGCCTGAAGACCCCGCAGGACAGCGGCCAGCCGGTGACCAACCTGGTGCGCCATCCGCGCTTCAAGGAATATTTCGAGCAGGACAATTACAACGAGCCACTGGAGATCCCCTCGCCGACCAACGACCGGATACGCATCCAGCTGTACATCACCCGCTACGGCAACAACGAACACCTGATGCTGGTGCGCGACGTGACCCGCATCCACCAGCTGGAACAGATGCGCAAGGACTTCATCGCCAACGTCTCCCACGAGCTGCGCACGCCGCTGACGGTGATCTGTGGCTACCTGGAAACCCTGCTCGACAACGTCGAGGAAGTGAACCCACGCTGGAGCCGCGCCCTGCAGCAGATGCAGCAGCAAGGCGGGCGCATGCAGACCCTGCTCAACGACCTGCTGCTGTTGGCCAAGCTGGAAGCCACCGACTACCCGTCGGACAACCAGCCGGTGCCGATCGATGCGCTGCTGCAATCGATCAAGAGCGATGCCCAGGCGCTGTCCGGGGAGCGAAACCAGCGCATCACCCTGGAAGCCGACGCGCAGATCCAGCTCAAGGGCAGCGAGGCGGAACTGCGCAGCGCCTTTTCCAACCTGGTGTTCAACGCCGTGAAATACACCCCGGCCGAGGGCAACATCCGCATCCGCTGGTGGGGCGACGAGCAAGGCGCGCACCTGAGCGTGCAGGACTCGGGGATCGGCATCGACAGCAAGCACTTGCCGCGTCTGACCGAACGCTTCTACCGGGTCGACTCCAGCCGCAACTCCAACACCGGCGGCACCGGCCTGGGCCTGGCCATCGTCAAGCACGTGCTGCTGCGCCACCGGGCGCGCCTGGAGATCAGCAGCGTACCCGGCCACGGCAGCACCTTTACCTGCCATTTCGCCCCGGCCCAGGTGAAAAGATTCCGCGCCGGCACCCTGACCGACCAGCGGTGACAGCCACGCGCCACTAGGCAATCGCCCTGCCAGCCGCTACATTGGCTGGCTTGCGCCTGCCATTGCGCCGCGCATTTCTCTCTTTTTCGAATACACGGAACCCGCAAAACTCCATCATGGACCCTTCCCCTGGTTTTACCCTCGCGTCTCTTTTCGCCGACTTCGGCATGATTCTTTTTGCACTGCTCCTGGTTCTGCTCAACGGCTTTTTCGTAGCCGCCGAGTTCGCCATGGTCAAACTGCGCTCGACCCGGGTCGAGGCCATCGCCCACAAGAACGGCTGGCGCGGGCAGATCCTGCGCACCGTCCACAGCCAGCTGGATGCCTACCTTTCCGCGTGCCAGCTGGGGATCACCCTGGCCTCCCTCGGCCTGGGCTGGGTCGGTGAGCCGGCCTTCGCGCACCTGCTGGCGCCGCTGCTCAGCGCCGTGGGCGTGGACTCGCCGGAAGTGGTCAAGGGCGTGTCGTTCTTTACCGCCTTCTTCATCATTTCCTACCTGCACATCGTGGTCGGCGAGCTGGCGCCCAAGTCCTGGGCGATCCGCAAGCCCGAGCTGCTGTCGCTGTGGACGGCGGTGCCGCTGTACCTGTTCTACTGGCTGATGTACCCGGCGATCTACCTGCTCAACGCCAGCGCCAACACCATCCTGCGCATCGCTGGCCAGGGCGAGCCCGGCCCGCATCACGAACACCACTACAGCCGCGAAGAACTGAAGCTGATCCTGCACTCCAGCCGGGGCCAGGACCCCAGCGACCAGGGCATGCGCGTGCTGGCCTCGGCCGTGGAAATGGGCGAGCTGGAAGTGGTGGACTGGGCCAATTCCCGGGAAGACCTGATCAGCGTGGAGTTCAACGCGCCGCTGAAGCAGATTCTTGCCCTGTTCCGCCGCCACAAGTTCAGCCGCTACCCGGTCTACGACAGCGAGCGCAACGAGTTCGTCGGCCTGCTGCACATCAAGGACCTGCTGCTGGAACTGGCGGCGCTGGACCATATCCCCGAATCGTTCAACCTGGCCGAGCTGACCCGCCCGCTGGAACGCGTTTCCCGCCATATGCCGCTGTCGCAGCTGCTGGAACAGTTCCGTAAAGGCGGTTCCCACTTCGCCCTGGTGGAGGAAGCCGACGGCAAGATCATCGGCTACCTGACCATGGAAGACGTGCTGGAAGTGCTGGTCGGCGACATCCAGGACGAACACCGCAAGGCCGAGCGCGGCATCCTCGCCTACCAGCCCGGCAAGTTGCTGGTGCGCGGCGATACCCCGCTGTTCAAGGTGGAACGCCTGCTGGGCATCGACCTGGACCATATCGAGGCCGAAACCCTCGCCGGCCTGGTCTACGAGACCCTGAAACGGGTACCGGAAGAAGAAGAGGTCATGGAAGTCGAAGGCCTGCGCATCATCATCAAGAAGATGAAAGGCCCGAAAATCGTCCTGGCCAAGGTGTTGATGCTCGATTGAGCACCGCCAGGGATCTCATCGCGAGCAAGCTCACTCCTACAATGAACCGCGTTCATCTGTAGGAGCAGCCGCTCGAGGCTCGATTGCTCGCGATCCCCCTCCCCGATTACCACCTACTCCGCCGATCACCCTGTAGCCGCTGCCGAAGGCTGCGATAAGGCCGAAGGCCTTCAGCGATCTCAAGATCCTGCGCCCGCTTCGTCGGAGTGCCGCCCAGGTCGATCGCAGCCTTCGGCAGCGGCTACACGGCTACTTTTTGCCTAGCGCGAAATTCGGCAGGCTGCCGATGGGCTGGTTGAACTGATAGGGAATCGACACCAGCCCCAGCCCCGTATTGCGCTGCACCACGAAGTGCAGGTGCGGGCCGCTGCTGTTGCCGGTGTTGCCCGACAGCGCCAGCGGGCTGCCCACCACGACCCGCTGGCCTTCACGCACGCATACCGAGCCGCGCTTGAGGTGCAGGTACACCCCCATGGTGCCGTCGTTGTGCAGCACCCGCACGAAATTGCCGGAAGGGTCGGTGCCGCGCCCGCTCTGGCGGTTCTCGGTCTTCACCACCACCCCGCCCCGCGCCGCGATGATCGGCGTGCCCTCGGGCATGGCGATGTCCATGGCATACCGGCTCTTGGGGCCGAAATGGCTGTACCGGCCGTTGGCGCCCTGGGTCAGGCGAAAGGGGCCGCCACGCCAGGGCAGCGGGTAACGATAGGCCTGGGCGGCGCCTGCAGGGTCGCCCAGGGAATAACGGAACTGCGGGACATAGATCAGCGGCTTGCCCGCCTGCATCGCCGTGAGCTGCGCCAGGCGCTGTCGGCTGCGGGCCGGCAGTACCCGGCGAATCGGCTGCCTGGGGGCGCTGCGGATGTTCTTCAGGCCGGTAAACCCCAGCTCGATCTCCACCGGCGCATACAGGTCGTTACGCACAAAGACGCTGTCCACACCCCAGCTCTTCTCGACGTCCAGACGCACCTGGCGCTCCAGGTGCTCGACCATGCGATCGCGAAACACGAACACCTGGGCGCCCGGCGACGGACGGTCGCTGTAGGACACCACGCCGTTGGCGTCGGTGGACTTGTAGATGGTCATGGCCATGGCCGAGGTGGTAGCCAGCAACAGACCACAGGAAATCAGCAAGTGCGTGAACATGGGCAAGATTCTGAAGAAAGCCTGAAGTCAGGCTAGCAGCCCGACGTGGACTTTGTATGAATCAACCCTGCACCAGAGGTTCCGCTGCCGACGAACTGAAACTGATATCGACACCCAGTTGTGCGGCGTCGGAGAGATTGACCAGCGCATCCAGGGAAAACTTGTTGATCTTGCCGCTGAGCACGTCGTTGAGTCGCGGCTGGGTGATATTGAGCCGCCGGGCGGCCTCCTTCTGCGAAACGCCCCAGGCCTTGATGGTCTTGCCCAGTTCCAGCATGAGCTTGGAGCGCAGGCGCATATTGGCGGCTTCCTGCGGCGAACCTTCGAGCGCGTCCCAGACACTGGCGAAACGCTCGGTATGCATGTGATCGGTCATGGCGTGCACTTATCTCCTGAAGTCTGGCCCGAGCCAGCTCGATGTCCCGCGCTTCGGTCTTGCGGGTGGTCTTGCGCATGGCGTGCAGCACATAAATGGCCGCGGGCCGGTTGGCCACGTAAAACACCCGAAACGCCCCTGAATCCTCACTGATCCTGATCTCGAACACTCCCGGCCCCACGGTTTTCATCGACCGGCAGTCATAGGGCTGCTCGCCCTGCTGCAACAGATCCAGTTGAAAACCTGCGGCCCTTCGCGCATCCAGCGGAAAAGCCCGGAGGTCCCGGAGCGCGCTCCCGACAAACACCACATCCTTGTGCCTAGGCATCGAACCTCTCCCGTGACTGACCCCGGAGAGGTTAAACAACCCGACCGCCACAGCGCGCGGCCGGGTTGTTTCAAAGCGTGGCCAGGCACAAGAAAAGCCGAAAGCACAGACCACAACCTATATCAGTACAGATATAAATCAACCTGAAAAACCGAGAATCGGACACACGGCAGCAAACCACCGCCTCTCCCCCAACACCTTGTGCTGCGTGGCCTGCAAGACATCACAGCCATCCTCCAGCAACGGATGCAAGGCCTGGGTGACACGCCCCAGATCACCTTCGTCAGCGTGCAGAAGCTTGGTACAGGAAAGTGTTTGCAGCAGGTTTCGCTCCGCATTCAAACGCGGACTGGTGCTGGAGTGGGACAGCACTCCGACGAAACGGGCGCAGGGGTTTGAGATCGTTGAAGGCCTTCGGCCTTATCGCAGCCTGCGGCAGCGGCTACAGGGGGCGGGCCAGCAGTCCGGAGAATGTAGCGTCAGAGCGGACGCTATCGCGGGCAAGCCTCGCTCCTACAGAGGCGTGGTTGCCCGCGAAACTGGGGGCAGGAAACCGTCAGGCGCCGGGGACGAAGTGTTTCTGCGCCGTGCCGCGGGCGATCAGGCGGGAGATGTAATCGAGCTTCTGCGCATCCTGGTCGACGAAGCGGAAGGTCAGCTGCAGCCACTCGCTGTCCGGCTTCGGCTCATACGCCACCACTGCATGCAGGTAGCCGTTCAGGCGCGCCACTTCGGCATTGTCACCCTGCTCCAGGTCCAGCACCGCGCTGTCGAGCACCTGCGGCAGCGTATCGGTACGCTTCACCACCAACAGCGCCTCCTTGATGCTCAGCGCCTTGATCACGCACTGCTGGGTACCGCTGGGCAGGCGCAACTGGCCCTGGCCGCGACCACTGGCAGGCGCAGCGGCGGCAGGAGCCGGCGCCTTCACCGGCGGGCTGTTGAGCAGGCCACGGGACGGCGCAGCAGCGGGAGCAGGAGCAGAGACGACAGCAGGCTTGGCAAACGGATTGACCGCCGCAGCCGCCGGCGCGGCGCCGATGACTTCGGCCTTGCCGCCGGTCAGGGCACTCAGGGAGTCGTTGCCGAACGCCGAGTTCATCTTGGTCGGCGCGCTGTTCATCAGGGTGTCGAGCTTGCCGACCTTGTTCAGCGCCTGCTTGACCTTGGTCAGCAGCTGCTCGTTGGTGAACGGTTTGCTGACGTAGCCGGAGACGCCGGCCTGGATCGCCTGCACCACGTTCTCCTTGTCGCCGCGACTGGTGACCATGATGAACGGCATGGCCTTCATCGCTTCCTGGCCGCGGCACCAGGTCAGCAGCTCCAGGCCGGACATTTCCGGCATTTCCCAGTCGCACAGGACCAGGTCGAAGGCTTCACGGGCCAGCAGGGCCTGGGCTTTACGGCCGTTGATGGCGTCCTCGATCTTGATGCCAGGGAAGTAGTTGCGCAGACACTTCTTCACCAGGTCACGAATGAACGAAGCGTCATCCACCACCAACACACTTACCTTACTCATCGACCACCCCTTTAAAAATCCCGGCTAGCATAACGCTTTACTGATGGCACTTTGCCAAAACTCTTCAGTCACGCCAGGACTTTTCGTTCGCGGGCGCTGCTTTTCAAGTTCAATCCCCATAAACGAAAACGCCCGGCCAAAAGGGCCGGGCGCTTCTCTCGGGCAACCTTACTTATCGTCAGCTTCACCCGGAACATTAGCGCTTTCGGCGCTTGTGCCTTCAACTTCTTCCTTCATCCGCTTGAGCCCCAGATGGCGTACATCGGTGCCGCGCACCAGGTAAATCACCAGCTCCGAGATGTTGCGCGCGTGGTCGCCGATCCGCTCCAGGGAGCGCAGCACCCAGATGATGCTCAGAACGCGCGAGATCGAACGCGGATCTTCCATCATGTAGGTGGCCAGCTCGCGCAGCGCGGTCTTGTACTCACGGTCGATGATCTTGTCGTACTGGGCCACCGACAGCGCCAGGTCGGCGTCGAAACGGGCAAAGGCGTCCAGCGCATCGCGGACCATGTTGCGCACCTGGTCGCCGATGTGCCGCACTTCCACGTAGCCGCGCGGGGCCTCGCCTTCTTCGCACAGTTGGATGGCGCGGCGGGCGATCTTGGTCGATTCGTCGCCGATGCGCTCCAGGTCGATCACCGACTTGGAGATGCTGATGATCAGGCGCAGGTCGGAAGCCGCCGGCTGGCGACGGGCGAGAATGCGCAGGCATTCTTCGTCGATGTTGCGTTCCATCTGGTTGATCTGGTCGTCGATCTCGCGCACCTGCTGGGCGAGCCCCGAGTCGGCTTCGATCAGCGCGGTGACGGCGTCGTTGACTTGTTTCTCGACCAGCCCGCCCATCGCCAGGAGGTGGCTACGCACCTCCTCGAGTTCGGCGTTGAACTGCTGGGAGATGTGGTGAGTAAGGCCTTCCTTCGAAATCATCTTGTTCACTCCGCGAAAGTTGCAAGCTTCAAGCTGCAAGCTTCAAGCAGTTAAATATTGATCCGGTACCGCACCATTTCTGTCTTGCCGCTTGAAGCTTGCGGCTTGCAGCTGCTTCCTAGCCGTAACGACCGGTGATGTAGTCTTCGGTCTGCTTCTTCGCCGGATTGGTGAACAGGGTGTCGGTGTCGCCGAATTCCACCAGTTTGCCCATGTACATGAACGCCGTGTAGTCGGAGACGCGTGCGGCCTGTTGCATGTTGTGGGTCACGATCACGATGGTGAACTTCGATTTCAGTTCGTAGATCAGTTCTTCGACCTTCAGGGTGGAAATCGGGTCGAGTGCCGAGCAGGGTTCGTCGAGCAGCAGCACTTCCGGTTCCACGGCGATGGTCCGGGCGATCACCAGACGCTGCTGCTGACCACCGGACAGGCCGAGCGCCGAGTCGTGCAGGCGGTCCTTGACCTCGTCCCACAGCGCCGCGCCCTTGAGGGCCCACTCGACGGCCTCGTCGAGGATGCGTTTCTTGTTGATGCCCTGGATACGCAGGCCGTAGACCACGTTCTCGTAGATGGTTTTAGGGAACGGGTTGGGCTTCTGGAACACCATGCCCACGCGGCGACGCAGCTCGGCGACGTCTTCGCCCTTGCGGTAGATGTTGTTGCCGTAGAGGTTGATCTCGCCTTCCACGCGGCAGCCGTCCACCAGGTCGTTCATCCGGTTGAAGGTGCGCAGCAGGGTCGACTTGCCGCAGCCGGACGGGCCGATGAAGGCGGTCACGCGCTGCTTCGGAATGTTCATGCTGACGTCGAACAGCGCCTGTTTCTCACCGTAGAACAGGCTCAGGCCCGGGACTTCGATGGCCACGGTTTCCTGCTCCAGGCTCAGGCTCTGCTTGTCGCGGCCCAGGGCTGACATGTTGATGCCGTGGGTATGTGCTTCTTGCTGCATGGGTAACTCCCTACGCTAACAAATTCGTTTCAGTGAGCCGCTGGCCTCACAGAATGGGCCAGAGGTGTTGCCGTTTGTAGGAGCGAGGCTTGCCCGCGAAGGCGTCGGCACATTTGACAATGATGCGACTGACAGACAGCTTTCGCGAGCAAGCTTCGCTCCTACAGGGGCGGTGTTAACTATCCAAAGCCTTGTATTTCTCGCGCAGGTGGTTGCGAATCCACACTGCCGACAGGTTGAGGGTCGCGATCACCAGCACCAGCAACAGCGCCGTGGCGTACACCAGCGGCCGCGCGGCCTCGACGTTCGGGCTCTGGAAGCCGACGTCGTAGATGTGGAAGCCCAGGTGCATGATCTTCTGGTCCAGGTGCAGGTACGGGTAGTTGCCGTCCACCGGCAGCGACGGCGCCAGTTTCACCACACCCACCAGCATCAGCGGCGCCACTTCACCGGCGGCGCGGGCCACGGCGAGGATCATGCCGGTCATCATCGCCGGGCTGGCCATCGGCAGCACGATCTTCCACAGGGTTTCCGCCTTGGTCGCGCCAAGGGCCAGGGAACCTTCACGCACGGTGCGGGGAATCCGCGCCAGGCCTTCCTCGGTGGCCACGATCACCACCGGCACCGCCAGCAGCGCCAGAGTCAGGGAGGCCCAGAGCAGGCCCGGAGTACCGAAGGTCGGCGCCGGCAAGGCTTCCGGGAAGAACAAGCGGTCGAGGGAGCCGCCCAGCACATAGACGAAGAAGCCCAGGCCGAACACGCCGTAGACGATGGCCGGAACGCCCGCCAGGTTGTTCACCGCGATGCGGATCACCCGGGTCAGGGTGTTCTGCTTGGCGTATTCGCGCAGGTACACCGCCGCCAGCACGCCGAACGGGGTCACGATCATCGCCATGATCAGGGTCATCATCACGGTACCGAAAATCGCCGGGAAGATGCCGCCTTCGGTGTTGGCTTCACGCGGGTCGTCGCTGAGGAATTCCCAGACCTTGCTGAAGTAGAAACCCATCTTGGTCAGGGTGCCCATGCCGTTCGGCTGGTAGGCGTGCACCACCTTGCCCAGGCTGATTTCCACTTCCTTGCCGTTGGCGTCCCGGGCAGTGAGGCTGTCGCGGTTGAACTGCGCGTGCAGGTCGCTGAGGCGGGTCTCGACGTCCTGGTAACGGGCGTTCAGCTCGGCGCGTTCGCTTTCCATGTCGGCCTGGGCGGCGGCATCGAGCTTGCCGTCCAGTTCCAGTTTGCGACCGTGCAGGCGGATACGCTCGAGGCCGGCGTTGATCGCGCCGATGTCGACTTTCTCCAGGGTCTTGAGCTGGGCAGCCAGCTTGCTCACCCGCTCGATCCGCGCCTGCAGTTCCGGCCAGGCCGCTTCGCCTTCGGCGATGACCTTGCCATCCTGCTTGACGTTGACCAGGTAGCCGTAGAAGTTGCCCCACTCGCGCCGCTCGATGGCCATCAGCTCCGGCGGCGTGGTCTGGTTGGTCAGCCAGTCGCCGACGATCCAGGTGAAGTCGTTGCCGTTCAGGTCACGGTTGCCGACCTTGATCAGCTCGCGGGTCATGAACTCGGGGCCTTCGTCCGGCACCGGCAGGCCGGCGCTCTTCAGGCGTGCCCGCGGCACTTCTTCTTTCTGTACCACTTCGCCGATGACCAGGTGGTTGGCCTGGCCCGGTACGTCGTAGTGGGCATGCACCAGGTCCGCCGGCCAGAAGTGGCCCAGGCCGCGCACGGCAATCACCGCCAGCAGGCCAATGGTCATGATGACCGCAATGGACACCGCGCCACCGCTGATCCAGACGCCTGGGGCGCCGCTCTTGAACCATCCATTCAGGGAGTTCTGTTTCACAGACTTCTACCTTTCTTAAAGCGACGAGTATTTCTTGCGCAGACGCTGACGGATCAGCTCGGCGAGGGTGTTCATGACGAAAGTGAACAGCAGCAGCACCAGCGCCGAGAGGAACAGCACGCGGTAGTGGCTGCCGCCGACTTCCGACTCCGGCATTTCCACCGCGACGTTGGCCGCCAGGGTGCGCAGACCTTCGAACAGGTTCATTTCCATGACCGGGGTGTTGCCGGTGGCCATCAGCACGATCATGGTTTCGCCGACCGCGCGGCCCATGCCGATCATCAGCGCCGAGAAAATGCCCGGGCTGGCGGTGAGGATCACCACGCGGGTCATGGTCTGCCATGGGGTCGCGCCCAGGGCCAGGGAGCCCAGGGTCAGGCCGCGCGGCACGCTGAACACGGCGTCTTCGGCGATCGAGTAGATGTTCGGGATCACCGCGAAACCCATGGCCAGGCCGACCACCAGGGCGTTGCGCTGGTCGTAGGTGATGCCCAGGTCGTGGGAGATCCACATGCGCATGTCGCCGCCGAAGAACCAGTTCTCCATGAACGGGCTCATGTACAGCGAGAACCAGCCCACCAGGATGATCACCGGGATCAGGATCGCGCTTTCCCAGCCGTCCGGCACCTTGAGGCGCACCGACTCGGGCAGGCGGCTGAAGACGAAACCGGCCACCAGGATGCCGATCGGCAGCAGCATCAGCAGGCTGAAGATGCCCGGCAGATGGCCTTCGACATAAGGCGCGAGGAACAGGCCGGCGAAGAAGCCGAGGATCACCGTCGGCATCGCCTCCATCAGCTCGATCACCGGCTTGACCTTGCGGCGCATGCCCGGGGCCATGAAGTAAGCGGTGTAGATCGCCGCGGCAACCGCCAGCGGCGCCGCCAGCAGCATTGCGTAGAACGCTGCCTTGAGGGTACCGAAGGTCAGGGGCGAGAGGCTCAGCTTGGGTTCGAAGTCGGTGTTGGCCGCGGTCGATTGCCAGACGTATTTAGGCTCGTCGTAGTTCTCGTACCAGACCTTGCTCCACAGCGCGCTCCAGGACACTTCCGGATGCGGGTTGTCGAGCACCAGCGGTTGCAGCTTGCCGCCGGCTTCGACGATCACCCGGTTGGCCCGTGGCGACAGGCCGAACAGGCCTTCGCCCTCGACCACCTGGTCCACCAGCAGGGTGCGGTGCGCGGTGCTGTGGAACACGCCGAGCTTGCCCGAGGCGTCCAGCGCGACGAAGCCTTTGCGGCGCTCTTCGGCGGTGATTTCGATGATCGGCGTGGTGCCCATCTGGAAGGTGCGGATCTGCTTCAGGCGCAGTTCGCCGTCCGGATCGCGGGCCATGAACCACTGGGCCAGGCCGCCCTTGGAGGTACCGATGATCAGCGAGATGCCGCCCACCAGCTGGGTGCTGGCCGTCACTTCGGCATTGGCATCCTCCAGCAGCTTGTAGCGACCGTTGAGGCTCTTGTCGCGCAGGCTGAACACGTCGGCCTGGGCACGCCCGTTGATCACGTACAGCCACTGTTGGCGCGGGTCGATGTACATGGCCTTGACCGGTTCGGTCATCTGCGGCAGCTCGATGCGGTTCTGCTCGCTGGTGACCTCGCCGGTCATCATGTTTTCTTCGCGGGTCAGCTGCAGCACGTGCAGTTGCGCGCCGCTGGAACCGGCCACCACCAGCGCCGAATCGGTGGCGTTGAGGTTGACGTGCTCCAGGGCACCGCCCTGCTCGTTCAGCACGATCGGGGTTTCACCGTAGGGGTATTCGATGGCCGGCGAGATGGTCTTCTTGCCGTCCGGGTAGCTGACCTTATAGGTGTGACGGAACACCAGCGCCTGGCCGTTGGACAGGCCAACCACCACCAGCGGGCTGCCCGGCTGATCCTTGCCGATGGCGGTCACGGTGGCGCCAGCCGGGATCGGCAGGTCGACACGACGCAGCTCGGCACCGTTGTCGATGTCGAAGAACAGCGCCTGGCCCTTGTCGGAAACCCGCATGCCGACCTGGTTCTGCTCTTCCAGGGAGAACATCAGCGGCTTGCCGGCGTCCTGCATCCAGGCCGGGGTCAGCGGGTCCTTGGCGGTCAGGTCGGCGCCCTGGAACAGGGGCAGCACGACATAGGCGAGGAAGAAGAAGATCAAGGTGATCGCGGCCAGCACGGCCAGACCGCCGACGAGGACGTACCAACGGGTCAGGCGATCTTTCAGCGCACGGATGCGGCGCTTGCGTTGCAGCTCAGGCGTATTGAAGTCAATGCGCTTGGGGGGAGAAGTCGGAGTCATGGTGGAGTTGGCCAGATCATTCATGCGCACACCCTAGCGATCCTGTATGACAGAAAGATGACAATGCAGTGACGCAACAAATCCGCCGCGTAGCAGAGCTGGCAGCGGATCGAAAATGGGGGGGTGTAGGAGCGAGCCCGCTCGCTCCTACAAGGTCCGGGACTGGCCCGGACCTAAGGTGTTACTTCTTTACGACTGCAGCGCCTTCCTGCAGGCCCAGGTCAGCCAGTGCCTTGGCGGCGACTTTGGCTGGCAGTGGGATGTAGCCGTCTTTCACCACAACTTCCTGGCCCTGTTTCGACAGAACCAGTTTCACGAACTCGGCTTCCAGCGGGGCCAGAGGCTTGTTCGGGGCCTTGTTGATGTACACGTACAGGAAGCGGGACAGCGGGTACTTGCCGTTCAGGGCGTTTTCTTCGGTGTCTTCGATGAAGTCGCTGCTGCCTTTCTTGGCCAGGGCCACGGTCTTCACGCTGGCGGTCTTGTAGCCGATGCCCGAGTAGCCGATGCCGTTCAGCGAGGAGCTGATGGACTGGACCACCGAAGCCGAACCTGGCTGTTCGTTGACGTTAGGCTTGTAGTCGCCTTTGCACAGGGCTTCTTCCTTGAAGTAGCCGTAGGTGCCGGATACCGAGTTACGACCGAACAGCTGGACCGGCTTGTTGGCCAGGTCGCCGGTCACGCCCAGGTCGCCCCAGGTCTTGACGTCGGCTTTGGCGCCGCACAGGCGGGTCGAGGAGAAGATCGCGTCAACCTGTTCCATGGTCAGGTGCTGGATCGGGTTGTCCTTGTGCACGAACACCGCCAGGGCGTCCACGGCAACCGGGATGGCGGTTGGCTTGTAGCCGTACTTCTGCTCGAAGGCCGCCAGTTCGGTGTCCTTCATCTTGCGGCTCATCGGGCCCAGGTTGGAGGTGCCTTCGGTCAGCGCAGGTGGCGCGGTGGCGGAGCCAGCGGCCTGAATCTGGATGTTTACGTTCGGGTATTCTTTCTTGTAGTGCTCAGCCCACAGGGTCATGAGGTTGGCCAGGGTATCGGAGCCGACGCTGGACAGGTTGCCCGACACACCAGTGGTCTTGGTGTAGCTCGGGATAGCAGGGTCAACAGCGGCAACCGCGTGGGCAGTCGCAACGCCAGCAGCGACAAAAGTCATTGCCGCCATCAAACGCTTCAGTTTCATGCCTTACTCCTAGCAGATAGGGTGTGTTAAGTCGGGCCAAGTATCTGTAGGCCGTGTGAACACTCTATGGCTGAAATATGACAATTAGATGAAAGGCCAGCATTCGCGATGGAAGGCTGGCCTTTTTTTATAGAGGGTTTTGTAGCCGCTGCCGAAGGCTGCGATCGACCCGAAGGGTCGCGACGATCGTCAGCGCGCAGAAGGGCCTGCGGCCTTGCGGCAGCGGCTACAGGAAGGCCCGGATCAGCGATCCTTTTTCCACAGGTACAGGCCGACCAGGATCCCGATGCTGCAAATAATTGCAACATAATAGGCCGGGCCCATCGGGCTCTCCTTGAGCAGCGCGGTCACCACCATCGGCGTCAGGCCGCCGAAGATCGCGTAGGCCAGGTTGTAGGAGAACGACAGGCCGCTGAAGCGCACCACCGCCGGGAACGCCTTGACCATCACATAAGGCACCGCGCCGATGGTGCCCACCAGCAGGCCGTTCAGCGCGTACAGCGGGAACAGCCAGTCCGGATGATCCAGCAGGCTGTGGTAGAAGGTCCAGGAAGTCGCCAGCAGCAGCGCACTGCCGAATACGAACACCCGGCCCGCGCCAAAACGGTCGGCCAGCGCACCGGACGCCACGCACCCCAGGCTGAGGAACACGATCGCCAGGCTGTTGGCCTGCAACGCGGTGGTCGGGCTGAAGTGATAGACCGTCTGCAATACGGTCGGGGTCATCAGGATCACCACGATGATCCCGGCGGACAGCAGCCAGGTCAGCAGCATCGAGAGAATGATCGCGCTGCGGTGGTCGCGCAGCACTGCGCGCAGCGGCACTTCCTCGGCCAGGGCCTTGCGCAGTTGCAGCTCGGCGAACACCGGGGTTTCGTGCAGCCAGCGGCGCAAGTACACCGAGAACAGACCGAACACGCCGCCCAACAGGAAAGGAATCCGCCAGGCGTAATCGGCGACTTCGCCCGGGGTGTAGATGCTGTTGATCGCGGTGGCCACCAGCGAACCCAGGAGGATGCCGGCGGTCAGGCCCGAGGTCAGGGTGCCGCAGGCGTAGCCGATATACCGCTGCGGTACATGCTCGGAAACGAACACCCAGGCGCCCGGCACTTCACCGCCGATGGCCGCGCCCTGGATCACCCGCATCAGCAGCAACAGGATCGGCGCCCACATGCCGATCTGCGCGTAAGTCGGCAGCAAGCCCATGATCAGGGTCGGCACCGCCATCATGAAAATACTCAGGGTGAACATCTTCTTGCGCCCGAGCAGGTCGCCGAAGTGCGCCATGACAATCCCGCCCAGGGGCCGGGCCAGGTAGCCGGCGGCGAAGATCCCGAAGGTCTGCATCAGGCGCAGCCACTCGGGCATGTCCGCCGGGAAGAACAGCTTGCCGACCACCGTGGCGAAGAACACGAAAATGATGAAATCGTAGAACTCCAGCGCGCCGCCCAAAGCGGACAGCGACAAGGTCTTGTAGTCATTGCGGGTCAACGGACGAGCCGGTTGCGCGGGCTGCGCGACGCTCGAAGGCACAGTGGTCATGGCAAGGGCTTCTCTTATAGTCGGTTCTGGAAGCCGCAACAGCGCTGGTTGTGGCCTGGCAGGTTCGGCACGATAGCAAATTGTTCGAAAAAGCACATAGATGTGCACAATTGACAGTCAAAATCAGAACCGGATGGTCGTCGTGGAGCCTGTCGATCGATATACTCGCAGGCATTGGAGCAAAGCCGCCCCGGCAAGGGTTGCTGTGCGAAAACGCCGCTGGGCGCCCCAGGCGCCGACTCGGCCAGCCGGTTTCGCAGAGTTTCCCTTTAGTACGCCTTACGAAGAACGTGACGAACGTAGTATGTTCGGGCTGAATCGTTTTTCCTCAAGACGGCTATTCACCTGAAGTACCAATGAAGAGTCACGGGTCAGAGGCACCCCCGGCATGATAGAGCTCGAACAAGAAGATCCGATCCCGCAAGGCGACCTGGCCCTGCAAATCACCGCGCTTCCCCGCGAAACCAACGGCTTTGGCGATATTTTCGGCGGCTGGCTGGTGGCCCAGATGGACCTGGCGGGCACCGCCATGGCCAGTCGCGTGGCTGGCGGACGTGTCGCCACCGTCGCCATCGACCGCATGGCATTCCTGGTGCCGGTAGCGGTCGGCGCGCAGCTTTCCTTTTATACCCAGACCCTGGAAATCGGACGCAGCTCGATCCAGATGATGGTCGAGGTCTGGAGCGACGATCCGTTGTCCAGCGAATGGCGCAAGGTCACCGAGGCGGTGTTCGTGTTCGTTGCCATCGACGGCAGCGGCCGCACCCGCTCGGTTCCACCCAGAGCCCGATGAATTCGGCGAGGGTTAAACCCGGCGGCTGTTACGTGGTCCATAGCAGCCCTGCTTTTGAACGAGAACAGCACCATGCCTACCCCTCACGTTGAAACGGTGAAACTGGATGAACTGAACTGCTGGCGCATCCGCCACGGTCAGGCCGAACTGCTGGTGGCCCAGCAAGGCGCGCACATCCTCAGCTATCAATTGGCCGGGCAACCGCCGCTGATCTGGCTCAACGACGAGGCCGTGTTCAAGACCGGCAAAAGCATTCGCGCCGGCGTTCCGGTGTGCTGGCCGTGGTTTGGCAATTTCGCGCGCAACCCGCAAAGCGTCCAGGCCATGCGCCAGAGCAGCGAGCCAGCCGGAGCCCACGGCCTGGTCCGCGCCACCGACTGGGAACTGCTGGGCATCCAGAGCGAAGGCGAAAGCCTGCTGGTGGAACTGCAACTGCCGATCCCCGAGGGTGGGCTGCCAGGCTGGCCGCATCAGGTCGAGCTGAAGCTGAGCATCCGTCTCGACGACCAACTGCACATCAACCTCACCAGCCACAACCTGGGCGACGACAGCGTCACCATCAGCCAGGCGCTGCACAGCTACTTCGCGGTCAGCGATGTGCGCAAGGTGCATGTCGAAGGGCTGGATGGCTTGAACTACATCGAGACCCTGGATGACTGGAAGACCCGGCAGCAGTCCGGCGACCTGCATTTCAGCGGCGAGACCGACCGTATCTACCTCGATCCTCCGCCACAGCTGAATATCGTCGACCCGACCTGGGAGCGACGCATCCAGCTGACCAGCAACGGCTCGCGCTCGGCGGTGATCTGGAACCCGTGGATCGCCCGCGCCGAGCAGTTCAGCGACATGGCCAACGATGGCTGGCAACGCATGCTGTGCATCGAGACCGCCAACGTGATGGATGACGTGGTGACCCTGGCGCCGGGCGCCAGTCATACCCTGGGTGTGAGCGTTACCAGCGTGCCGCTGTAACGCCAGGTTCTTTCTGCGCGAGCAGTCGGGTCGAGGCTCGATTGCTCGCGATGAATGACCCACATTGATTCAGTGAAACCGCGTAATCGTTGACGTCCATCGCGAGCAAGCTTCGCTCCTACAGAAGCAAGTATTGCGCCTTACAGATCCGACTCCTGCACCACCCGCACTTTCTGTGCATCCAGCGCATAGGCCGCGTCGGCCAGGTCGTTGCTGACCGTCTCGATCTTCAGGTGGCCGGTCACCCACAGCGGCGTGTAGATATCGTCCAGCTTCACGCCCTTGGGGAAACGCACCAGCACCAGCTGGTTGGGCGGCGGTGGCGGCACATGGATGCAGGCGCCCGGGTAAGGCACGAGGAAAAACAGGGTGCTGCGCCCCTTGGCGTCGGACTCCAGCGGCACCGGATACCCCCCGATGCGGATGTCCTTGCCGTTCATGGCCGGCACGGTCTTGGTCGAATACATCACCGCCGGCAACCCCTTGCTCTGCTTCAGGCCGCCCTTTTCGGTAAAGGTGCCATTGGCTTCGGGGGAGTTGTGATCGATTTCCGGCATTTGCTCGAGGGCTTTCTGGTCCGACTTGGGCATCAGTTCGAGCCAATCGGTTTCCGGCAGTTCGCCGGCATGGGCCAGGCCTGAGCCCAGCAGAACAAGAGTCAACAGAAGACGGCGCATGGAGGAGCTCGGCAAGAAAGGGACAAGACAACGCCGGGCATTCTAGCCCTCTCTACCTGCGCAGCAGAGAGGGCTTTGTCGCTAAATCAGTTCTTTTTGACCAGGCCGTAGATCACCAGCAGCACGACCGCGCCAACCAGCGCGCCGATGAAGCCCGCGCCCTGGCCCGCCTGGTAGATGCCCAGGGCCTGGCCGCCGTAGGTGGCCGCCAGCGAACCGCCGATACCGAGCAGGATGGTCATGATCCAGCCCATGCTGTCATCGCCCGGTTTCAGGAAGCGAGCCAGCAGGCCAACGATCAAGCCGATAAAGATGGTTCCAATAATTCCCATGGCATTTCCCTCTGTATGAGTTAGGTATGCCAAAGCCTAGTTAGCGCATTGGCATCCTGCCATCAGAGAACGGCGGCCCCGATTGGTTCCACCGCAGCCCCAGGAAGTTATTCGGCGATCAGCGCTTCGACCTTGAGGATCTGCGCCTCGAGGGTCGCCTTGTCCTTGCAGCGCAAGTTGGCGTGACCGACCTTGCGCCCGACCTTGAAGGCCTTGCCGTAGTGATGCAGGTGGCAATCGTCGATGGCGATGACCTTCTCCACCGCCGGCACTTCGCCGATGAAGTTGATCATCGCGCTCTCGCCGACCTTGGCGGTCGAACCCAGCGGCAGGCCGGCGACGGCCCGCAGGTGGTTTTCGAACTGGCTGCACTCGGCGCCTTCGGTGGTCCAGTGCCCGGAGTTGTGCACCCGCGGCGCGATCTCGTTGGCCTTGAGGCCACCGTCGACTTCAAAGAACTCGAACGCCATCACACCGACGTAGTCCAGCTGCTTGAGCACGCGGCTGGAATAATCTTCGGCCAGGGCCTGCAGCGGGTGATCGCTGCTGGCCACGGACAGCTTGAGGATGCCGCTGTGGTGGGTGTTATGCACCAGCGGGTAGAAACGGGTTTCGCCATCGCGGGCGCGCACGGCGATCAGCGAGACTTCGCCGGTGAACGGCACGAAGCCCTCCAGCAGGCAGGCCACGCTGCCCAGCTCGGCGAAGGTGCCGGCCACGTCTTCAGGGCTGCGCAGGACTTTCTGGCCCTTGCCGTCGTAACCCAGGGTGCGGGTTTTCAGCACGGCCGGCAGGCCGATGCTGGCCACGGCGGCTTCCAGGTCGGCTTGCGACTGGATGTCGGCGAACGCCGGGGTGGGAATCCCCAGGTCCTTGAACATGCTCTTCTCGAACCAGCGATCGCGAGCGATGCGCAGGGCTTCGGCGCTCGGGTAGACCGGGACGAACTGCGACAGGAAAGCCACGGTTTCCGCCGGCACGCTTTCGAACTCGAAGGTCACCAGGTCCACTTCGTCAGCCAGCTGGCGCAGGTGATCCTGATCGCCGTAATCGGCTCGCAGGTGTTCGCCCAGGGCAGCGGCACAGGCATCTGGCGCCGGGTCGAGGAAAGCGAAGTTCATCCCCAGCGGAGTGCCCGCCAGAGCCAACATGCGACCCAGCTGGCCGCCACCGATTACACCGATCTTCATCGTCAAAAACCTCAGGCGACGCGTGGGTCTGGATTGTCCAGGACGCTGTCTGTCTGCTCAGCGCGGAATTTTTTCAGCACGGTATGAAATTGCGGATGCTTGGCGCCGAGGATGCTCGCCGACAGCAGCGCGGCGTTGATCGCGCCGGCCTTGCCGATGGCCAGGGTGGCGACCGGAATGCCCGCGGGCATCTGCACGATGGAGAGCAGCGAGTCCACGCCCGAGAGCATCGACGACTGCACCGGAACGCCCAGCACCGGCAGGTGGGTCTTGGCCGCACACATGCCTGGCAGGTGGGCCGCGCCACCGGCACCGGCGATGATCACCTCGATGCCACGCGATTCGGCCTCTTCGGCGTACTGGAACAGCAGGTCCGGGGTGCGGTGGGCAGAGACCACTTTCACCTCGTAAGGGATGCCGAGCTTTTCCAGCATATCGGCGGTGTGGCTAAGGGTGGACCAATCGGACTTGGAGCCCATGATCACGCCAACCAGTGCACTCATCGTCGTGCCTCTTCTCTCTGGGCGCCCGCAGGCGCGTCAAAAAACAACAAGCCACGCAGAGTGCGTGGCTTGATTGTACGAATTATGGCCGGGCAAACCGGCCGAAGGCCGCGCAGTATACCGAAAAAGGCGAGTTAAACGCACTTTTGCCGACCATCTGTCATACACCATGTTTCAGGCGCAAAGCGGCGGTTTTATTGACTTCGGGGTCAGTCAGCATGGGCCAGGATCGTTGCCAGATTCCTGTAGCCGCCGCCGCAGGCTGCGATCGACGGCGAAGCCGGCGCAAAGGCGGTATTCCCAATCCTTCAGACAGACCGCGTCGCCAGGTTTTGCGCCCCCTGCGACGGAGTGCCGCCCAGAGCGAGCGCAGCCTTCGGCAGCGGCTACAGGTCAGGTGTTGCCTGTGCCCTGCGCCGCGCCACCTTCCAGCTTGCGCCACAGCAACCGGACGTTGGCCTTGCGCACCAGGGCGCAGCGGTACAGGCGGATCTCCAGCGGCACATGCCATTGCGCGCCGCCGCAGACCACCAGTTCGCCGCGGGCCAGTTCGGCGCGCACGCTCAGGTGCGGCACCCAGGCAATCCCCAGGCCTTCCAGGGCCATGCTCTTGAGGCTGTCGGCCATGGCGGTTTCATACACCGTGGTGAACCGCAGGTTGCGCTGGCGCAGCAACTGGTTCACCGAACGCCCGAGAAACGCCCCGGCGCTGTACGCCAGCAGCGGCACGCTGGCCTCGCCTTCCAGGTCGAACAACGGCTTGCCGGCGGCATCCGCCGCGCACACCGGCAGCATCTCGGTCTGCCCCAGGTGCAGCGAAGGAAAGATTTCCGGATCCATCTGCATCGCCGAATCCGGGTCGTAGAAAGCCAGCATCAGGTCGCAGCCGCCTTCGCGCAGGGCATGCACGGCGTCGCCGACGTTGGTCGCCACCAGCCGCGTGGCGATGTTCAAGCCTTCGTTACGCAGCTGTGCGATCCAACGCGGGAAGAAGCCCAGGGCCAGGGAGTGCGCCGCGGCGACCTGCATCACTTCGCCCTGCCCGCCTTCGAGGTGATGCAAGTGCCGCAGCACTTCGCCCAGTTGCTCGACCACCGTGCGCGCGGTCACCAGGAACAGCTGCCCCGCCGCCGTCAGTTCGATCGGCGTGCGCGAGCGGTTGACCAGGGTCAGCCCCAGCGCCGCTTCCAGGCTGCGGATCCGCCGGCTGAAGGCCGGCTGGGTCACGAAGCGCCGTTCGGCGGCCTGAGAAAAGCTGCGGGTCGCGGCCAGGGCACTGAAGTCCTCGAGCCATTTGCTTTCCAGATTCATCACGTCCTCCCGGGGAGCGCACCATTTTAGGTCACACGCTTGCCATGCAAGCGGCGTCACATGGGCATTATGCCGTTTATGCATAGGCCAGTGTTTAACAGCATTGGCCCAAATTTTCCCACAGGCCTAGGATTCGCAGCGTTCCGGCACAGACCGGGTCCATATCGAGATGATTTCTATCATGTCCTCCGCTGCATCTTTCCGCACAGAAAAAGACCTGCTTGGCGTACTCGAAGTACCTGCTCAAGCGTATTACGGCATCCAGACCCTGCGAGCGGTGAACAACTTCCGCCTCTCCGGCGTTCCGATTTCGCACTACCCAAAACTGGTCGTGGCCCTGGCAATGGTCAAGCAGGCAGCTGCTGACGCCAACCGCGAGCTGGGTCACCTGAGCGAAGCCAAGCACGCTGCCATCAGCGAAGCCTGTGCCCGTCTGATCCGCGGCGATTTCCACGAAGAATTCGTGGTGGACATGATTCAAGGCGGCGCTGGCACTTCGACCAACATGAATGCCAACGAAGTCATCGCCAACATCGCGCTGGAGGCCATGGGCCACAGCAAGGGCGAATACCAGTACCTGCACCCGAACAACGACGTGAACATGGCGCAGTCGACCAACGACGCCTACCCGACCGCGATCCGCCTGGGTCTGCTGCTGGGCCACGACGCGCTGCTGGCCAGCCTCGACAGCCTGATCCAGTCGTTCGCCGCCAAGGGTGAAGAGTTCAGCCACGTCCTGAAGATGGGTCGTACCCAGCTGCAAGACGCCGTGCCAATGACCCTGGGTCAAGAGTTCCGTGCCTTCGCCACCACCCTGAGCGAAGACCTGGCTCGCCTGAAGACCCTGGCGCCTGAAGTGCTGACCGAAGTGAACCTGGGCGGTACCGCCATCGGTACCGGCATCAACGCCGACCCGCGTTACCAGGCCCTGGCCGTTCAGCGCCTGGCCACCATCAGCGGCCAGCCGCTGGTACCGGCCGCCGACCTGATCGAAGCCACCTCCGACATGGGCGCCTTCGTGCTGTTCTCCGGCATGCTCAAGCGCACCGCGGTCAAGCTGTCGAAGATCTGCAACGATCTGCGCCTGCTGTCCAGCGGCCCACGCACCGGCATCAACGAGATCAACCTGCCAGCGCGTCAGCCAGGCAGCTCGATCATGCCCGGCAAGGTCAACCCGGTGATCCCGGAAGCGGTCAACCAGGTGGCGTTCCAGATCATCGGCAACGACCTGGCCCTGACCATCGCGGCCGAAGGCGGCCAGCTGCAACTGAACGTGATGGAGCCGCTGATCGCCTTCAAGATCTTCGACTCGATCCGCCTGCTGCAACGCGCCATGGACATGCTGCGCGAGCACTGCATCACCGGCATCACCGCCAACGAGCAGCGCTGCCGCGAACTGGTCGAGCACTCGATCGGCCTGGTCACCGCGCTGAACCCGTACATCGGCTATGAAAACGCCACCCGTATCGCCCGCATCGCCCTGGAAAGCGGCCGCGGCGTACTGGAACTGGTGCGTGAAGAAGGCTTGCTCGACGACGCCATGCTCGCCGACATCCTGCGCCCGGAAAACATGATTGCCCCGCGTCTGGTCCCGCTCAAAGCCTGACCAACGCCCGCCCTGGCCACAGGGCACCGCTCACCAGGTCGAGGGACTAGACACCTCTCACCTTTTGAGGGCTTGGAGACTCTTCTCCAAGCCCTTTTTTTTGCCTGCTGGAAACGGCCTGCCGTTTTCCCATCGATGCTCTTTGCCCTTGAAATCGCCACGCCCGCTTCGTCGGAGTGCCGCCCAAGCCGATCGCAGCCTGCGGCAGCGGCTACACCAACGAGCGTCATCAGCATTAAGATCGCCGCATCCCTCCGACCGATCACAACCCGCGACACCATCGATCCTGGATCGACATTGGCCCGTAGCCGCTGCCGAGCCTGCGAGGCTGCGATCGGCACCGCAGGGGCCGCAAAACCTGACAGTACAATCTGCCTAGCAAACCACTCGTTTCAAACAAGCACACTCCCCCAACGCGGAGGATAATCGGCCTCCCGCCCAATCAGACACCGAGGCACCGCCGTCGATGGACCCGACGCAATTCCAGGCGATACAGCAACTGCGCAGCTTGATCCCCGTGGGCCTGCGCCATGCCCAGACCTTGCTCGAACGCTGCGCAGGCAACCCCCAGCAGGCTGCCGAGCACTACAAGAACGAGCTGCTGCAGGTGCTGGCGAGTAAGTCCGGGCTGCCCCTGGAGCAAGTCCGGGAGCCGCTGCACAACGCCGGTTATGACCTGGGCCGCGCCTTGAGCGCTATTGAAGAAGCGCGCTTCACCCTGACCCAGCGCATCCTGCGTAAACATCACCGAGACAAGGGCCGGGCCCTGGACCTGATCGCCCAGGCCATAGAAGTCGCCGAGCAGCTACAACGACAGTACTGGCTGGCCTTCGAACAGCTGGAACGACTGGCACCGGCGCCGCGCTGCTTCATGGTGCTCCACGAGTGGCTGGCCTTTGAGGGCTGGGAAGGCTTTGACAGTGCCCTGCACTTTCACCTGCCCCAGGCCATCGCCCAATTCCGGCACCTGCAACTGGATGCCCTGGCGGACACCCTGGAACAGGCCGACCAGCGACAGAAACACCTGAGGGCGAGCCATGCCGGGAGCGACAGCCCTAGCGCGCTGGCCATACGAGTCAATCAGGACCCGCTCTTCAACAACCACCAGGACGCCTACAACCGTTACCGGCCGCAGCTCGATGAGCGCCTGTTCGAGTGGGTGGAACAGCATGTACCGCAGTTTCCAGCCTGAGCGGCGAGCGGCCGGGCTTTGCCCAAACCGCTGGATTGCCGCCCTCATCCGAACAGGGACATCGGGTTCAGCCCCATCTGCTGGACCTTAGCCCGCTACGTAATAGCTATGTAACCGTTACGTAATCGCTACGTAATCGTTGCCAGGCACAGGCTGTATGAACGGTATGTAACCGCTGCGTAGCCGTTGCCGAGCTTGCGAGTCTGCGATCGGTACCGCAGGGACCGTAATCCAGGCGCTGCAGCACATCGGCCGAATCGCACTGGCAGGTTTTGCAACCGTTTCGCAGGCTCGCGATAGCCGCAAAGCGGCGCTCCAACAGCCCCACCGCATCATCGTCGCCCCCCATCACAGCCCATCGGCCGCGCCTGCGAAAGCGCGCCGAGGCGCTCGCGCAAGAACCGATTCAGCCCCTTTCCCCGCCTGCCGTTCCTCGGCTCGACACGCAACATGCAGACGGCAGGCGCGCGCACCGGTATAGTGCGCCCCCTCTTCACGTGGGCAGCCGTCGGTAACGAGGCTCAACCTCACGGGGAACCCGAACTAATAACAACCCGCGAATTGGAACCGGGACGAACACTCGCCCCACCTGTCGTGCTGCCTGCGCGACGGTGTGTAACGCGATGTTTCGGACCATCCAGCTTCTGCCTTTACAAAAAACAGCGAGGAATACTCCATGCTCGAAGTCATCAACGACTTCCTCTCAGGGAAAGTACTGATCGTGCTCATTGTCGGGCTCGGTAGCTACTTCACGATCCGCTCGCGTTTCGTTCAATTGCGCCACTTCTTCCACATGTTCGCGGTGTTCCGCGACAGCCTCAAAGGCAGCGCCGGACAACTCAGCTCGTTCCAGGCCCTGATGCTCAGCCTTGCCGGCCGCGTCGGTGCAGGCAACATCGCCGGTGTCGGCATCGCCGTGACCCTCGGTGGTCCGGGTGCGGTGTTCTGGATGTGGGTGACCGCACTGGTCGGCATGTCCAGCAGCTTCTTCGAATGCACCCTGGCCCAGGTCTACAAGCGCGCCGATGGCGACGGCCTGTACCGTGGCGGCCCGGCTTACTACATCCAGCACGGCCTCAAGCTCAAAGGCATGGCGGTGGTGTTCTCGATCCTGCTGCTGGTCACCTACGGCTTCGCCTTCATTGGCCTGCAGTCCTACACCGTGACCCACTCGCTGCAGAACGCCTTTGCTTTTGACCCGCAACACACCGGTATCGTCCTGGCAGTGCTGCTGGCCATCACCTTCATCGGCGGCATCAAGCGCATCGCCTCGGTGTCCGACCTGTTGGTACCGATCAAGACCCTGGCCTATATCGGCGTGACCCTGTACGTGATCGGCACCCAGATCGAACACGTGCCAGCCATGCTGGAAACCATCTTCAAAAGCGCCTTCGGTCTCGACCCGGCCTTCGGCGGCCTGCTCGGCAGCGCCATCATCATGGGCGTGAAGCGTGGCGTGTTCGCCAACGAAGCGGGCCTGGGCAGTGCGCCGAACGTCGCCGCCGTGGCCGCCGTGAAGCACCCCGGCGCCCAAGGTGTGGTCCAGGCCTTCAGCGTGTTCCTCGACACCTTCGTGATCTGCACCTGCACCGCGCTGCTGATCCTGCTGTCGGGCTTCTACACCCCGGGCTTCGAAGGTGACGGCATCGTCCTGACCCAGAACTCGCTGGCCGCCGTGGTCGGTGACTGGGGCCGCATGTTCGTCAGCGTCGCGCTGTCGCTGTTCGTCTTCACTTGCATCCTCTACAACTACTACCTGGGCGAGAACAGCCTGCAGTTCCTCACCCGCAACCGCGCTGCGCTGATGACTTTCCGCGGCCTGGTGCTGGCGCTGGTGGTCTGGGGTTCGATGCAGGACCTTTCGACCGTGTTCGCCTTCGCCGACATCACCATGACCTGCCTGGCCTTCGTCAACCTGGTGGCCCTGGCCATGCTGTTCAAGGTCGGCCTGCGCGTAATGCGCGACTACGACGAGCAGCGCCGCGCCGGCGTCGACCAGCCTGTGTTCGACTCCAGCAAATTTCCCGATCTGGACCTGGACCTGAAGGCCTGGCCGACCAGCCCGTCGGTTGCTGTCAAGGCTGACGCTCAGCCGCAAGGCATTCCCGCAGCGCAACGCTGATCGGGTAAAAACCGGGCGCATGTCTTGCGCCCGACGTGACACTCCCTGCGGTCGGCGTCATGCTCGACCGCACGCTGTCATCGTTCCGGAGACTCCCCAATGAATGCCAACACCTATCCTGCCGCGCAGAACGTCATGGTGCTCTACACCGGCGGCACCATCGGCATGCAGGCCAGCGCCCATGGCCTGGCCCCGGCCTCGGGTTTCGAGGCGCGGATGCGCGACTACCTGCACAGCCAGCCCGAGCTGGTGGTGCCCAACTGGCGCTTTCGCGAGATGGCGCCGCTGATCGACAGCGCCAACATGACCCCCGCCTACTGGCAGCGCCTGCGCGAAGCCGTGGTCGATGCGGTCGACGAGGGCTGCGACAGCGTGCTGATCCTGCACGGCACCGACACCCTGGCCTACAGCGCCGCGGCCATGAGCTTCCAACTGCTGGGCCTGCATGCCCGCGTGGTGTTCACCGGCTCGATGCTGCCGGCCGGCGTGACCGACAGCGATGCCTGGGAAAACCTCGGCGGCGCGCTGGTCGCCCTCGGCCAGGGCCTGGCCCCGGGCGTGCACCTGTACTTCCACGGCGAACTGCTGGCGCCGACCCGTTGCGCGAAAATCCGCAGCTTCGGCCGTCATCCGTTCGCGGCCTTGCAGCGCCAGGGCGGCGCAGCCAAGGCGACGTCGATTCCGCCGCAGCTGGATTACCGCCAGAGCAAGCAACTGGCCAGGGTCGGCGTATTGCCGCTAGTGCCCGGCATCGCCGCCGAACAGCTCGACGCCCTGCTGGGCAGCGGCCTCCAGGCGCTGGTACTGGAGTGCTTCGGCAGCGGCACCGGGCCGAGCGACAACCCGCAATTCCTGGCCAGCCTGCAACGCGCCCGGGAACAGGGCATCGTGGTGGTGGCCATCACCCAATGCCATGAAGGCGGCGTGGAGCTGGACATCTACGAAGCCGGCAGCCGCCTGCGCAGCGTCGGCGTGCTGTCCGGCGGCGGCATGACCCGCGAAGCGGCGTTCGGCAAGCTCAACGCCCTGCTCGGCGCCGGCCTGGACACCGCCGAAGTGCGGCGCCTGGTGGAGCTGGACCTGTGCGGTGAGCTGAGCTGACAACGCGTCATCGTTCACCTTCATCGCGAGCAAGCTCGCTCCTACAGAAGCTCCACAGCCCTTTGTAGGAGCGAGCTTGCTCGCGATAGCCGCAACGCGGCGATCCAACAACCGCCCCACACCATCATTGGCGTTCGCCGCAGGCGCGGCATACAAATTGCTCCGTTTTCAGCATCCCCCGGGCTGGAAACGGACATGCTGCATTCCCACCTCACCACCCTCAACGCCGTCTCGCTGGTGCTCAATACCTTCAAGGACCAGGGCCAGGACAGCGAAGCGCTGCTGGCTGGCAGCGGCATCAACGCCGCCGACCTGAGCCGCGCCGACACCCGCATCACCACCAACCAGGAAATGCTGGTGTGCGCCAACGCCGTGGCCCTGCAACGGGATATCGGCCTGGAGCTGGGCCGGCGCATGCACGTTTCCAGCTACGGCATGCTCGGTTATGCCCTGCTCACCAGTGCCACCTTAGGTGACGCTTTGCGCCTGGCGCTGCGTTATCCGGCGCTGTTGGGAACACTTTTCGAGCTGAGCCTGGAAGCGGACGGCGAGCTGATCTGGCTGACCGCCGCGGATTACCGCGAGAACCCGGCGCTGGCGACCTTCAATATCGAGTTCTGCCTGGTGTCGCTGAAGGTCATCTGCGACGACCTGCTGGGCCATCCGTTACCGTTGCGCGGCGCCCGCTTCGACTACCCCGCCCCCGACTACCAGGGTCGCTACGCCGAGCGTTTCGACTGCCCGCTGCAATTCGATGCAAAGTCCAACGCCTTCGCCTTCGACCGGCGCTGGCTCGAGCAGCCGCTGCCCCTGGCGGACGCCATCACCCACCAGGCCATGGCCGAACGCTGCCGCAAACAGAACACCGAATTCACCGGGCGCCAGGCCTGGCTGGGACGCATCCGCCAGCTGCTGGCGGCGCAACTGGACGCCGCGCCGGGCCTGGAAGGCCTGGCCGAACAGATGAACTGCTCGGCCCGCACCCTGCGCCGGCACCTCAAGGACCTGGGTTGCAGCTATCAGGAACTGCTCGACGAGCTGCGCTTCGAGCGGGCCAAGCAAATGCTCTGCGAGGACGACTTGCCGATCTACCGCATCGCCGAGGCCCTGGGCTTCAGCGAAACCGCAAGCTTCCGCCATGCCTTCGTGCGCTGGAGCGGCGTCGCTCCCAGCCAGTTCCGGCCCTGACACAAACCCCGGCATAAAACCGCCGATTGCATTACATTGCCGGCCTTTCATACCGGCAAGGGACTGCAATCTTGAAACTCTTTACAGGCGCTGTTGCCAGGCACAACCGCTTTTACGGGGTCTGCCTGACACTGTTGATGCTCGCTGTCGCACCCGCCGCCCAGGCATTCGACCTGGACCTGGCCAAGATCAAATGGTGGCAAGTCTCCCGCGGCATTGTCCTGGACGAGCCGGAAACCGCCACCCTGCAGATCAAGCCGTTCCCCCTGCCCGGCCTTGCGCAACTTCCGGCGCGGATCGTGCTCAGCCAGTACCGCGGGCTGTTTTATCTCAATGCCTATCAGGACGCGCAGTACCAGCAGCGCATCTACAAGTCGCCGCCCTTGCCGCTGTTCAGCCCCGAGGAACTGCGGGCCTGCGTCTCGCCGGACGACCCGATCCAGGTCTCGGACAACTGGCCGCCCAGCAATCAACTCGAAGTCGGGCTGAGCCTGACGCCCTTGAGCTTCAACTGCATCAGCCCGGACTGGCAGCTCAGCCAGCGTTATCTGTTGATCGACCAACGTTATCCACAACAGCCGATGCTGGCCATCAGTCACCGCCGCGACCTGACCCAGATGGACTTCACCCCATTGCAACCGATCGGTAGCGAGATCGAGCAACAGTGGTTGTATGCCCTGCAGCGTTTTCCCCAGTGGTTCCGCCCCTTCAGCAGCGGCACGGGGCCGATCACCTTCAATGCCTATTCGCCACCGGCCACGGCGGACGACGTCTGGACCCAGTTCCGCGAGCTCCACGAGCAACTGCGCAAAGCCAAGGACAAGGCGCCGGGCATCCGCCAGGTGGAAGGTTTCTTCGCCGCCCATGACTTTCGCACCATCGCCCAGGACCGCAGCGAGTACCCGGGCCTGCTCAACGACATCGCCTACTGGACCAGCGAGGCCGGCCAGTTGAAAACCGCCCGCCCCTGGCTGCTGGAGGTGCTGCGCCGGGAACCCGGGCGCATGCCGACCTACCTCAACCTGGCCGACCTGGACTGGGCCCAGTTCGAACAACGACCGCTGGACAACATCCACCAGGGCCGCGCCATCGAACGCTATCGGCTGTATTGCGGCATGCGCCTGCAACGCCAATTGAGCGTGCCGCCGCGGGTATTGCAGCGTTTGGGCCTGAAGTCCGCCAACCCGCAGGCGTGCCAGGGCTTCTGGCCGCTGGTGGCCGCCGTGGACGCAGGCGACGAAGCCGAAGTCCGGCGCTTGCTGGCCGGTGGCGTCAGCGGCGAAGTCATGGCCGATGACGGGCGCAGCGCGCTGCTGCACGCCCTGGACGCGCCAAACCTGGAGATCGCCCGACTGCTGCTGGCCCACGGCGCCCATACCAGCGGCCAGTACAACTGGAGCACCCTGGCCCTGCAGGCCATGGAGCGCGACCTCAAGGACAGCCCCGACCTGAACCAGGGCGGGCGCCTGAAGTTCCTGCTGGAAGCCGGCGTCGCCATCGACGAGCAAAACAGCCGGGGCTACACCCCGCTGCTGCAACTGGCCGAGCAGCAACGCAACCTCGAAGGCTTCGCCTGGCTGCTGCAACACCCGCAGAACCTCGAACTGCGGACCGTGAATGACAACGAAACCGCACTGTACCGGGCCTTCTGGGGCAACAATTACGCGGCCATGAGGCTGCTGATAGATGCCGGCGCCAACCTCAACCTGAGCTACGGTCGTGGCACCTGCCATGACCAGCCCATGGGCCAGAGCCTGCTGATGTTCGTCGCCGACAAGACCTCCGCCGACGACAAGTCGCCCACTGTCAGCCAGCAGGAGACCCTGGACATGTTCACCCTGCTGTTGGAAAAAGGCGCCGATCCCGATGTCGGCCAGCGTTGCGAGAAAAAGGGTCGCGTCCTGCTGCTGGATATCATTGCCCGGAAAAAACGCGAGGACATGCTCCAGGTGCTGCAACGCTTCATTCAAGTACCGTCCGCAAGCTGAACCCGCTGGCGCCCCGCAATGGGGTGCCGTGCTGCTTCAGGGGGGCGAATTTCGGTCAAACGTTTTGGCCATATCGATCCCCTTTTGGCCGCTCCTGCCGTTCTCCAAAAGGCCCGGCGCCGCAAGACTGTGAGCACCGAACCAGCCTGCGGAGAACAAGAAATGCTGACGATCTACTCGGACGATCACCACCTGCACCACGGCCGCTGCGAACTGATCGACGGGCAACTGATGCCCTGCTTCGAAATGCCGTCGCGCGCCGACCACGTGCTGGACCGCGTGAAATATCGCAACCTGGGCCCGGTCGAGGCGCCCAGGGACTTCGGCCTGGGGCCGATCGAACGCATCCACAGCCGCGCCTACCTGGACTTTTTCAAGGGCGCCTGGGACCGCTGGGCGGCCCAGGGCATCGACGGCGACCTGCTGCCCTACACCTGGCCGGCGCGCACCCTGCGCAGCGTGATCCCCACCAGCCTGCATGGCCAGCTCGGCTACTACAGCTTCGACGGCGGCGCGCCGATCACCGCCGGCACCTGGCAGGCGGCCTACAGCGCCGCGCAAGTCGCCCTGACCGCCCAGGCGGTGATCCAGCGCGGCGCGCGCAGTGCCTTCGCCCTGTGCCGTCCGCCGGGACACCATGCCGCCGGCGACCTGATGGGCGGCTACTGCTACCTGAACAACGCGGCCATCGCCGCCCAGGCCTTCCTCGACCAGGGCCACAAGAAGGTCGCAATCCTCGACGTCGACTACCACCACGGCAACGGCACCCAGTCGATTTTCTACGCGCGCAACGACGTGCTGTTCACCTCGATCCATGGCCACCCGGAAGCCGAATTCCCGTTCTTCCTGGGCTATGCGGACGAGCTCGGCGAAGGCGCAGGGGTTGGCTTCAACTTCAACTACCCGCTGCCCGCCGGCAGCGGCTGGGACAGCTGGAGCGCGGCGCTGGAACAGGCCTGCGAGGAAATCCGCCGTTATGGCGCCGACATCGTGGTGGTGTCGCTGGGCGTGGACACCTTCAAGGACGACCCGATCTCGCAGTTCAAGCTCGACAGCCCGGACTACCTGGCCATGGGGCAACGCATCGCCGCCCTGGGCACGCCGACGCTGTTCGTCATGGAAGGCGGTTATGCGGTGGAAGAAATCGGCATCAACGCCGTGAACGTTCTCGAAGGCTTTCAAAGCGCCCAGTGAAGGAAACCCGCAACATGAACAGGCTCAAAAGCTATATCGCGCCCGCGCTCTGCGCGGCGCTGCTGGGCGGTGCCGCACAGGCTGAAGAACGTACCCTGCGTGTCTACAACTGGTTCGACTACATCACCCCCAAGGCCCTGGAAGACTTCAAGGCCGAGAACAGCCAGGTCAAGCTGGTCTACGACATCTTCGACACCAACGAGGCGCTGGAGGCCAAGCTGCTGACCGGCAACTCCGGCTACGACGTGGTGGTGCCGTCCAACGTGTTCCTCGCCAAGCAGATCGAGGCCGGGGTGTTCCAGCCGCTGGACCGTAGCAAGCTGCCGAACTGGAACCACCTCGATCCCAAGCTGATGAAGCTGATCGAAGCCAACGACCCGGGCAATAAGTTCGCCGTGCCCTACATGTACGGCACCATCCTGATCGGCTTCAACCCGGCCAAGGTCAAGGCCGCCCTCGGCGAGAACGCGCCGGTGGACAGCTGGGACCTGATCTTCAAGGAAGAGAACATCAGCAAGCTCAAGCAGTGCGGCGTGGCCCTGCTCGACTCGCCGTCGGAGATCCTGCCGCTGGCCCTGCAGCACCTGGGCCTGGACCCCAACAGCAAGCAGCCGGCGGACTACGCCAAGGCCGAAGCGCTGCTGCTGAAGATCCGCCCCTACGTCACCTACTTCCATTCGTCCAAGTACATGGCCGACATCGCCAACGGCGACATCTGCGTGGCGGTGGGGTATTCCGGCAGCTTCTCCCAGGCCGCCAACCGCGCCAAGGAAGCCAAGAACGGGGTGGTGGTGGACATGCGCCTGCCCAAGGAAGGGGCGCCGATCTGGTTCGACATGCTGGCGATCCCCAAAGGCGCGAAGAACCCGGACGATGCCTACACCTTCATCAACTACCTGCTGCAACCCAAGGTGATCGCCCCGGTCAGCGACTTCGTCGGCTACCCGAACCCGAACAAGGACGCCACCGAGCGGGTCGATCCGGCGATCCGCAACAACCCCAACCTGTACCCGACCGACACGGCGATGAGCACGCTGTACACCTTGCAGCCGCTACCCCGCGACGCGGAACGGGCACGGACCCGGGCCTGGACCAAGATCAAGGCCGGGACCTGATCGCCCGGCGCCTGTCTGTAGGAGCGGCCGGTCGACGCTCGATTGCCCGCGATGAACGATAACGCGGTGTGGCCGATACACCGCGGTGTCCCTATCGCGGGCAAGCCTCGCTCCTACAGAAGCTAGAAGCTCAAGGTCGATTCAACACCCCGTCAGCCCTTGCGGCTGGCGTTCCTCGGCAAAGAACCACGGCCGCAGGCGCACGCCCACGCCGTTGCCGATAAAGGCCGCCACCAGCCACAGCCAGCCGTGCAGGCTGCCGGAGGCGATGCCGCTGAAGTAGGCGCCAATGTTGCAGCCATAGGCCAGGCGCGAACCGTAACCCAGCAGCAACCCACCGATCACCGCCGCCACCAGCGAATGCGCGGGAATCTTCAGGCTCGGCGCGAAACGCCCGGCCAGGCCCGCCGCCAGCAAGGCGCCGAAGACGATGCCGATATCCATCACGCTGGTGATGTCCTGCCACACCGGCGCGGCCAGGGCCTTGGCGTTCGCCGCGCCCTGCCAGAACACCCAGCTGCCGACATCCACCCCCAGCCCGCTGGCGACCTTGGCGCCCCACAGGGCAAACGCCGAGGTGATGCCCCAGGGCCGTCCGGCCAGGGCCAGGGTGGCGAAGTTCAGCAAGGCCAGGGCGACCGCGCCCCACACCAGCGGCCAGGGCCCGCGCAGCAGACGGCGCCAGCCTTGGTGCGCGCTGTCGAGCGGTGCTTCCAGCGCGCCGTGGCGGTTCTTTTCCAGGCGCACCGTGACCAGGGCAATCAAGGCGAAAAGACCCAGGCTGAGCCCCAATGCCGGCGCCACACCGAAGCGCTGCACGATGGAAACCGGCGGCAGCGACGGCAAGGCGAACCACCAGTCCACATGCTGGGTGGCGATCAGCGAACCGCAGATGAAAAACAGCAGGGTCACCAGCATCCGTGCGTTACCGCCGCCCACGGTAAACAGCGTGCCGGATGCGCAACCGCCGCCCAGTTGCATGCCGATACCGAAGATAAACGCGCCGACAATCACCGAAACCCCGGCCGGCGCCACCAGCCCCGTGACCGGCGAACCGAACAGAGTCCCTGCGCCCAGGGCCGGGAAGAACAGCAGCACCGCCAGCGCCAGCATGACCATCTGCGCCCGCAGGCCGGCGCCGCGACGATCGCGGATAAACACCCGCCAGGCCGAAGTGAAACCAAAGGCCGCGTGATACAGGGTCAGGCCCAGGGCCGCGCCCAGCAGCAACAGCCACACCTGGCGCGAGCCGACCTGGGCCTGCAGGAATACGGCGCCGGCCAGCAACACGATCAAAGCGAACAAGGGCGCACCGAACTTGCGTTCGGGCACCGCGGAAAGAGTCAGGCTCATAAGGGTTCTCGGCAAAGACAATGGCCGCGAGTATAGCCATCACACGCCCCAGGCCCGACGCAGACGCTCCAGGGCACAGGCGATAGCGACCTCGGGCACAGCGGCGAAGCCCAGCACCAGCCCCGCGCGCGGGTCCCGCGGCAGCGGCGAATCCGGCAACCAGTAGTTGCTCAGGCCATTGATTTCCACATCCACCGCCGCGGCTTGCGCCACCAGCTCCTGCTCCCGGGCCAGGCTGTCCACCGGGATCGTCAGGTGCAGGCCCGCCGCCACGTTCGGCATCTTGCCCACCCCGGGAATATCCACAGGCCAGCCGGCCAGCAAGGCATTGCGCCGGCTCAAGGCGGCGCGGCGCATGCGCCGGATATGCCGCTGGAAATGCCCGGCGGCCATGAATTCGGCCATCACCGCCTGGGTGCTGACCTCGGAGTGGCGCACATCCACCGCCCGGCGCTGGGTGAAGGGCTGCACCAGCGCCGGCGGCAACACCAGGTAACCCAGGCGCAAGGCCGGGAACGCGACCTTGCCGAAGGTACCGACGTACAGCACCCGCCCCTGGCGGTCGAGGGCCGCCAAAGGTGC
The DNA here is from genome assembly GCF_017349615.1 of Pseudomonas sp. GW531-T4. NCBI lineage: Bacteria > Pseudomonadati > Pseudomonadota > Gammaproteobacteria > Pseudomonadales > Pseudomonadaceae > Pseudomonas > Pseudomonas sp. GW531-T4. The sequence continues at coordinate 64,086 of NZ_JACMZT010000007.1, forward strand.
CAGCGGCGCCCCGCTGTAGCGGTACTCGCCGTCATAGTCGTCCTCGACTATCCAGCCGTTGCTGCGCTCGGCCCAGGCCAGCAGTTCCAGGCGCCGGGCCAGGCTCAGGGTCACCCCGGTGGGGTACTGGTGGGACGGCGTGACATAGGCCAGGCGGCAATCGCTCAGGCCCGCCAGGGCTGCACAGTCGAAGCCCTCGTTGTCCACCGCCACCCCGTGCAGGCGCGCGCCGGCAATCGCGAAGGCATGCCCCGCCGCCCGATAGCCGGGGTTTTCCACAGCCACGCCGTCGCCGGGGTTCACCAGCAACTGTGCACAAAGGCTTATGCCCTGTTGTGCACCACTGGTGATCACAATTTGTTCAGCGCTGCATTGCATACCGCGCGAACTGCGCAGGTAAGCCGCGATCAGCCCGCGCAGACGTTCTTCGCCGGCCGAATCGCCATAACACAGCTGGCCCAGATCCGGCTTGCGCCAGAAAGCCGCATTCAGCTTGGCCCAGACCTCGAACGGAAACAGATCGAAGGCCGGAATCCCCACCCGAAAAGCCCGTGGCGGACCGCTTTGCGGAGTCGACAGATGATGCTGTTCGACCCGCTCCAACGCCTCACTGTGGATAACTTTACTGGATGTAATCCCAGGTAAATTCGCGCTTTTTGTGGATAACCCTGTGGGTAAGCCTGGTGATAACCCTGTGGACACTTTTGTGGATAAATTTTTCGCCGACTTTTTGATCGGCAGCCGGCTCTCGGGCAATTGCGCCACATAGGTGCCGTCGCCGACCCGGCCTTCGATAAAACCCTCGGCGTACAGCTGGTCGTAGGCGCGCACCACGCTGTTGCGGGAAATCTCCAGAGCCGCCGCCAGATCGCGGCTGGCCGGCAGCCGCGTGCCGCTGGCCAGCCGGCCGTCCAGCACCCGCTGGCGCAACGCCTGGTACAGCTGGCGGCTGAGCCCCTGGCCGCGGTCCAGCTCGATACCGGCGGGGTTGAAGGAAAGCGGCAATGTCGGGCTGTTCATGGGCTTGCCCCTCTGAGCGGCGGGATAGAGCGATCAAATGGACCTATGAAAATGACCAAAGATGGCTCTTACAACAGACCAATAGCCTGCCTAGGATGCAGCCATTCGCCAAGGATATTTTTCCATGTACCTACCCCGCGCTTTCGCCGAAGAAGACCTGCCCACCCTACACCAGCTGATCGGGGAAACCCGCCTGGCCACCCTGGTGACCTACGGGGAACGCGGCCTGCAGGCCAATCACCTGCCGCTGTTGTTCGCCCCGGACCAGGGCCCGTACGGCACCCTCTACGGCCATCTGGCCAGGGCCAACCCGCAATGGCAGGAACTGGCCGACGGCGCCGAGGCGCTGCTGATCTTCCAGGGCGCCGAGGCCTACGTCAGCCCGTCGCTGTACCCGAGCAAGGCCGAGCACGGCAAAGTGGTGCCGACCTGGAACTACGTGAGCGTGCATGCCTATGGCGTGGCCGAGGTGTTCCATGAGCCGCAGCGCATCCGCGAAGTGGTCAGCGCCCTGACCAACCAGCATGAAGCCGGCCGCGCCAGCCCCTGGAAATTCGAGGATGCCCCCGCCGAGTTCATGGACAGCATGCTGCGCGCCATCGTCGGCTTCGCCCTGCCGATCCAGCGCCTGGAGGGCAAACGCAAACTCAGCCAGAACCGCACCGCCGCCGACATCGACGGCGTGCGCGACGGACTGGCCGCCAGCGCCGATCCCCATGACCAGAGCATTTCCCAACTGATGCGCCAGGAGCAGCCATGAGCCAGATCCAGATTCGTCCCGTCACCGCCAATGATCACGCAGCCTGGCTGCCGCTGTGGCAGGCCTACCTGCGGTTCTACGACACCGAGTTGGCCGACGCGGTCACCCGCAGCACCTGGCAGCGCTTCCTCGATGCCGCCGAGCCGACCCACGCCGCCCTGGCCTGGGACGGCGAGCAGGCGGTGGGCATGGTGCATTTCATCTACCACCGCTCCAACTGGAGCATCGAGAATTCCTGCTACCTGCAGGATCTACTGGTGATCCCGGAGCAACGCGGCACCGGCGTCGGTCGCCAACTGATCGAATTCGTCTACGCCACCGCCAAGGCCGACGGCTGCTGCAAGGTCCACTGGCTGACCCACGAAACCAATGCCACCGCCATCCAGCTCTACGAACGGATTGCCGAACGCCCGGGTTTCATTCAATTTCGCAAAGCCCTTTAAGCGTTCAAGGAGATTCCCATGCCGACCTCACTCGCTGACTGGCAAGGCGTGCCGCCACCGTCGACCACCCTGCTCGAAGGGCGCTTCATCCGCCTGGAAAAACTCGACCCGGCGCGCCACGCCGACGACCTGTGGCAAGCCTTCCAGGGCCCGGGCGCCGACCCCAAACTGTGGGACTACCTGCCCTACGGCCCCTTTACCGAACGCAGCGCCTTCAATGACTGGCTGAACAACCACGCGGCCAACAGCGACCCGTATTTCTTCAGCGTGATCGACCGGGCCAGCGGCCAGGTGCAGGGCTTGCTCAGCCTGATGTCGATCGTCCCGGCCCAGGGCCGCATCGAGATCGGCCACGTCACCTTCGGCGCGCCCATGCAGCGTTCGCCCAAGAGCACCGAAGCGGTGTACCTGCTGGCCAAGGAAGCCTTCGCCCTGGGTTATCGCCGCCTGGAATGGAAGTGCAACAACGCCAACGCCCGCTCGCGTTATGCGGCCGAGCGCCTGGGTTTCAGCTTCGAGGGCGTGTTCCGCCAGCACATGGTGGTCAAGGGCCAGAACCGCGATACCGCCTGGTATTCGATCCTCGATTCCGAGTGGCCGAAGGTCGGCGCCGGGTTCGAGCGCTGGTTGAGCGAGGACAACCAGAGCGGTTCGGGGCAGGTGAAGGGGTTGGTGGAGTGCCGGGGGTAACGCCCTTGTCCCGTGGTGTTTGATCTGACGTCATCGCGGGCAAGCCTCGCTCCTACTAAGGCCGGGTGCTGAACCTGTAGGAGCGGCCGGTCGACGCTCGATTGCCCGCGATGCTTTTAAGTCAGCTTCTGCGCCAGCACGGCAATGTGCTCCGGCCCGATACCGCAGCAACCGCCCAGGTGGCTGGCGCCGCGTTGCCGCCAGTCGGCCGCCCACTGCAGGTAGCCCGGTGGGTCGAGGTCTTCGCGCAGCGGGTCGAGGCCATCGTTGGCCGTGGCTTCTTTCGGCTGCGGCGGGAAGGCGTTGGCATAGGCGCCGATATTGATCTTCACCCCCAGCCGCTCGAAGGTTACCCGCGCCGCGTCGATCGCCGCGCCTATCACTTCCGGCTGGCTGCAGTTGAACAGCAGGGTTTCCACCCCCAGTTCGGCGGCCACCGCCGCCGCGTCCGCCACCGGCTCGCCGGAGCGCAAGCGCGGCACCTCGTCAGGGTTCTCATCGTGCAAGGTGAACGATAGCCAGAAGGCCTTGCCGTCCTTGGGCAGGCCGGCATGGATCGCCCGCGCCTCGACCGTGGAGCTCTGGGTTTCCGCCAGCCACAGGTCGACATGCGGGGCCAGGCCGTTGACCAGCGGCGCCAGCAACTCCGCGGCGCGAGCGGCCTCGAACAGGTCCGGGCGATAGGAGCCGAACAGTGGCGGCAGCGAACCGGCGACCCGCACCGGCTTGCCGGAAGCCTGGACCGCACGCCGCGCCAGCTCGCCGGCCAGGGCCGCCAGCGCCTGCCCTTCTGCGGCAAACCGCGCTTCGCCAATGTGGAACGGCACCACCGCGTAGCTGTTGCTGGTGATGACGTCGGCACCGCTTTCGATATATGCCGCATGCACCGCTTCCACCGCCTGCGGCGCTTCGCTCAGGGCCAGCGCCGACCACTCGGGCTGCCTGAACGGCGCCCCACGGCGTTGCAGTTCACGACCCATGCCGCCATCCAGAATTACCCTGCTGTCTGCGCCCATATGCTCTTTACTCATATGCTTATGAAAATAACTCACTATCTGAGTCGTTCTTATAACTATTTAATACGCACCATTCGGTTAATAACAACCTTTTTTCTGCTCGGGACTTCCATGAATTTCAAACCGCTGCTGGCCCTCGGCCTGACGATTCTCGCTGCCTCCAGCCAGGCTTTTGCCGGCGCTACCCTGGACCGTATCGAACAGAAAAAAGAGCTGGTGGGCGTACTGATGGAAAGTTACCCGCCGTTCTCCTTCCTCAACGATCAGAACCAGCTCGATGGCTTCGACGTCGACGTGGCCAAGGCCGTGGCTGACAAACTGGGGGTGAAGCTGCGCCTGGAAACACCGTCCTGGGACGTGATCGCCGCCGGCCGCTGGAGCGGTCGCTACGACATCTGCATCTGCTCCATGACCCCGAGCAAGGCCCGCGCCGAAGTCTTCGACTTCCCGGTGCAGTACTACGCCTCGCCCGCGGTGATCGTGGTCAACGCCAAGGACGACCGTATCCACGGTGCCAAGGACCTGAGCGACAAGAAGGTCGGCCTGACCAGCGCTTCCAGCTACGAGAGCTACCTGAACAAGAACCTGGTGATCGAAGGCGCCGAAGACACCCGGTTGCAGTACCCGTTCGACAACGTACAGATCGCCCCCTACGACACCGACAACGTGGCCTTCCAGGACCTCGGCCTGGGCGCTGGCGTGCGCCTGGACGCGATCCTCACCAACCTGGTGACCGCCCAGCCGCGTCTGGCCCAGGACCCGCGCTTCAAGCTCGCCGGCGAGCCGCTGTACGCCGAGCCCAACTCGGTGGCCATCGAGAAAGGCGACGCCCAGTGGCATGCCAAAGTCCGTGAAGTGTTCGCCCAGCTGAAGCAGGACGGCACCCTGAGCAAGCTCTCGCAGAAATGGATCGGCGCCGACATCAGCCAATGACTTCTTTTTCCCAACCGCCTCGGCCACCACAAACGCTGGCCGAGCCGACGCTCAAACGCCTCTTCGGTTTCCGCACCCGCCTGTACCTGACCTGGGCGGTGCTGTTCGGCCTGTTCGCCAGTTTCTTCCTGAGCTTCGACCTGAAGTTCTCGATCATCCTCGACAAGCTGCCCAACCTGCTCGGGGTGACCCTGGCCCCCAACGGCTTTCTGCAAGGCGCGGCGCTGACCCTGTTCCTCTGCCTCTGCTCGATCGCGCTGTCGTCGCTGCTGGGCTTCGTCACCGCCCTCGCCCGGCTGTCGAAAAGCGCCGTGGCCTTTGGCATCGCCAGCTTCTACGCCTCGTTCTTTCGCGGCACGCCGCTGTTGATCCAGATCCTGCTGATCTACCTCGGCCTGCCGCAGCTGGGCGTGGTGCCGGGCGCCATCGCCGCGGGGATCATCGCCCTGTCGCTGAACTACGGCGCCTACCTCAGCGAGATCTTCCGCGCCGGCATCCTCGGCGTGCCCCACGGCCAGCGCGAAGCCTCCCTGGCGCTGGGCATGCGCGACAGCGTGATCTTCTGGCGCGTGACCCTGCCGCAAGCCATGCGCACCATCATTCCGCCGGCCACCAACCAGTTCATCTCGATGCTCAAGGATTCGTCGCTGATCTCGGTGATGGGCGTCTGGGAAGTGATGTTCCTGGCCCAGTCCTATGGCCGCTCCAGCTACCGCTACATCGAAATGCTCAGCACCGCGGCGATCATCTACTGGCTGCTGTCGATCGGCCTGGAACTGATCCAGGCGCGGATGGAAAGGCATTACGGCAAGGCTTACGCCCAGCGCGGTTGAAGCTCAGTTGAGCGCCGAGGGCCCGGGTATGCCCGGGCCCTTTTCCAGGCGCTCCAGATCATTGAGCAGCGAGCGGGCGCGACTGGCTTTCTGCACATTCACCACCCCCATCTGCAAACCGAAGGGCTTGAACACCGCGTTCAGCGACTTGAGGGTCGGATTGCCGTCACCGTGTTCAATGTGGATCAGGGTGCGCAGGGAAATCCGGCACATCCTGGCGAACTGGCTCTGGTGCAGCCCCGTGACTTCGGTGCGCAGGCGCCTGACCGCATCGCCCAGCGGCAAACGGCCGGCAGCCAGCTCCTGCTGGATGTTGTCGATCAGCGCGCCGCGCTCTTCCAGGGTTGTAGTCATCGCAGTCCCCACTCCTGCAGGCGTCGGTCCAAGTGGCGCAAGTGAATGCGCGGGTGATTCAGGGTGGCATCGGGCAAGCCACTGGCGCTCAACAGGTCCGGCAGGGCCCGCAGCCGTTCGGCATCCTCCCGCAGGCGCGCCAGGGCGGCTTCAGGGTCGATCAGCGGCTTCAGGCTCGCGCACACCAGGCGCCAGTCCACGTCACCCGCCACCTCCATGCGCCCGGGCCATTTGATGGTCCGGGTAATGCCCTCGTCGTCCATGACCATGGGCGCCAGATCGTAGATTGGCGCCAGTTGCACCGCAGCTTCGGTGCGGATGATCGAGAGGTTGTGTCCGTGGTTGGACGAATTGCCGAGGATCTTGTTGAGCAGGTCCCGGCGCAGGTAATCCGCCACCAGCTCGGGGATCAATGACTCCTGGCCCGTGGACCGCCATAGTTCGGCAAGAATCCCCAGCACCTCGGTGTGCCGCATTGCCTGGCCATGGCCCACCAGCCCCGCCAGGGAATAGATCGACTCCACCGCCAGGCGCTCGACACCCGCCTGCGTCACCCGGCGGTCAAAGCGCTGCATCCAGAGGCTGGGCCTGGGCCCCTCTTCCAGGGCCAGACCCTCGGCCGGCAGCGTATCGATGCCCAGTTGCTGCAGCGCCCGGTAATAGTGGAACTCGCTCCTGAGGATGTCGCCGGCATTCTGCGTGGCCGGGTTACGCGGGAACTTCACCCACCAGTGGCGCGCCGCCGAGACATCGTCGAGCAGTGCGTCGGGGTACAGCAGGCCCTCAGGGTTCTGTGTCAGCAACAGCCTGGGGGCCTGGTCACCGATGCTCGCGGTACCGCCGAAAGCCACGCCCTGCTCATGGGCGTACTCGAGAAAGCGGTTATCGAGGGCGATCACCTGGTCCCGGGAAAATCCCAGCGCCGGACGCCGGCGCAACCCCGTCAGCGACTCCTTGATCCGCAGGTTGCCGAGGGGCGCCGCCGTGGAGCGGGCCAACAGGAACAGTTCGACGCCCATGCCGTCCGGCCGCTCGTGGCCAATCTGGCGCAGCAGGAAGCGCCCGGCCGCCGCTGTCGGGGCAAGGTCATAGAGAAAGGCCGGGGCCCGGTCTTCGCGCCAAGGCTCCCAGCCCAAGGGAATCTGCGCGCTGACCGACCTGGCCAGCGGACTGCCAACAGCCTCCAGGTTATCCACCAGGTACTGCTGCACATAACCAAAACTGCAGGGGCTGGCGAAGCCCTGTTCAGGCCTGTCGAAGGTCAGGGTCATGGCGTCGCTCCATGCCCCTGCGCGGTAGAGCTGCAACGTCAGCCGAAGCACTGTATCACCTGCAATTTGATGCACTTTCAATGAGCCGTATGGAAACTGCATGCATTCTAATGCAGATAGATTAATTTCAGGATGAAATAAGTGTATTAAATTGCACTTAACTAACATCCTCCCAAAGGCTGAAAATGCCCCCTCAGGCGGCTTGCGGCGGCACGCCGGACTGTTCCGCCAGCGCCCGGCAACAGGCAAAAAAAGGGAGGCCGTAGCCCCCCCGAGGTAAAACGTTGCAGATGAAGACCTGAACTCAGCCTTCGATCTCGATCAGGATTTCGCCCGGGTTGACCCGGTCGCCCTTGGCCACGTGGATGGCGGTGACCTTGCCGGCGATGGCCGCCTGGACTTCGGTTTCCATCTTCATGGCTTCGGTGATCAACACGGCCTGGCCGGCCTTGACGGTGTCACCTTCCTTGACCAGCACATCGACGATGTTGCCCGGCATGGTGGTGCTGACGTGGCCCGGCGCGCTGGCCTGCTTGCGCTTGCTGCTGCCGCTGCCGACGAATTCGTTGAGCGGCTCGAACACCACTTCTTCCGGCATGCCGTCGATGGACAGGTAGAAGTGGCGCTTGCCTTCGGCCTTCACCCCGACACCGGTGATGTCGACGCGGTAGGTCTCGCCGTGCACGTCGATGACGAACTCGGTCGGTACGCCTTCGCCGCCGGCCGAGCTCACGCCGCCCGCTTCCGGAATCGGCAGCAGCACTTCCGGCGTCAGGGTGCCGGCTTCACGCTCTTCGAGGAACTTGCGCCCGATGTCCGGGAACATGGCGTAGGTCAGCACGTCTTCTTCGGACTTGGCCAGGGCGCCGATGTCATTGCGCAACTTGGTCATTTCCGGCTTCAGCAGGTCGGCCGGGCGCACGTCGATCGCATCGATGCTGCCGATGGCCTGGCGCCGCAGCTTCTCGTCCACCGCGCCCGGCGCCTTGCCATAGCCGCCTTGCAGGTACAGCTTCACCTCGTTGGTGATGGTCTTGTAACGCTCGCCGGCCAGCACGTTGAAGAACGCCTGGGTGCCGACAATCTGCGAAGTCGGGGTCACCAGCGGCGGGTAGCCGAGGTCGTGACGTACCCGCGGGATCTCCGCCAGCACTTCGTTCATGCGGTTCAGGGCGCCCTGCTCCTTGAGCTGGTTGGCCAGGTTGGAAATCATCCCGCCCGGCACCTGGTTGACCTGCACCCGGGTATCGACCGCGGTGAACTCGCTTTCGAACTGGTGGTACTTCTTGCGCACGGCGTAGAAGTACAGGCCGATTTCCTGCAACAGTTCCAGGTCCAGGCCGGTGTCGAATTCGCTGCCTTTGAGGGCGGCGACCATCGACTCGGTGCCCGGGTGGCTGGTGCCCCAGGCGAAGCTGGAGATCGCGGTGTCGATGTGGTCGGCGCCGTTCTCGATGGCCTTGAGCTGGCACATCGCAGCCAGGCCGGCCGTGTCATGGGAGTGGACAAACACCGGCAGCGACTGCTCGGCCTTCAGCGCCTTGACCAGCTCGCCGGTGGCGTAAGGGGTCAGCAGGCCGGCCATGTCCTTGATCGCCACCGAGTCGCAACCCATGGATTCCATCTGCTTGGCCTGGGCCACGAACGCCTCGATGGTGTGCACCGGGCTGGTGGTGTAGGCGATGGTGCCCTGGGCGTGCTTGCCGGCGGCTTTCACCGCTTCGATGGCCACTCGCAGGTTACGCACGTCGTTCATCGCGTCGAAGATGCGGAACACGTCGATGCCGTTGACCGCCGCCTTGGCAACGAAGGCCTTGACCACGTCGTCGCTGTAATGGCGGTAGCCCAGCAGGTTCTGCCCGCGCAGGAGCATTTGCAGGCGGGTGTTGGGCAACGCGGCGCGCAGTTTGCGCAGGCGCTCCCACGGGTCTTCCTTGAGGAAACGCACACAGGCGTCGAAGGTCGCGCCGCCCCAGACTTCCAGCGACCAGTAACCGACTTTGTCGAGCTTGTCGCAGATCGGCAGCATGTCTTCGGTGCGCATGCGGGTCGCCAGCAGCGATTGGTGGGCGTCGCGCAGGATGGTGTCAGTAACAAAGATCTTCTTGGACATTCTTATCTCCTCATAGCGACAAGCTTCAAGCTACAAGCCGCAAGAAAAAGCTGATCTGCTTCTACTTGCAGCTTGCCGCTCACAGCTTGCCGCTGCATTCAAAGGCCTGCGTGGGCGGCGATGGCGGCGGCGATGGCCAGGGCCAGCTCTTCGGGTTTGCGCTTGATCGAGTAGTTGGTCAGTTCAGGGTGGCTCTCGACGAAGCTGGTGTTGAACTGGCCGCTACGGAATTCCGGGTTACGCAGGATTTCCTGGTAATACGCGGCGGTGGTCTTGACCCCTTGCAGACGCATGTCGTCCAGGGCGCGCAAGCCACGGTCCATCGCCTCTTCCCAGGTCAGGGCCCAGACCACCAGCTTCAGGCACATGGAGTCGTAGAACGGCGGAATGGTGTAGCCGGTGTAGATCGCCGTGTCGGTACGCACGCCAGGGCCGCCGGGCGCGTAGTAACGGGTGATCTTGCCGAAGCTCGGCAGGAAGTTGTTCTTCGGGTCTTCGGCGTTGATCCGGAACTGCAGGGCGAAACCACGGTGATGGATGTCTTCCTGCTTCACCGAAAGCGGCAGGCCGGACGCGATGCGGATCTGTTCGCGAACGATGTCGATGCCGGTGATTTCTTCGGTGATGGTGTGTTCCACCTGCACCCGGGTGTTCATCTCCATGAAGTACACCTCGCCGTCGGCGAGCAGGAACTCCACGGTACCGGCGTTCTCGTAGCCCACGGCCTTGGCCGCGCGCACCGACAGGTCGCCGATGTAGGCGCGCTGTTCCGGGGTCAGTTGCGGGCTCGGGGCGATCTCGATCAGCTTCTGGTTGCGGCGCTGGATCGAGCAGTCGCGCTCGAACAGGTGCACCACGTTGCCAAAGCTGTCGCCGAGGATCTGCGCCTCGATGTGCTTGGGATTGACGATGCACTTTTCCAGGAACACTTCGGCGGAGCCGAACGCCTTGGTCGCCTCGGAAATCACCCGAGGGAAGGCCTGTTCCAGTTCGTCCCGGCTGTTGCAGCGACGAATGCCGCGGCCGCCGCCGCCGGACGTAGCCTTGAGCATCACCGGGTAACCGATGCGGTCGCCTTCGCGCAGGGCTTCATGGATATCGGCGACGTTGCCTTCGGTGCCCGGGGTGACCGGCACGCCAGCCTTGATCATGCTGCGGCGAGCTTCGGTCTTGTCGCCCATGCGGCGAATCACTTCAGCCGATGGACCTATGAATTTGATTCCACGTTCGGCGCAGATGTCCGCCAGTTCGGCGTTTTCCGAAAGGAAGCCGTAGCCGGGGTGCAGTGCGTCGCAGCCGGTTTCCACTGCCAGGTTCACCAGCTTGCGCGGGTTCAGGTAGCCGGCCAGGGGTTCGGCACCGATGCTGTGGGCTTCATCCGCGCGCTTCACATGCAGGGCATGGCGATCGGCGTCGGAGAAGATCGCGACCGAGCGAATGCCCATCTCGGCGCAGGCACGCACGATTCGTACGGCAATCTCACCACGGTTGGCGATCAGGATCTTTTTTATCACTTGGAGGTACCCTTGAGCCGTTGGAACAGACAACCCGCTGGGTCTGTACGAAAAGTGGCTGCGCTCGGCCATGCTGCGTTAAAAACAGGCTCGGAATGCTCATTTAGGCTCCTAAACTCCGCTTCCTCGCCTGTTTTTGCCTTGCCTGACCTTCGCTCGCCTACTTTTCATACAGACCCTCGACCGGGTCGGCGCGTGACCAAATGTTTCAAGCCAGTCGCAGGCCCACACTATTCCTGTCGATGAATTAACAAAAATCAATAATTATTGGGTCGCTCATAAGCAAAGACTTATAGTTGATCCGACAGCCCTCGACGCGAGACCTTAGATAATGCGTAAGTCCTTGATGCGTATGACATTACGCCAATTGCAGATTTTCAATGAGGTCTGCGATCTGCGCTCCTACAGCCGGGCGGCCGACGAAATGTCTCTCACCCAGCCCGCCGTCAGCCTGCAGATTCGCCAGCTGGAGGAGCTGATCGGCCAGCCCCTGTTCGATTACGTGGGCAAGAAGCTCTACATGACCGAGGCCGCCGAGGCGCTGCAGCGGGCCAGCCGCGACATCTTCGGGCGCCTGGAGAACCTCGACATGCAGCTGTCGGACATGCAGGGTTCCTTGCAGGGCCAGCTGAAGCTGGCGGTGGAATCCAGCGCCAAGTACTTCGTGCCGCACCTGTTCGCCGCCTTCAAGCGCCAGCACCCGGAGGTCAATCTGCAACTGACGGTGGTCAACCGGGGCCAGGTGATCCGCCGCCTCTCGGACAACCGCGACGACCTGGTGATCATGTCCATGGTTCCGCAGGACATGGGCCTGGAATTCCTGCCGTTCCTCAACAACCCGATCGTCGCCGTGGCGCCGCCCGACCATCCGCTGTGCCACCTGGGGCCGCTACGCCTGCAGGACCTGGAGCCCTACAACCTGCTGGTGCGCGAGCAGGGTTCGGGCACGCGCCTGGCCTGCGAGGAGTATTTCAAGGAAAAACGCGTGCACTTCACCCAGACCCTGGAAGTGTCGTCGGCCGAGGCGCAGCGCGAGTGTGTGCTGGCGGGTCTGGGCGTGGCGCTGTTGACGCGCCACGCCCTGAACCTTGAGTTGGCGACCGGGGGACTCGTCGAGTTGCCGGTCGAAGAGCTGCCGTTGTATCGCAGCTGGTGCCTGGTGCAGGCCAAGGCTAAACGCCTGTCACCGGTAGCGCATGCGTTCCTGGGGTTTATCCGCAGCGAACGGGTGCAGATCAGCGGGCTTGTTGAACGTTTTGACGGGAAGCTGCCGAGGCTGCCTGCCAGTAATTGACGGCGTCCAGCTCGGGGTAGTCGTTGATTTCCTGCTGCAGACGGCGCAGCTCACAGCGATGTTCGATCGCGCGGCGAAATTCCATGCGGCGCTGGTCTTCCTGCTGACGACGGGTTTTGACTGCGCTGCTGCTCTCTTCGTAAGGCCGGGCCATTTCGAGTCTCCCAATGCGAGTACGGGAGTTTCACGATGGACGTCAGGCGTTACGGTTTGGCGGCGGCTCCATGACAGGACGATGAAAGCTGCCGTATGACGCCCGATTCCCTTGTAGGAGCGAGCTTGCTCGCGATAGCCGCGAAGCGGCGGTTCATCCCGCGACACCGCATCATTGTTGATGATTGTTCGCGAGCAAGCTCGCTCCTACAGGAGGACGCCCGACGATGAGGTGCAGCGTTCAATCGTCAAGCGCTTTGACCGACTTGGGCGACAGGCGCAGGCTGCGAAGGCTGCGCTTGACGCTCTTGAGGTGGTTGACCAGGCTCGGGCCGCGGGCCATGGCCACGCCCATCGCCAGGACGTCGATCACCACCAGGTGGGCGATACGCGAGGTCAGCGGGGTGTAGATCTCGGTGTCTTCGTGCACGTCGATCGCCAGGTTGACGGTCGACAGCTCGGCCAGCGGGGTCTGGCTCGGGCACAGGGTGATCAGCGAGGCGCCGCTTTCACGCACCAGGTTGGCGGTGATCAGCAGGTCCTTGGAACGCCCGGACTGGGAAATGCAGATCGCCACGTCGGTGGGCTTGAGGGTCACCGCCGACATTGCCTGCATATGCGGGTCGGAATAGGCCGCCGCGGTCAGCAGCAGGCGGAAGAACTTGTGCTGGGCATCCGCCGCCACCGCGCCGGAAGCGCCGAAGCCGTAGAACTCCACGCGCTGGGCCTGGGACATGAGGGTCACCGCCCGCTGCAACTCCACCGGATCGAGCTTCTCGCGAACCTCCATCAGGGTGTGCAGGGTGGTGTCGAAGATCTTCAGGCTGTAGTCGGCGACCGAGTCGTCTTCATGAATCGCGAACTGGCCGAAGCTCGCCCCGGCGGCCAGGCTCTGGGCCAGCTTGAGCTTCAGGTCCTGGAAACCCGAGCAGCCGATGGCCCGGCAGAAGCGCACGATGGTTGGCTCGCTGATACCCACGCTGTGGGCCAGATCGGCCATGGAACTGTGCATCACAGCCGCAGGGTCGAGCAGCACATGATCGGCGACCTTGAGCTCCGACTTGCGCAAGAGATGGCGTGATTGGGCGATGTGCTGCAACAGATTCAAAGGGCTGGACTCGTTGTTATGGGGCAGACGCCCAAGGATGTAGCAATTTTGTAGTTATACTACATGAATTCGCTTTTTGCCTGCTCAATGCGTAACTGAATCACCTTTGCACCCCACTGTTTCAGCCTCGCGTGCTCTTTGTAGCTGCTGGCGCAGCCCACGCCCGCACTGGGCTGTATCGCCACCGCTGCTTCGGTGAAAGCCAAATCTCGGATATTCCTGAAAACCTCTTGCTCCCTTGCGATTGCTACAAGGTCTCGGCCCTCAATAGCGCCGCCAGGCCCTCGGCTTCCACCGGCCGGCTGATCAGGTAGCCCTGCACCTCATCGCATTTCTGTTCCTTGAGAAACGCCAGCTGCCCCGGATGTTCCACCCCTTCGGCCACCACCTTCAGCGACAGCCCGTGGGCCATGGCGATGATCGCCCGGGTGATCGCCGCGTCGGCACCGCCTTCGCTCAGGCCGCGGATGAACGCCTGGTCGATCTTCACGTAGTCCACCGGAATCCGCTTGAGGTAACTCAGCGAGGAATAACCGGTGCCGAAGTCGTCGATGGCCAGCTTCACCCCCAGGTCACGCAATTGCTGGAAGGTCGAAACGATGTGTTCGACGCTGTCGAGCAGGTGGCTTTCGGTCAGCTCCAGCTCAAGGAAATGCGGCGCCAGCCCGGTCTCTTCCAGCACGCTGCGCACCAGGCTGACCAGCTTGCCCTGGCGCAGCTGATGCACCGACAGGTTCACCGATACCCGGATCGCCGGCAGCCCCTGGCGCTGCCACTCGCAGGCTTGCCAGCAGGCCTGGCGCAACACGAATTCGCCGATCGGGCCGATCAGCCCGATCTCTTCCGCGAGGCCGATAAAGTCCCCCGGCGGCACCCGCCCCAGATCGGGATGGTCCCAGCGCACCAGGGCCTCGGCGGCATTCAGGCGGCCGGTGGCGAGGCACAGTTTCGGCTGGTAGAACACCTTCAGCTGACGTTCCTCGACTGCCTTGCGCAGCTGGTTCTCCAATTGCAGGCGCTCCAGGGTGCTGGCTTGCAGGCTGGCGGTGTAGAACTGGAAGTTGTTGCCGCCCAGGTGCTTGGCGTGTTGCATGGCGATGTTCGCCTGGCTGATCAGCGCCGGAATTTCCCGCGCGCTGTCGGGCAGCATGCTGATGCCCATGGAGGCGCTGACCACCAGCTCGTGGCCTTCCACGGTGATCGGCAAACGCAGCTTCGCCGACAGGCGGGTGGCCACCCGGGTCAGGCTCGACAGGCTGCCATAGGCGTCGAACAGCACCGCGAACTCATCGCCGGACAACCGGGCAATGGTGTCGGCTTCCGGCAGCGCATTGACCAGTCGCCGCGCCATTTTCTGCAACAGTTGGTCGGCGACGTCGTGGCCCAGGCTGTCGTTGAGCAGCTTGAAACGGTCCAGGTTGATATGCACCAGAGCCAGGCTGCGGCCGCCCTGGCGCATCCGTTGATGGGCTTCGCGCAAGCGTTCGCGGAACAGCGAACGGTTGGCCAGGCCGGTGAGTTCGTCGTAATGGGTCAGGTAGCGCATGCGCTCTTCGGATTCGCGCCGCGCCGACAGATCGGCGAAGAAGCCCACAATATGACTGATATTTCCCCGCGTATCGCGCACCACATTCAACTGCAGCCACTGCGGGTACAGCTCGCCGTTCTTGCGCGCCTCCACCAGTTCGCCCTGCCAGCTGCCGTGCTGCTCAAGGGCCTGATGAATCACCGGATAGTGCCGGCGTGCGTCGCGGCTGCACGGCAGGTCGACCACATTGCGTCCGAGCATGTCCTCGATCTGGTAACCGGTGACCCGGCTGAACGCCTGGTTGATCGCCAGCAGCACGTAATCCGGGTCGAGGATCACGATGCCTTCGCTGGCCGCCTCGAACACCATCGCCGACAGGCGTCGCTGCTCTTCCTGCTGCTTGCTGGCGCTGATATCGCGCCGGGTGCCGACCATGCGCAGCACCCGGCCACCGGGGCCGCGCTCCACAGCGCGCCCACGGTCCTCGATCCAGACCCAGTGGCCATCGCCGTGGCGCACGCGGTATTCCACCAGGTAATCCTCGGTGCGCCCCTTCAGGTGCTCGACCAGCGCGCGCTTGAGCAGCGGCAGGTCTTCGGGGTGCAGCAGCGGCTTGAGGTGGCTGAGCATCGCCCGCACGAACTCCGGTTCCAGGCCGAACAGTTCCTTGATATGGCTGTGATGGACCTCGTCGGTCTGCAGGTTCCAGTCCCACAGCCCCAGCTGGCTGGCCTTCAGGGCCAGGGCCAGGCGCGCCTCGCTCTTGCTCAGGGCCTGGTTGGCCGCGTCCAGTTCGAGGCTGCGCTGGGCCACCCGGCTTTCCAGGCCGACCTGGGCTTCGCGCAGTTCTTCTTCGGCGCGGCGGCGCTGCTCGACTTCCCGCAGCAGCTCACTGTTGAGCTGCTCGCTGCGGCTCTGCGCCTGTTGCAGATGTTCGATCAGGGCCTGGTTCTGGAAACGCCGCAGCAAGCCCATCTGGATCAGGCGGTTGACCTGCCAGGCCACCACGCTCAGTGACACCAGCAGGATCAAGCCCAGCCAGCCCCAGCCACGCTGCTGTTCGTCGCCGCCCCAGAACAGGTAGCCGATCGCCGGTAGCAAACAGGGCAAGGTAAAGGACAGGAAGGCCGGCAGGCTGACCGCATAGGCCACGCTGGCCGAGAGGATCGCCGCGCCGATCAGGCCGAAGACCCAGGCCTGTTGCAGGAAATTGTCGGTGGGCATCAGGGCGATGCCAGCGCAGGCCAGGGTCAGGCCGCTGACGGCTGAGCCGAGCAGGAACATGCGGCGCCAGACCGGTTGCGCCTGGCGACTGGGAATCGCCGAGTCGAACGCCGCCACCTGGATCACCCGCAGGGCGACCAGGGCCAGCAGCCAGACCATCCACACGCTGACCAGCCAATAACGCTCGGGGGTCCACAGCAGCCAGGCGCAGACCAGGCCGTTGAGCAGCATGAACAGAGTGGGCAACAGGGAGCCCTGATAAAGCAGGCGCGTGCGCTCTACCGCCATCTCCATGGCGTATTGCTTGCGAACAACCCGAGGCTCCACGAAGGGTCCGGACGGGCCAGTGCTGAGTGTCATAGGCAGTGTTCTTATAATGATTGAGCCCGAAACGTCGCCGGAGCATACACAAGCAACCGCCCGGACCAAACTGCCTGGAATCATAAAATCGGCAAATCGGCTCGAGCGCCGATCCCGCTGAAATTCCTCCGGCCAAGCCCGGCCAACGGCTGCAGCCCGTGACCGACCGGTCGTCCCCAGCGTTCTTTTATCGGCTAAACCAAAGCTTGGTTTGCCCGGTGTGCGCCAGCCCCCTAGAATGCCCCGATGCGCGATGATCTCTCCCTTCTGCTGAACTCCCTCAACGATGCCCAACGCCAGGCCGTAGCTGCCTCCTTGGGTCGTCAGTTGGTCCTGGCCGGTGCTGGCTCCGGTAAAACCCGAGTGCTGGTGCACCGTATCGCCTGGTTGATCCAGGTCGAGAACGCCTCGCCCCACTCGATCCTGTCGGTGACCTTCACCAACAAGGCCGCTGCCGAGATGCGCCAGCGCATCGAGCAGTTGATGGGGATCAACCCGGCCGGCATGTGGGTCGGTACCTTCCACGGCCTGGCGCACCGCCTGCTGCGGGCGCACTGGCAAGAGGCCGGCCTGAGCCAGACCTTCCAGATCCTCGACAGCGACGACCAGCAACGCCTGGTCAAGCGGGTGATCCGCGACCTCGGCCTGGACGAGCAGCGCTGGCCGGCCCGGCAGGCCCAGTGGTTCATCAATGGGCAGAAGGACGAAGGCCTGCGTCCGCAACACATTCAAGCCAGCGGCGACCTGTTCCTGGCCACCATGCGCGGCATCTACGAAGCCTACGAGGCCGCCTGCCAGCGCGCCGGGGTCATCGACTTCTCCGAACTGCTGCTGCGCGCCCTGGACCTGTGGCGCGACCACCCGGGCCTGCTGGCGCACTACCAGAAGCGTTTCCGCCATGTGCTGGTGGACGAGTTCCAGGACACCAACGCCGTGCAGTACGCCTGGTTGCGCCTGCTGGCCAAGGGCGGCGACAGCCTGATGGTGGTGGGCGACGACGACCAGTCGATCTACGGCTGGCGCGGGGCGAAGATCGAGAACATCCACCAGTATTCCGAAGACTTCCCGGACACCGAAGTGATCCGCCTGGAGCAGAACTACCGCTCCACCGCCGGTATCCTCAAGGCCGCCAACGCCCTGATCGCCAATAACACCGGGCGCCTGGGCAAGGAACTGTGGACCGACGGCGGCGAAGGCGAAGCGATCAACCTGTACGCAGCCTTCAACGAACACGATGAAGCGCGCTACGTGGTGGAAACCATCGAAAGCGCCCTGAAGACCGGCCTGGCCCGCAGCGATATCGCCATCCTCTATCGCTCCAACGCCCAGTCGCGGGTGCTGGAAGAAGCGCTGCTGCGCGAGCGCATTCCGTATCGCATCTACGGCGGCCAGCGCTTCTTCGAACGCGCCGAAATCAAGAACGCCATGGCCTACATGCGCCTGCTCGAAGGTCGCGGCAACGACGCGGCCCTGGAGCGGGTGATCAACGTGCCGACCCGCGGCATTGGCGAAAAGACCGTCGAAGCGATTCGCGAACATGCGCGCCACAGCCATGTGTCGATGTGGGAAGCGATGCGCCAGCTGGTGGCCAATAAAGGTGTGACCGGACGCGCCGCCGGTGCCCTGGGCGCCTTCATGGAACTGATCGAGCACCTGGCGACCGTGACCGCCGAGATGCCGTTGCACCTGATGACCCAGACCGTCATCGAGCAGTCCGGCCTGATCGCCTACCACGAAGCGGAAAAAGGCGAGAAAGGCCAGGCCCGGGTAGAAAACCTTGAAGAACTGGTCAGCGCCGCGCGCAACTTCGAGCACACCGAAGAAGACCAGGAGCTGACGCCGCTGGCGGCCTTCCTCGGCCATGCTTCGCTGGAAGCCGGCGACACCCAGGCCGACGAGCACGAAGACAGCATCCAGCTGATGACCCTGCACAGCGCCAAGGGCCTGGAATTCCCTTACGTGTTCCTGGTGGGCATGGAAGAAGGCCTGTTCCCGCACAAGATGAGCCTGGAAGAACCCGGCCGCCTTGAAGAAGAACGCCGCCTGGCCTACGTCGGCATCACCCGGGCGATGCAGAACCTGGTGATGACCTACGCCGAAACCCGACGCCTGTACGGCAGCGAGACCTACAACAAGGTGTCGCGTTTCGTACGGGAAGTTCCGAAGGGGCTGATCCAGGAAGTGCGCCTGTCCAACAGCGTCAGCCGTCCGTTCGGCGGTGGCCAGTCGCAGAGCACCAGCAGCCTGTTCGGTGGCAGCGAGATCCCGGACACCGGCCTCAGCCTCGGCCAAGCGGTACGCCACTCGGTATTCGGCGACGGCGTGATCCTCAACTTCGAAGGCGCCGGCGCCCAGGCCCGGGTCCAGGTGAACTTCAGCGAAGGCAGCAAGTGGCTGATGCTCGGCTACGCCAAGCTCGAAGCCATCTGAAGCCTCGACTCCGACTTCGCCATGCAAGGGCGATGCTTCTGAACGAGAAGCGACCCGCGACATGGGGCGCAATCGGCCCGACCGGCGCCGGCAGTGAGACTGCTGGCGCCGGGATGTTTTGCCACTGAACCATCGCATCCGCCCAACGGACAAACCTGTACAGGGCCCACTTGCCTCGACCGAAGCTGAACCGCGGCTGTCAGGCAAAAGCCCGAAACACTCTGCCGCTAGCCAGTGACACTTCACCTGTGCAACATGGCGCGCGTGCCATCCACAAATGGGAATTCCCTTTATGAAACGTTTTCTTAGCATCGCCATGGCGTTGTGCATCGGCCTGACGATGAGCCTCGACGCCAACGCCAAGCGCTTTGGTGGCGGCAAAAGCGCCGGCGCTGCGCCGACCCACCAGACCAGCCAAATGGCTCCGTCCTCTTCCGGTATGGGTCCTGCCGCTGCGACCGCAGGGGCTGCCGGTGCCGCGGGTGCTGCCGCCAAAGCCGGCGGTGCTTCGCGCTGGCTCGGCCCATTGGCCGGTATCGCCGCAGGCGGCCTGCTGGCCTCCATGTTCATGGGCGACGGCTTCCAGGGCATGCAGATCTTCGACATCCTGATCATGGCGGTCATCGCCTTCCTGGTCTTCCGCTTCATCGCCGCCCGTCGTCGCAAGCAGCAGGAGCAGTACGCTCCAGCCGGCCACGCGCCGATGCAGCGTGAAGCCTTCGAGCCAAAACCGGCCTCCGGTTCGATCTTCGGCGGTTCGGCTGCACCTGCCGCCGCGGCCCGTCCGGTGATCAACGCCCCGGCCTGGTTCAACGAAGAGCGTTTCGTCGAAGCCGCGCGCAACCACTTCCAGTCCCTGCAGCAACACTGGGACGCCAACGAAATGGACAAGATCGCCGAGTTCGTGACCCCGCAGATGCTGCAGTTCCTGAAGCAGGAACGTGCCGATCTGGGCGACGGCTTCCAGTCGACCTACATCGACAACCTCAATGTGCAGCTTGAAGGCGTCGACGACCGCGCCGACAAGACCATCGCGACCCTGACCTTCACCGGCGTGTCGAAGAGCTCGCGTTTCGACCAGGGCGAAGTGTTCAGCGAAAGCTGGAACATGGAGCGCGCCCAGGGCGAAAACCAGCCTTGGCTGGTTGCAGGTATCCGCCAGAACGGCTGATCCTCTCCAGTGTCACATCGCTAATCGCAAAACCCCGGCCCAGGTCGGGGTTTTGCATTTCACGATTGCACTTATAGCGAGCTACTGTATAAACCGCCGTCTATTAAACCGCGCCATAGAGCTAAGAGGACCCAGGCCGTGGAAGAAGTCATCGAGCAACTCCGTGAAGCAAACGAACCGGTACCCGTTCCCCTGGAACTGCCGGATGAAGACCTGCTGGTGGAAATCGAAGAACAGCTGTTCATCAATATCCCCTTCGTCTTCAAAGAGTTCCTGTTGACCGTGAGCGATGTCGTCTACGGCAGCCTGGAGCCGGTCACCGTGACCGACCCGCAATCCCACACCTACCTGCCGGAAGTGGCCGCCACCGCCTGGGACATGGGCGTGCCGCGCGAGCTGATCCCGATCTGCCAGGACGGTGACGACTACTACTGCGTCGAGGAAGACGGCACCGTGGTGCTCTGGTCCGGCGAAGAAGAGCTGATCACCGAAGAGTCCTGGGAGTCGGTATGGCACTGGGCGCGGGACGTCTGGCTGGAAAGCTGATCGGCCTTGCGCGGTTTCGCCCCGCGGGCGCAGGTGCATGGATCGACTGCCGCCCGTTGCGTGACGTTCACAAGCGGTCGCCCCAGCGGGTCGATCGCCGCATTAGCCTCGACCAGGCCCTCGACCGCCTCAAGCAGTGTTACGGCAATCAGGATTTCGAGTTGATCGGCCATTCCGGTGGCGCGGCACTGGCCCTGTTGCTGGCCGCGCGGCGAGACGACACTACCCAGGTGCAAACCCTGGCCGGCAACCTGAGCCCTCGGCTATGGGCCAATGCGCTGGGGCTGAGCCCGTTGCACGGCTCCCTCGAGCCGCTGGACCAGGCACCCAAGCTGGCACGGGTAGCGCAACGGCATTTGCTCGGCCAGGCCGACCGCAGCGTGCCTGCCAGCCTCTACCCCACCTATCGGCAGGCGCTGGGGACGAAAGCCGTGTGTGTGCAGTCCGTCAGCCTGCCCGGAGTCACCCACGACCAGGGCTGGCTCGAAGCCTGGCAATACTGGCGCGACCAGCCCTTGAGTTGTGCATCACCCGGCAATTAGTGCCCGTTGTCTTCCTTGTGGTTATCCAGGGTATCCAGCAGCGCCACCTGCATCCGGGTGTGCACACGGATGAACCAGCGCCACAGCAGCGCGGCCACCGCCGCCGTCACCACCGCGATCAGCACCAGCAGCTCGGTGGTCGGCAGGATACTCGAAGACAGCGCCGCCAATAGCAGGAAGATCACCAGCAACGACAGCACCGGAATCACCTCGGCGATCACCCGGCGCACGCGCTGGGTGTGGCGCCCGGCCATTTCCGGCTTCACGCCCATCTCCGCCAGCAGCATCGACAGGGCCTTGAGCTTGCGATAGGCAGCGATCAGGAACGGCAGCGACAGCAGCAGCGCCCCACCCCAGATCAGCGCCTTCTGCCAGCTCGGATCGCCGATCCAGTCCTGCAGGTATTCGCCGATGCGCGCGGCGAAATAACCGCCGGAGAAGAAGATCGCCACCACCAGCGCCAGGTTGACCCCGACCTGCAACAGGATCCGCCGGATCATCGACGCCAGCAGCGCACCCTCGCCGTGCGGCTGGATGCTGCGCAACCATTCGCCGTACATGCCCAGCACCCGGCTCAGGCGGGTCGGCATCACGGCGGCGAGCTTCAGCGACAGCGGGTCGGCGGCACGGATCAGGTAAGGCGTGAGCAAGGTGGTAATGGCCGACACGGCGACCGCCACCGGGTAGAGAAAGTCACTGGTGACCTGCAGGGTCATGCCCAGCGCTGCGATGATGAAGGAGAACTCACCGATCTGCGACAGGCCCATGCCAACCCGCAGCGAGGTGCGGCCATCGTTGCCGGCGATAAAGGCGCCCAGGCCGCAGGACAACATCTTGCCCAGCACCACCGCAACGGTGATCACCGCGATCGGCCAGGCGTATTGCAGGAGGATCTGCGGGTCAATCATCAGGCCGATGGCGACGAAGAAAATGGCGCTGAACATGTCGCGAACCGGCTCGATCAGGCGCTCGATCTTCAGCAATTGCCGCGACTCGGCCATGATCGCGCCGATCAGGAAGGCGCCGAGCACCATGCTGTACTCCAGCTTGACCACCAGCAGGCAGAAGCCGAAACACAGCCCCAGCACGGTGATCAGCAGCATCTCGTTGCTTTCGAACTTGGCGACGTAGGCCAGCAACCGTGGCACCAGCAGGATGCCGATCACCAGGGCGACGATCATGAACAGCGAGAGCTTGCCGACGGTGGAGAACACTTCTCCGGAGCTGACGGTGCCGCTGACCGCGATGCTCGAGAGCAAGGCGATAATGCCGATGCCGAGGATGTCCTCGACGATCAGCACGCCGAAGATCAGCTGGGCGAAGCGCTGGTTCTTCATCTTCAGGTCGTTGAGCGCCTTGACGATGATGGTGGTCGAGGAAATCGCCAGGATCGCGCCGAGGAACAGCGAATCCATGGTGTTCCAGTCGAACCAGCGACCGATCTCGTAGCCGATCCAGATCATCAGCACGATTTCCATGAACGCCGCGATAAAGGCCGTGGCGCCGACCTTGAACAGCTTGCGCAGGCTGAACTCCAGGCCCAGGCAGAACATCAGGAAAATCACCCCCAGCTCGGCCAGGGTCTTGATCGTGTCTTCGTCGTGGATCAGGCCGAACGGCGGGGTGTGCGGGCCGATGATGAAGCCAGCGACGATATAGCCGAGGACCACCGGCTGCTTGAGCCGGTGGAAGAGAATGGTCACCACGCCTGCGACCAGCATGATCACTGCCAGGTCCTGAATAAAGCTGATGGCATGCATGGCGAGGGGCTCCTTGGGGTCGTTTTGTTGCGTGCGACGCGGCGGGGTGCGCGACCTGCCGGCCAGCGGGAAAAGCCCTTGGGACGGGCTTTTGAAGGTTAACATCGCGACTTGTGCCAGAAAGGCGGTGCAATATATGGAAACAGATAGATCGCCGCGTGACGGCGACCGCGAGCGCAGCGTCCCGTTATCGATGGTTTGAAACGCTGACCTAAGCACCCGCAGAGGTGCGCCCCGCAACCCTGCCTTAACCCGTGAGTGTGCTATGGAACCCGGAAACGCCCAGCTGTCGATGACGGTATTGATGACCCCTGACATGGCCAACTTCTCAGGCAATGTCCACGGCGGCACCCTACTCAAGTACCTAGATGAAGTCGCCTACGCCTGCGCCAGCCGTTATGCCGGCCGTTATGTGGTGACCCTGTCGGTGGACCAGGTGATCTTCCGCGAGCCGATCCACGTCGGCGAACTGGTGACCTTCCTGGCCTCGGTCAACTACACCGGCAACACCTCGATGGAAGTCGGTATCAAGGTAGTCACCGAGAACATCCGCGAGCGCTCGGTGCGCCACACCAACAGCTGCTTCTTCACCATGGTGGCCGTGGACGACCAGCGCAAACCCGCCGCCGTACCGCCCCTGCAACCACAAACCAGCGAAGACAAGCGCCGCTTCATGCAGGCCCAGCAACGCCGGCAGATCCGCCAGGAGCTGGAAAAGCGCTATCAGGAAATCAAGGCCGACGCCTGATGGTCCAAGACAGGCTCGCCGCTACCGAGCGAGCCTGTTCGTGATAAGCCCCACGCAACCCGTTACAGCTCGATCGGCACCGCCTCGAACCGCACCCGTGGATGGGTGATCCGGTCCTGGGCCCGTACCAGCTGCAACTCGTAACTGGCGCAAGCCTGGGTTTCCAGCAGCACTTCATGCACCGCCGCGGCGGTGAACTCGAACGCCGCCACCAGGCTGTCGCCCAGCAGCACCCGGGCCAGGAACAGGCCCGAAGTCAGGTCGCCCACGCCCACCGGCTGACGCGGGAATGCCAGCAGCGGACGACGCAGGTGCCAGCTGCCTTCGGCGGTCACCAGCAGCATCTCGAAGCCGTCCGGCAGCTTGCCCGGGTAATCCAGGTGCTTGACCAGCACCGCTTTCGGCCCACGAGCCAGCAGCGCCCGGGCCATGGCCAGGCAGTCGAACAGCGACTGCGGCTTGCGCCCGGCGAAGCTGTCCAGCTCCAGCTGGTTGGGGCAGAGGAAGTCCGCTACGGCGGCTGCTTCTTCCAAGAGGAAGTCGCTGACCTCCTGCGGCACGCTGCAGCCCTTTTCCGGGTGGCCCATCACCGGGTCGCACAGGTACAGGGCCTTGGGGTTGGTCGCCTTGATCCGCGCCACGCCACCGAGGATCGCCCGCCCCTGCGCCGCGCTGCCCAGGTAGCCGGACAGCACCGCATCGCAGTTGCCCAGCTCGCCGATGGCGGCAATGCCTTCCACCAGCTCCGGAATCTGGTGCGGCGACAGCACTTCGCCGGCCCACTGACCGTATTGCGTGTGGTTGGAGAACTGCACGGTATTGAGCGGCCAGACATTCACCCCGACCCGCTGCATGGGAAACACCGCGGCGCTGTTGCCGGCATGGCCGAAGACCACATGGGACTGGATCGCGAGCAGATGAGGCGTACGTTTCATTCGGGTCATTCCGTAAAACGATTGAAATTCGAGCCGCGCAGTATGCGACTAAACGCAACCTGTACGACAGACCGAAGACGCAGTTAAGCTGGTGCGACTTCGTTGGAGCGCACCTCATGCTGACCCTTGGAAACATTTTCGTGCTGATGCTGCTGGCGACCGGCGCCGCCTGGCTATGGCACAACCACGGCCTGCGCGAGCGGGCGCTGGAGAGGGTCAAGCAGCATTGCGCGCGGCTCGATATCGAGCTGCTGGACGGCAACGTGGCGCTGAAGCGCATCGGCTTCGTCAGGGACGCCAGTGGCCGCCGGCGCCTGGCCCGGATCTACAACTTCGAATTCACCGTCACCGGCGAAACCCGCCATGCGGGGACCATCACCCAGTTCGGCGCCCACAGCGCGCAGATCGAGCTGGCGCCCTACCCGATTGCAACGCCGGCGCCTCCACCCGTGCCGACACGCAGCGCCGAGGTGATCGAGCTGAGCCAGTGGCGTGAAGAGCGCAGCAAGTAAGACCTACATCCCATGCTTCTGTAGGAGCGAGGCTTGCCCGCGAAAAAGACGTCAACGATGACGCGGTTTACCAGGATAAATTGCCGCTTCGCGGCTATCGCGAGCAAGCTTCGCTCCTACAGAAGCATCGGACCACGTTGGGTTATTGGCAGCACTCGGCCAGGGATTTTTGCAGGACGGCCACGTCTTGCGGCTCGCTGAAGATCAGCTCGATCCGTGAATCGCGGCGCCATTCGCTGGCTTGCCAGTGCAACGCGGCGTTATCCAGGGCGTTGCCCGAGACCCAGCCATCGGCACCGTGGACCACCAGCTTGGCCCGGCGCCAGTCGAGGCTCGCCAGCCATTGCTCGACGAGCCCGACCTCGAACACCCGGCTTGGGTGCCAGCGCCAACCGATGCTCCAGCCGCCCTCCTGGGCCTGGCTCAGGCAGATGGGTTGGGCCGGATCGGTCCAGATCGCCGGCAACTGCGCCAATCCCTTGGGTACTTCGAAGGCCTCTACAGCCGCCCCCGCCTGAACGTCCGCGCCAGGCAAACGGTCCAGCGGCAAGGCCCCGCGGGTGCTCCAGAGCACCGGACAGGCCGGCAACTGCTCGAGAATGCCCTGACGCTGCACCGCGTCGAGCCCCTCCTCCTTGTTCAGCAGCAACAGGCCAGCGCTGGGCAGCGCCTCCTGTTGGGCCCGCGGCAGCGGCTTGCCGGCCGCCAATGCCTGGGCATCGAGCACCAGCACACAAGGTTGCACGGCCAGGACCTGTTGCCAGGGCGCCTCGCGCAATTGCTGGAGCAGCTGCGCCGGGTGCCCCAGGCCGGAAGGTTCGATAAACAGACGATCGGGCCGGGCCTTGCGCAACAGGCGCCCCAGGCCCACCTGGAACGGCGCACCGTTGACACAGCACAGGCAGCCACCGGCCACCTCGCCCAGGGCGATACCGTCCTCGTCCCGGGTCAGCAGCGCCGCGTCCAGGCCGATCTGGCCGAACTCGTTGATCAGCACCGCCCAGCGCTCATGGGCCGGACGCTGCGCCAACAGGTGCTGGATCAGGCTGGTCTTGCCCGCGCCGAGGGGGCCGGCGATGACGTGGGTGGGGATGTTGTGCAGCATGGGTGAGGCGCTCGGAAAGGAGGTGATTGATCCTACGCGCTAAGCCGCGGCAGCGAAATTCCCATGGCCGCTGCCGCTGGCTGCGATCGGCAGCGAAGCTGACGTGTTCTTGAGGACGTCAAAGGCGCCACGCGCCTTATCGCAGCCTGCGGCAGCGGCTACAAAGTCAGCCGAGCCAGTCCAGGGTGAGGATCAGCCGGCGTTCGCCGGGGGCCGGTTGCGGCGAGCGGTGGATCAGGCCGAAGCCCTCGTTGCCCAGCCACTTCTCGCCCTTGAACAGGGCCACCTCGCCGCTGGCGATCTGCTGGATCAGCGCGGCATCCGTGGGTTCGGCCTCGGCCTGGCCTAGCTGCCGGCGGTCCATCGCTCCCTCGCGCAGCCATTGGCTGCCAACACCGGCATAGGTGGTGATCAGCCGCACTGGCACATGGTCGACATGAAAACGCGGACACATGGCCTTATCCAGCACCCGCAGGCGCAGGCCGACGCGCTTGGCGCCCAGCAAGCAGGCAAAGGCGCTGACCAGCCAGGCGACATCGGCGATAAAGCCGTCGTATCCCTGCAGATCGCTGAAGCCGGAGGCCAGGCCGCGCAGGTTCGGCTCGGCGTCCTCAGTATCGAGTTCCAGCGACAGCGACTCGGCCAACGGTTCGTTCAGCGACAGCAGCAAGGCACCAAAATCGGCGATATGCGCCGGCAACCGGCGCTGCCACAGGGCCAGGTTGACCTCATCGTCCAGCACCTCGGCGAGGACGATGGGGGCCGAACCGGAAGACTGGCGACGTGTCGGCTTTTGCAGGATTGGTCGCAGGACTTCCGCACCCGCAATCGAGCGTCGACCGGCGGCTCTCACAGGGCTCAGGGACAGGTAAGGCATCAAGCAGCAGCCTCTTCATGCCAGGGGCCGAACGGGTCGCGCATCAGGCCCCAGCCCTCCACGCCCAGGGCCATTTCGTCGTCAGTCAGCAGGCAGTCGTCGAGTTCGGCGGTGAGCCGGGCGAAGTCGATGTTCTGGCCGATGAACACCAGTTCCTGGCGGCAGTCGCCGGTGGCGGCGGTCCAGTTGTGCATGATCGCCGCGGTGCTTTCCGCGTCCTGCGGCCAGTGTTGCTTGGGCACGAAACGCCACCAGCGTCCGGCGAAACCATGGCGCATCAGACCGCCAGCCTGGGACCAGCTGCCCGCCTCCTGATGCTTGCTGGCGAGCCAGAAAAAGCCCTTGGAACGCAACAGCTTGCCGTTGATCCAGGGGCGGTTGATGAAGTCGAAAAAGCGCTGCGGATGGAACGGCCGCCGCGCCCGATAGGCGCTGGAGGCGATGCCGTACTCCTCGGTTTCCGGCACGTGCTCGCCGCGCAGTTCCTGCAACCAGCCCGGCGCCTGGGCGGCCCGCTCGAAGTCGAAACGGCCGGTGTTGAGGATCTTCGCCAACGGCACTTCGCCCATCACCATGGGGATGATTTCCGCCTGGGAATTGAGGCGTTCGAGGATGGCGATCAGCTCCTGGCGCTCATCGCTGCCGATCAGGTCGATCTTGCTGATCAGGATCACGTCGGCGAACTCGATCTGCTCGATCAAAAGGTCGGTGATCGAGCGCTCGTCCTCCTCACCCAGGGTTTCGCCACGGGACGCCAGGCTTTCCGCGGCCTGGTAATCGAGCAGGAAGTTCATACCGTCGACCACGGTGACCATGGTGTCCAACCGCGCGATGTCGGCCAGGCTCTGCCCCGCCTCGTCGCGAAAGGTGAAGGTCTCGGCCACCGGCAGCGGCTCGGAGATGCCGGTGGATTCGATCAGCAGGTAGTCGAAACGCCCGTCCCTGGCCAGCTTGCCGACCTCTTCCAGCAGGTCTTCGCGCAGGGTGCAGCAGATGCAGCCGTTGCTCATTTCGACCAGTTTTTCTTCGGCGCGGTTGAGGCTGACATCGCGCTGCACTTCGCTGCCGTCGATGTTGATTTCGCTCATGTCGTTGACGATCACCGCCACCCGCAGGTGGTCGCGGTTGCGCAGGACGTAGTTGAGCAGCGTGCTTTTGCCGGCGCCGAGAAAGCCGGACAGCACGGTAACGGGGAGACGGTCGGTCATCAGGGGGTCCTCATCGGGGGCTGGGTGGCTGGGTCAGATCGCCCGTTGATGGCGTTCGCGCAGCTCTTGGCGTTCTTTGGCTTCGATACACAGAGTGGCGGTGGGCCGCAGCAGCAGGCGTCTGAGGCCAATGGCCTCGCCGGTTTCGCGGCACCAGCCGTACTCGCCGCGGGCCAGGCGTTCGAGGGCTTCGTCGATCTTGTCCAGCAGCTTCTTTTCCCGCTCCAGCAGGCGTAGTTGCCACTGACGCTGTTCTTCGGCGCTGCCGATATCGGCGGGGTCGCTGTGGGGCTCCTGCTCGCGCAGCACCTCGAACTCACCGTCGATGCGCTCTTGCAGCTCGACGCGCTGCGCCAGCAGCAGCTCACGGAAATAGGCCTGCTGGACGTCGTTCATGTAGTCCGCCTCGGGTTGGGCGAGAAGTTGCGCTTCGGTCATCGGGCGTTCAGTCATGGCGGGTCACGGATCAGGCTTTATTTAATGTTATAGTATAACAATACAAATAAGCCAACCCTCTCTTGCCGCCCACGACGAAGGGCGGGATGCTTGAGCGTCCCTTGCCGAGAACGCCGATGCGCAATGCCCTGAAATACACGCTGCTGAGCCTGTCCCTGCTGGTCGCGAACGCCGCCAACGCGCAAGTACCCAGCGCCCTGGCCACCTGCACCCGCAGCGCCAATCTGCTGGCCTGCGTGGATGCCGAAGGCAATGCCTACAGCGTCGCGGCCGCGGGCAACACTACCTATCTGCGAGGCTTCGAAGTGGCCGGCAAACGTTATTGGGCGCAGACCAACAGCCGCTACGGTCAACTGACTTTCTTTACCGGCCTGGCCTCCGATGGCGAAGCCTGGGTCGGCTACAGCCAGCGCGTCGGCTGGACCACCCGCAACCGTTTTTCCAGCTCCGGCGGTAGCAGCGGCAAGTTCACTTGCAGCCGGATCACTGGCTGCTAAGCAGAGTATTTTGTAGGAGCGAGCGGGCGGCGATCCGACTTGCCCGCCATGAACGCTTACGCGGTATAGCGGATACACCGCAGCGTCTTCATCGCACGCAAGCTGTGCTCCTACAGAAGCCTGGGCGGTGTCAAACCTGGGCTTTTTTCTGCTCCTGCAACCAGGCCATGTAGCTGTTCACCGGCGGGTTCTTCTGGAAGTAGCTCTGCAAGCCCGCGAACAACCCATCGGCAATCGCCTGCTGGTGCCGCGCGGTCACCAGGCGCTGGCTGTCGCGGCTGTTGGAGATGAAGCCGGTCTCCACCAGGATCGAAGGCACGTCGGGGGACTTGAGCACCGCGAAACCGGCCTGTTCCACGCGCTTCTGATGCAGGGTGGTGATGCCCGCCAGGCTGCCCAGCACGGTGCTGCCCAACTGCAGGCTGGCGGCGATGGTCGCGTTCATCGACATGTCGAGAATCACCCCGGCGAGCATCGGATCCTTGTCTTTCAGATTGAGCAGGCTGGTGGCGCCCAGCAGGTCGGCGCCGTTCTCCCGCTGCGCCATGAAGCGCGCGGTGGCCGAGGTCGCGCCACCTTCCGACAGTGCATACACCGAGGCCCCGGACGCCGTCAGGCGCGGCGCCGCATCGGCGTGCACCGAGATAAACATGTCGGCCTTGTGCTTGCGGGCGATCTCCACCCGCTTGCGCAGCGGCACGAAGAAATCGTCGTTGCGCACCAGCTTCACATCGAAGCCCTTCTCCCGCTTCAGCCGCTTGGCCAGCAGCTGGGCGATCGCCAGCACCACATCCTTCTCCCGTTCGCCCCGGGCGCCGACCGCCCCCGGGTCCTTGCCGCCATGGCCCGGGTCGACCACGACGATGATGTCGCGCTTGGGATGCACCCGGTCCGTCGGTGTTTCACGCGACAAAGCCGGGGCGGCGACCGCTGCGATCTGCTGTGGAACACGGCTGGCGTTGCTCAGGTCGAGCACCAGGCGGTGACCCTGGCCGTCCTGGGGCGGCAGCAAAAAGCTGTCGAGCCGCTGCGGTTCGGCCAGGTCGAGAACGATCCGCGTATCGCCCTGGCCAAAGTGCCCGGAACGGATCGAGCGAATCGGCGTGTTGGCCAGGGCCAGCTGGCTGAAATCCCCGCTGAGCTGCGCGCCGCTGAGGTCGATGATCAGCCGTTCCGGCGCGCTGAGAGTGAAGGTCTTGTACTGCACCGGCCCACTCAGATCGAGCACCAGGCGCAGCTTGTCGGCCGAATTCCATAACCGCAGGTTGCGGATCTGGGTGGCGGACACCCCCAAAGGCAGAACCAAGGCCGCGCTGGCCAACAGCAGGTTGAGCAACTGACGTCTGTGCATGACTTACACCGCAGATTGAGGAGCATCCAGGCTCGATAAGGCTTGGTGAAAAAACGTTCAGGAAAAAGGTTTCATCGACCGCATTGTTATAATATAACATGGCGAATTGTTTCCAACGATGGACCTGCTCATGAATGCGCTGACTCTGCCGGATATCGCCGCGCAGGCCGCACGCCAGGCCCTGCCCCTTGAGTGGGTGGGCATGTGTGGCATTGCCTTACCTGTGTTGTTTGATGGCCAGCGGATTGGCGCAAAAGCGGATGCCGGCGTCAGCCTCGACGATGGCGAAGCACGCGGCATTCATATGTCGCGCCTGTATCTGGCGCTGGAAATGCTCGAACAGGAAAACCTCACCCCGGGCCTGATGCGCCAGGTACTGCAACGTTTTCTCGACAGCCACGACGGTCTGTCCAGCAGCGCCTACCTGCGAATTCATGCCGATCTGCTGCTGAAACGCCCGGCCTTGATCAGCCCGTTGGCCGGCTGGAAAACCTATCCGGTGAGCATCGAAGCGCGTCTGAAAAACGCAATGTTCCACGTGGAACTAAAAATCGAGGTGCCTTATTCCTCCACCTGCCCTTGTTCCGCCGCGCTTTCCAGGCAGCTGATTCAGCAGCAATTCATCGATGACTTCGCCAACCGGCAGCTGCAACACGAAGACATCCTGGCCTGGCTCGGTTCTTCGAAAGGCATAGTCGCCACGCCCCACAGTCAGCGCAGCAGTGCGCAATTGCAGCTGCGCCTGGACGACTTTCTCGATGAGTTGCCGCTGATGGCAGCGATCAACGACGCCGAAGCCGCCCTCGGTACCGCCGTGCAAACCGCGGTGAAACGCGCCGACGAACAAGCCTTCGCCCTGGCCAACGGGCAGAACCTGATGTTCTGCGAAGACGCCGCGCGCCGCCTGAACCTCGCCTTGCAACGCTCGCCTGGCATCCGCGCCTTCCAGGTGCGCGTGGTTCACGCCGAAAGCCTGCACGCCCACGACGCCGTAGCGGAAAGCCGCTGGAACTGGGAGGCCGCATGATCGACCTGCAATCGCTGCGTTGGGGCGCGCCCGGCCAACCGCTGACGCCAGCGCTCGACCTCGAGCTGAAACCCGGCAGCCTGACCGCCATCATCGGTGCCAACGGCTCGGGCAAAAGCAGCCTGCTGAAGGTCATCGCCGGCCTGCAAAAACCCTTGGCCGGGAAAGTCAGGTTGCAGGTTCCCCGCCGTGGCGGCCTGTCCTTTCTGCCGCAGCAGCAATACCTCGACCGGCAGTTCCCCATCACTCTGCAAGAGCTGGTAGCCGCCGGCTTCTGGGGCGATCGGCAAAGCTCGCAACAACGTGCCGAACGCCTGCAGCGGGTGCTCGAAGACTGGTGCCTGAGCGGCCTGGAACAACGCCCGTTGATGGCCCTGTCCGGTGGCGAATTGCAACGCGCCCTGCTCGCCCGCCTGAGCCTCGCCGATGCCCCGCTGTTGCTGCTGGACGAACCCCACGCCGCCCTGGACGAACTGGGCCAGGCCCTGTTGTGGAAACACATCCACAGCTGGCAGCAGCAAGGTCGCACGCAAATCGTGGTCTGCCATGACCTCGCCGCCGTGCGCCAACACATCCCCCAGACCCTGGTGATCAAAGCCAGCGGTTGCCTGTTCGGCAGCAGCGAGGAACTGATCGTCCAGCCCCTGCGGATGCAGGTGGCCTGATGCTCGCCGCTGCCCAGCTCTGGCAACCCTTCCACGAATTCGTGTTCATGCGCCGGGCGTTGCTCGGCGGCCTGGTGCTGGCGTGCAGCACCGCGCCGCTGGGGGTGTTTCTGATCCTGCGGCGCATGAGCCTGATCGGCGACGCCGTGGCCCATGGCATCCTCCCCGGCGCTGCGCTGGGCTTCTGGTTCGCCGGGTTGAGCCTGCCAGCGCTGACCTTCGGCGGCCTCGGTGCCGGCCTGGGCATGGCCGGGCTGGCCGCCTGGATTACCCGGCGCACCGGTTTGCGCGAAGACGCCAGCCTGGCCGCGATCTACCCGATTTCCCTGGCCAGCGGCGTGCTGATTCTCGGCCTCGCCGGTAAGCGCCTGGACCTGCTGCACCTGCTGTTCGGCTCGGCCCTGGCGGTGGATGGGCCGACCCTCGACGGCATGCTCTGGGTCTCCGGGTTCAGCCTGGTGGCCATGGCGCTGATCTACAAAGCGTTGCTGCTGGACACCCTCGACCCGCTGTTCCTCAACAGCGTTAGCCGCCTCGGCCCCCTCGCCCACGGCCTGTTCCTGACCCTGGTGGTGCTGAACCTGGTGATCGGTTTCCAGGCCATCGGCGCCTTGATGGTGGTCGGCCTGATGATGCTGCCGGCCGCCGCCTCACGCTTCTGGAGTCGCCGCCTGCCGGTGCTGATCGGCATCGCCGCGCTGCTCGGCTGCCTCTCGGTATGGCTCGGTCTGTTGCTGTCGTTCCACTACTCGCTGCCCAGCGGCCCGGCCATCGTCCTGGTGGCTGGCGGCCTGTACCTGCTGTCCGTGGTGTTCGGTCCGGTGCACGGTCTGCTGCGCCGCCCGCCTTTGCTCACATCCCCATGAGGTGTTCCCCGATGCGCGCTCTACTCGTGCTCTTCAGTCTGTTGCTGCCGTTGTCGCTGTCGTCCGCCCAGGCCGCGGACAAACTCGCTGTGGTCACCAGCTTCAGCATCCTCGCCGACATCACCCGACAGGTCGGCGGCGAGCACATCCAGATCACCGACATGGTCGGCCCGGACGCCGACGCCCACACCTACGAACCAACGCCGGACGATGCCAAGGCCCTGCTCAAGGCCCGGCTGATCATCAAGAACGGCCTGGGTTTCGAGCCCTGGCTGGATCGCCTGGTGGCCAGTACCGCCACCCGGGCTCCGGTGATCACAGCCAGTCGCGGGGTGATCCCTCGTTCGCTGGATGAGGACGGTGAGACCATTCCCGACCCTCACGCCTGGCACAACCTGGCGAACGCCGAACTCTATGTGAGCAACATCACCAAGGCGCTGGTGGCCGCCGACCCGGCGAACAAGGCCGACTACGAACGCAACAGCCAGGCCTACCTGAAACGGATCTACGCGCTGTTGGCCGAAGCCAAGGCCAAGTTCGGCGCGCTGCCGCCGGGCAACCGCAAGATCGTCACCTCCCACGACGCCTTCGGTTACCTGGGGCAGGCCTACGGCATCGACTTCATGGCCCCGCAAGGCCTGTCCACCGAGCGCGAACCCTCGGCCGCCGAAGTCGCCGCGCTGATCACCCAGATCCGCAACGCCAAGGTCAAGGCGGTGTTCATGGAGAACATCAAGGACGCACGCCTGCTCAAGCAGATCGCCGACGAAAGCGGCGCCCAGATCGGCGGCACCCTGTACTCCGACGCCCTCGCCGCCAAGGGGCCGGCCAGCACGTTCGCCGGGTTGTTCGAATACAACCTGAACACCCTGTACGACGCCCTGAGCCAGCCATGAACAAGCGCCCTCCACTGTCGATGCTCGACCTGGAAAGCGCGCCCCTGGGCAGCCGTTGGCCGCTCACCAGCGTGCTCGATGCCCTGCCATGGAATGCCGACGGCCTGATCGCCGCCATCGCCCAGCAGCACGACAGCGGCGAGGTGCTGATGCTGGCCTGGATGAACCGCAGGGCGCTGGCCGAGACCCTGGCCAGCGGGCAGGTCTGCTACTGGTCGCGTTCGCGCCAGCAACTGTGGCGCAAGGGTGAAAGCTCGGGGCATCGCCAGCGCCTGCTCGAGGCACGCCTGGACTGCGACGGCGACGCCGTCCTGCTGCTGGTGGATCAGCAAGGCCCGGCCTGCCACACCGGGCGCCCCAACTGTTTCTACAACGCCATTCGCGACGGCGCGGTGCAGGTCATCAGCGCACCGCTACAGGAAACCCCAGCATGATTCGCAAAAACCCTTCCGGCGATCTGCCGGTCATCGCCGAGTCGGCCTACGTCGACAAGACCGCCATCATCTGCGGCAAGGTGGTGATCGGCGAGAACGTCTTCGTCGGCCCCTACGCGGTGATCCGCGCCGACGAAGTCAACGAACATGGCGCCATGGACCCGATCATCATCGGCGCCAATTCGAACATCCAGGACGGCGTGGTGATCCACTCCAAATCCGGCGCGGCGGTGACCATCGGCGAGTTCACCTCCATCGCCCACCGCTCGATCGTCCATGGTCCGTGCACGGTCGGCGACCGGGTATTCATCGGCTTCAACAGCGTGCTGTTCAACTGCGCGGTCGGCAACGGCAGCGTGGTGCGGCACAACTCGGTGGTCGATGGCCGCGACCTGCCGCAAGGCTTCTACGTGCCCTCCACCACCCGCATCGGGCCCAATACCGACCTCTCGCAGTTCCCGCCGGTCAGCGTCAGCGCCTCGGAGTTTTCCGAAGACGTGGCGCGCACCAACGTCGATCTGGTGCGCGGTTACAAAGCCCTGCAGAACGAGTTCTGAACATGAGCAGCGTGCTGATTCGCAACGCCCGGCTGGTCAATGAAGGACGCGAGTTCGACGCCGACCTGCTGGTGGACCATGGGCGCATCGTGAAGATCGCCAGCAGCATCGAAGGCGAGAATGCCCGCACCGAGATCGATGCCCAGGGCCAGTGGCTGGTGCCGGGCATGATCGACGACCAGGTGCATTTCCGCGATCCCGGCGCGCCGGAGAAAGGCAGCTTCTACAGCGAGTCGCGGGCGGCCGTGGCGGGTGGCATCACCAGCTTCATGGACATGCCCAACACCCAGCCCGCGACCCTGACCCTGGCCGCGCTGGAGGACAAGAAACGCCGCGCGGCCATCAATTCAGTGGCGAACTTTGGCTTTCACTTCGGCGTCAGCCGCGACAACCTCGACACAGTCGCCGCCCTCGACCCGTGCCTGGTGGCCGGGGTCAAAGTGTTCATGGGCGCCTCCACCGGCAACATGCTGGTGGACGATCCTCAGGTCCTGGAGCGCTTGTTCGCCGAGGTGCCGACCCTTCTCCTGGCGCACTGCGAATACACGCCCAGCATCCAGGCCAACGAGCGGCGCATGCAGGAGCGTTTCGGCGAAGCGATTCCCGCCGTGGCCCACTCCCTGATCCGCGATGCCGAAGCCTGCTACCGCTCCTCGTCGCTGGCCGTGGACCTGGCCAGGCGGCATGGCACTCGCCTGCATGTCTTGCACCTGACTACCGCACGCGAACTTGCGCTATTCGAAGACAAGCCGCTGGCGCAAAAGCGCATCACCGCCGAAGTCTGCCTGCACCATCTGCTGTTCGATGACCGTGACTACGCGCGCCTCGGGCACCTGATCAAATGCAACCCGGCGATCAAGACCCGCGCCGATCGCGACGCCCTGCGCCAGGCTCTGCTCGGTAACCGCCTGGATGTGATCGGCAGCGATCACGCGCCGCATACCTGGGCGCAGAAACAACTGCCCTACCGCCAGGCACCTGCCGGGCTGCCGCTGGTGCAACACGCCCTGCCCGCCCTGCTGGAACTGGTGGCCGACGGCGTGCTGCCCATCACCACCCTGGTGGCGAAAACCAGCCACCGGGTCGCCGACCTGTTCGCCATTCCCGACCGTGGCTACCTGCGCGAGGGTTACTGGGCCGACCTGGTGCTGATCAGGCCCGAACCCGAGGGCATCGCCGTGGCCCAGCAGCCGATCCTCGCCCAATGCGGCTGGACGCCCTTCGCCGAACGGCATTTCCGGCACAGCGTTGCTACCACCCTGGTGTCGGGGCAACTGGCCTGGCACGCCGGGCGCCTGTACGACAACTGCCAGGGTTTGCCGCTGCGTTTTACCCGCTGAGCCCTTTCCCCGAATCCCCCTGAAACACCAAGGAACACCCGATGATTCACATCACCCTGCCCGACGGCTCGCAACGCGAGTACGACCAGCCGCTTTCCGTGTACGAGGTGGCCGCGAGCATCGGCCTCGGCCTGGCCAGGGCGGCCGTCGCCGGCCGGGTGAACGATCAACTGGTGGATTGTTCCTTTGTGCTCGAGGGCGATGCCCGGGTCAGCATCGTCACCGCCCG
Organism: Pseudomonas sp. GW531-T4; assembly: GCF_017349615.1. NCBI lineage: Bacteria > Pseudomonadati > Pseudomonadota > Gammaproteobacteria > Pseudomonadales > Pseudomonadaceae > Pseudomonas > Pseudomonas sp. GW531-T4. The sequence continues at coordinate 100,852 of NZ_JACMZT010000007.1, forward strand.
CGAGCCCGAAGGCCTGGAGATCCTGCGCCACTCCTGCGCGCATCTGCTGGCCATGGCGGTGAAGGAGTTGTACCCCTCGGCCCAGGTCACCATCGGCCCGGTGATCGAGGACGGCTTCTTTTACGACTTTGCCTACGAACGGCCCTTCACCCCCGACGACCTGGAGCGCATCGAAGCGCGCATGACCCGCCTGGCCGCGACCAACCATGCGGTGCGCCGACGCGAGCTGTCCCGTGACGACGCCCTGGAATACTTCGGCAACCTCGGCGAGCACTACAAGGCCGAACTGATCCGCGACATCCCGCAAGACCAGGTCCTGTCGCTGTACCGCCAGGGCGATTTCGAAGACCTGTGCCGTGGCCCTCACGTGCCGTTCACTGGAATCCTCCAGGCGTTCAAGCTGACCAAGGTCGCCGGCGCCTACTGGCGCGGCGATGCCAAGAACGCGCCGCTGCAACGGATCTACGGCACTTGCTGGGCCACGCCGAAAGACCTCAAGGATTACCTGACCCGCCTGGAAGAAGCCGGCAAGCGCGACCACCGCAAGCTTGGGCAGCAACTGGACCTGTTCCATTTCGACGACTGCGCGCCGGGCTCGGTGTTCTGGCACGCCAAGGGCTGGACCCTGTTCCAGCAACTGATCGGCTACATGCGCCAGCGCCAGGATCAGGCCGGTTATCAGGAAGTGAATACCCCGGACGTGATGGACCGCAGCCTCTGGGAAACCTCCGGGCACTGGCAGAACTATCGCGACCACATGTTCAGCACCACCACCGAGGACCAGCGGGTGTTCGCCCTCAAGCCGATGAACTGCCCCGGCGCGGTGTCGATCTTCAGCCGTGGCCTGAAAAGCTACCGCGACCTGCCGCTGCGCATCGCCGAGTTCGGCAAGGTGCATCGCTACGAACCCTCCGGTGCGTTGCACGGGTTGCTGCGGGTGCGCCACTTCACCCAGGACGACGCACACATCTTCTGCACCCCGGCGCAAATGCAGGCGGAATGCGAGAGCACCATCGCCCTGGTGTTCGACATCTATCGCGACTTCGGCTTCCACGAGGTCGCGGTCAAGCTCTCCACCCGGCCAGCCCATCGCATCGGCAGCGACGCAGTGTGGGACCAGCTGGAAGGTGCCTTGTCCGGCGCCCTGGAGACCATGGCGATCGACTACCGGATCAACCCCGGCGAAGGCGCGTTCTACGGCCCGAAACTGGAGTTCGTGCTACGCGATGCCATCGGCCGCGACTGGCAATGCGGCACCCTGCAGGTCGACCTCAACCTGCCGGAACGTTTCGATATCAGCTACATCGACGAGCACGGCGAACGCCAGCGCCCGGTGATGCTGCACCGTGCGCTGTTCGGTTCCCTGGAACGTTTTATCGGCATCCTCATCGAGCATTACAGCGGCGCCCTGCCGTGCTGGCTCGCGCCGCGGCAGGCGGTGGTGATCACCATCAGCGAAGGCCAGGCGGACTACGCCCGATCGGTGGCCGACACCCTGCAGCGCCAGGGTTTGCGGATCGGCGCCGACCTGCGCAACGAGAAGATCAGCTACAAGATCCGCGAACACAGCCTGCAAAAGGTGCCGTACCTGCTGGTGGTGGGCGACAAGGAAAAGGATGGGGGATTTGTCAGTTTGCGCAGCCGCCATGGCGAGGACCTGGGGCGGTGGGCCGTGAGCGAGGTGGCCGAGCGGATGCGCTCGGCGTTGTAGCGACAGCGCCTGGGCGGACGCTATCGCGGGCAAGCTCCGCTCCTACAGAACTGCGGGCGTTCATGAAAGGTATGAACGCCCGCAGATCCGACTTGCCCGCGATGCTTTTAAGCCCTTGGTTTAACAGTCCCGCAATCCTGCCCCAGCCATACCGCGCGGGTGTCCATGCTGCCCTTCTGCTGGAAGCCGGTGGCATTGAAGGTGCCGATGACGTTGGTGGTGAACTCGCGATCGCTGAGGAATTTCGCCACGCCCGAGCCCTGGGCTTTCGGGCAGCTGAAGCGGAATTTCCATTGGTTGGAAGTACGGTCGGTGACCTCCTGGCGGCAGCCCGATTGCGGGTCTTGCAGCGGAATGGTGTCGGACTTCACCTGCTCCGGCGTCAGGCACACGCGGATGCCCTTGCCGCCCATGGTCACGCCCTGCTTCTCCAGCTGTGCCCGTTGCTCGGGGGTCAGCTGTTGTTGTAACTGGCCGAGAATCAACGACAGATCCGGCAGGCTCTGGTCATCGACTTTCATGTTGCTGGTGGTCAGTTCCCACAGGCCCGGTTGCAGCATCTGGGCCTGCGCGGCCAACGGAAGCGAGACAACGGCAGCCATGGCCAAACCCAGTAGACGAAGCTTCATCGAATGACTCCTAGACAGTAGTGGCCCGTTAGACGCCAAAAATGCAGCGGCGTTGCATGGCGAATTAATTAGCGACAATCGCTGTGGAACATGGTCTGTTAAGGTCTGCATGAAAAGTCGGCGAGCGAAGGTCGAGCCTGTTTTCGCACCAGGCCTGCGTAGAGTCGACAGCGCCCAGCGCGCAGCCACTTTTCGTACAGCCCCTAGGCATTGAATCTTCAGGAGCAAGGCTGCCCCATGGATTATTTTGGCCCGCACATCTTTGGCTATCTGATTGCCACCCTGCACATTCTCGGCCTGATCGCCGCCATCCACGCCGTGTTGACCGTCAGGACCGCCCAAGGCTCCATCGCCTGGGCCCTGTCGCTGCTGTTCATGCCGTACCTGACCCTGATTCCCTATCTGGTATTCGGCCGCAGCACCTTCGATGCCTATATCAAGGCCCGGCGCCAGGCCAACCTGGAGATGCGCAAGGCGATCAACGAGCTGAACTGGCGCCCCTGGGTCGAGGAGGCCCTGAGTGCCCGCGCCTCGGCCGCCTACACCTCGCTGCGGGCCATGCCCAAGCTGGGACGCATGCCCTGCCTGGCCAGCAACCATGTACAACTGCTGGTCAACGGCGATGCCACCTTCGCCGCGATTTTCCAGGCCATCGAGCGCGCCCGCACGGCAGTGCTGATCCAGTTCTTCATCATCCACGACGACGACCTTGGCCGACGCCTGCAAAAGCTGCTGCTGAAAAAGGCTAGCGAAGGCGTGGCGATCCACCTGCTCTACGACCGCATCGGCAGCCATTCCCTGCCCCACTCCTATGTGCAACCACTGCGCGATGCCGGCATCCAGGTACATGCCTTCGCCACCCGCAGCGGCTGGCTCAATCGCTTCCAGATCAACTTCCGCAACCACCGCAAGATTGTGGTGGTGGATGGCCTGCTGGGGTTTGTCGGCGGGCATAACATCGGCGACGAATACCTGGGGAAAAAACCGCCATTGGCGCCCTGGCGCGACACTCATGTTTCGGTCAGCGGCCCGGTGGTGGCCTGCCTGCAGGAATCCTTCGCCGAAGACTGGTTCTGGGCCTCGCGGCAACTGCCGCCGCTGATCCTGCCCGACACCTACCCCGACGACGGCGTGCTGTGCCAGGTGCTGGCCAGCGGCCCGGCGGACCCTTACGAAACCTGCTCGCTGTTCTTCGTCGAAGCCATCCACGCGGCGACCGAACGGATCTGGATCACCAGCCCCTATTTCGTCCCCGACGAAGCAGTGTTTTCCGCCCTGCGCCTGGCCGTCCTGCGCGGGGTGGACGTGCGGATCCTGCTGCCGTCGCGCGCGGACCATCGGATCGTCTACGCCGCGTCCAGCCTGTACGCCTTCGAAGCGGTACGCGCCGGGGTGCGGGTGTTCCGTTATCAGCCGGGTTTCCTGCACCAGAAAGTGGTGCTGATCGACAGCGAAATCAGCGCGATCGGCAGCGCCAACCTGGACAACCGCTCGTTCCGTCTGAATTTCGAGGTGATGTTGCTGACCGTGGACGAAGCCTTCGCCAGGGAGGTGGAACAGATGCTCAACCTCGACTTCGAACGCTCGCGCGAAATCGCCAAAGAAGAAAGCCGGGAAACCCACCGCCTGCAACAGCTTGGCATGCGGGTCGCCCGGCTTATTTCACCGATCCTTTAGCTCACGAGTAATACAAGTCGTCGCGAGTCCAGGGCAGTTCATGACTGCCATCGGCGTGAGCCTTGACCGCGAGAATCTGGTGCAGGTTGATCCAGCCGCGGGCGAAGGCATAGGCGCAGCCGGCCAGGTACAGGCGCCAGATGCGCAGGACCTGTTCCGGCACCAGCCGGGAGGCGGCTTCCAGGTTGTCTTCCAGGCGCTCGCTCCAGTGGTCCAGGGTGCGGGCGTAATGCAGGCGCAGGCTTTCCACGTCGACGATCTCCAGCCCCGCTTCGCTGATCTCGGCCGAGATCATCGCCAGGTGCGGCAGCTCGCCGTTGGGGAACACGTATTTCTCAATGAAGTCGCCGGCCCCACGGCCCACGGGACGTCCATCGGTGTGCTTGGCGGTGATCCCGTGGTTCATCACCAGCCCGCCTTCGCGCACCGCGCCGAACAGCGTCTTGCAGTACTGCGCCAGGTTGGCGTGGCCCACGTGCTCGAACATGCCGACACTCACCACCTTGTCGAAGCGGCCATCCTGGGGCAGATCGCGATAGTCCAGCAGTTGCAGTTCCACCTGGTCCTGCAAGCCTTCGGCGATCACCCGCTCCCTGGCCAGTGCCAGTTGTTCCTTGCTCAGGGTGATACCGAATACCTTGGCCCCGAATTCCCGCGCCGCGTAACGCGCCAGCCCGCCCCAGCCACAACCGACGTCCAGCAGGTACTCGCCGGGCTGCAAGCGCAACTTGCGGCACAGGTGGCGGAATTTGGCTTGCTGGGCCTGTTCCAGGCTTTCACTGCCGGTCTCGAAATAGGCACAGGAATAGGCCATGTCGCTGTCGAGCCACAGCTGGTAGAACTCGTTGGAAAGGTCGTAGTGGTAAGAGATGGCGGCCGCGTCGGTGGCCTTGTCGTGCAGGGAGCGTACCGGCAGCACTTGTTCATCGCCGTCCAGCAGCGCCTGGGTCAGCTCATCGCAAACCCGGATGACTTCGCTGATCGAGCCTTCCAGTTCAAGTTTGCCCTCGACGAACGCCGCCCCCAGCGCGTCGAGAGTGGGATGGGTGAGCTGGGTGACCAGTTGCGGGTCCTTGACCACAATGGTGACGCTGGGCGCCGGCCCCAGGTTGAATTCATGGCCGTCCCAGAGCCGCAGGCGTAGCGGTAGTTGCAGATTCTGTAAGGCCGGTGGAAGTTGCGCGAGCATGGATTATCCCCCTTGTTTCAGACGTCTGAGTGAGGTTAGACCATACTGAAAAAATAGCAGGCTATCGATCTGATAGCTGAAATTCATCAGTGCCGGCATTGCAACAATCCCTGGTGAACAGCCAGCCGACCGTCCCGGGGGCTGGGCCCTCTTCACAGATGACCGCCAGGCGGGCCCACAGTTCGACCTGGTTTCAAGTCTAGCTGCAGACGCTCATACCCGCGCTTCACACCCCGGCCCTCCTCTCTATATATAGAAGCAGCCGGTCGCGGCTCGAGGGGCAACAGCCACAAGCGGCGCTCCCTCAGCGCCGCCATTTTCCGCCTCTACAACTTGAGCAACGGCTCCTGGAAACGCAACAAACGCCCGGCGTTGCCCAGCACCAGCAAGGTGCTGAGGTTATGCAGCACCGCCGCAATCATCGCCCCCGCCGCGCCGAGCCAGCCGAACGCGGCGAAGGCGACGATGGCCAGGGTCCAGCCCAGGCCGATGATCACATTGACTTGCAGGGTCTGGCGGCACTGGCGGCTCAGGCGCACACAGGTGCCAAGGCGCCGCAGGTCGCTGCCGATCAGCACGATATCGGCCGAGGCCAGGGCAATGTCCGCCCCGCCCGCGCCCATGGCCACACCGACCACGCCAGCCTTGAGCGCCAGGGAATCGTTGATCCCGTCGCCCACCACCATCGGCCGGAAACCGCTGTCGATTTCCCCCAGCACGCGTTTGAGTTTGTCTTCCGGCAGCGCCTGGGCTTCGACATCGCCGATGCCGACATCCCGCGCCAGGCTGTCGGCCACGCTTTGGCGGTCGCCGGTCAGCAACAGCTGGCGACCCAGGCCCAGTTCACGCAACTCGTCGAGGGCAAAACGCGCCTCCGGCTTGACGCTGTCGGCCAGCAACAGCCAGGCGAGAAATTCACCGTTCAACGCCAGCCCGGCAATCGGTCCGTCATGCTCCGGTACCGCGGTAGTAGCGATGCCGAGTTGACTGAACAACTCGGGACGCCCCAGGGCCGCTTCGCCCTGTTCGGTCTGCGCCACCACGCCGAGGCCCTGGCGCTCGCGAATATCCGACAACACCAGGAAATGCTCCTGGGCCACCAACCCGGCCAGCGCGCGGCTGACCGGGTGGCTGCTGGCCGAACCGAGGCTGGCCGCCAGGTTCAACAAGGCCTGGCGATCTTCCCGCGGGCTGTCGATGGATTGCAGGCGCAAGGTGCCGAACGTCAGGGTGCCGGTCTTGTCCACTACCAGCGAGGTCAGGTCCGCCAGCTCTTCGAGGAACGCCGAGCTGCGAATCAGGATGCCGTGACGCGCTGCCACGGCGATCCCGGCAATCGCCGTGGCCGGCGCGGACAGCACCAGGGCGCAGGGACAGGCCGCCACCAGCACCGCGAGCATCGCCTGGGCATCGTTGGTGATGAACCAGGTCACCGCTGCCAGCAGCAACACCAGCACCATGTAGCTGCCGGCGTAACGTTCGAGCAACCGGGTGATCGGCGGCTTGGAGCGCTCGGCGCTTTGCATCAGCGCAATGACCTTGCCCAGGGTCGATTCGTGGCCGGTGCGGGTCACTTCCAGGCGCAGCAGGCCGTCGAGATTGATCGCCCCGCCGAACACCTGCATACCGACATCGGCCTCCAACGGCACCGACTCGCCAGTGATCGGCGCAGTGTCGAGGCTGGCTTGCCCGGACAGCACCAGGCCATCGGCGGGCACCCGGTCACCGGCGCGCACTTCGACGATATCGCCGGCCTTGAGCGTGGCGTTGTCCACCTCGCCAATGCTGCCGTCGGCCTGCACCAGGCGCGCATGGCTGCGGGTCAAACGGCCCAGGGCATGAATGGCTTCCTGGGAACCGATGACGCTGCGCTCTTCCAGCACATGGCCGAAGATCATGATGATCGGCAACAGCGCCGCGGTCAGCAGGTCGCCGGTGGCCCAGGCGCCGAGCATGGCCAGGGCGATCAACTGGTCGGTAATGCCGTGCAAGCTCGGGTAACGCAGGCTGTACCAGGCCGAACGCATCACCGGCAGCGCCACCAGCAACGAGGCAAAACCCAGCAGCAACTGGCTGACGCCGGTCTGTTCCGGGGCCAGCCAGCGCCAGACCAGGCCCAGGCCGAGCAGCCCCAAGGCCAGCATGGCCAGGGTCAGCTGGCGCGCGGCGCTGCGTTGTTCGGCGGAAGTCAGCATGCTCGCCGGCGCGGCGGCATGGGTGTGGGCAGTCATGGTTGGGCTCCCTGAATGATCAGGCGGGAATCGTCTTGGGGATTGACCGTGGTCACCGAGCCGGCCTGACCGAGAATCTTCGGCAGGCGTTCGCGGTAGATGCGCAGGAGCATTTCCGGGTCGGTGCCATTGCGTTGCGCCTGGGCCAGGCTCTGGATGGTCGCGGTGTCGGCCTGGGCCTTGGCCAGGCGTTCACCGGCCTGGGCGTGCGCCACCTGCAAGGTACGGTCGGCCTGTTCGTTGGCGGTTTGCGTGAGCTTTTCGGCGTCGGTGCGGGCGTTGGCCACCGCCTTGTCGGCTTGCTGGCTGGCGGTCAGCACCGCGTTGAAGGCGCTGACCGCCGGCCCCGGCAAACTGGACTGGACGTCGACCCGGGTCACCTCGATGCCGATCCCCTGCCCGGTCGCCGCCAGATCCGCCAGCCGTTGGTTGATACCTTGCACCAGATCGCCACGCAACCGTTCGCGACGCTCGGCGGCCTGATTGTCGGCCCCGATCAGTTCCGGACGCGCCACCAATATCGTGTCGAGATCGCGGGCGGCGGTCAGGGCCAGGGCACTGCGGGTCACCAGCCGATCCAGCGCCGGCAACACATGTTCGCCCTGCAACACGAAGGCATAGGGCTCGGTGACCTTGTAGAACACCCGCACATCCAGCTGCACCACCCCGGCGTCGCCGGTCAGCAGATAACCGGAACCGGCCAGGGCATCGCTCAGCGGTACGGCGAAACTCGCCACCTTGTCACCCTTTAGGGCCGCATCGGAACGCAGCAGGCTTTCCACCCGGCGCTCGATCACCCGGTCCGCGGCGGGCAACAGCACCACCTGTTCGAACGGCTGCGGCCAGGCCAGCAACAAACCGGCGTTCTGGATCCGGTCCAGGGCGCCGAAATGCAGGACCACCGCGCGGTTCTGTGGATCGATCTGCCGCACATTGGAAAACGCCCAGGCCAGTGCCGCCAGCACGGTCACCGCATACAGGGCGAGAAACGCCAGGCGACCGGCCTGAATCCACGGGCTGCCAAGTTCAGATGTTCCACGTGGAACCAAACTCATGGTTGCGACCCGGCGGCTTTATTACCGAGGGTCGGCGGCCCGTCCACCAGCACCCGGAACGGCGCGGCATCGGTGCGCAGAATCAGCTTGGTGCCTGGGGTCACCACAGTGCCCAAGGTGTCCAGCGAGCGCAGCAGGTTGTACAGCTGCGGCGAACCGGCATAAGCGCGGCCATAAATCTCCGCCGCCTGCACTCGGGATTGCGCTTCGATATCCGCGGCTTTCACCGTGGCGTCGGCCTGGACGATGCGCGCATCGCGCTCGGCGGCGGAACGGATTTGCGCCGCTTCGCGCTTACCGATGGCCGTGCGCTCAGTGGCGATGGTTTCACGCTCGGCGCGCATGCGGTCGACGGTGGCGGTCAGAGTCACCGAGGGCAGGGTCAGGCGTTCCACGCCGACTTGCAGCACGCGCACGCCATAGGTACTCAGCAATTGCTGTTCGATCTGTTTGCGCAACTGGGCTTCGAAGTCGGCGATGCGCACCTTGCTCGCATCGGTGTTCACCAGATTGGCCAGGTCGAAACTGCTGGCGGTGGTTTCCAGGGCCGAGCCGACAAAGGTACGGATCTGCCGCGCCGCTTCGTCCGGCTGGTTCTGCACCGCGCGCATAAAGCGCTTCACGTTGTCCGGGTCGCCCTGCACCTGCCACGCCACATAGGCCTGGACGATGATGCGCAGACCGTCGCGGGTGCCGACATCCTGCAAACCGCTGGACGTGGTGCGCAGGCGCAGGTCCACTGGGATCGCCGCCTCGAACGGTGCCGGCCAGCGCCAGCCGAGGCCAGGCTCCAGCAGCACGCGCGCCGGGTTGCCGAAACGGGTGATCACCGTGGCTTCGCCGGAACGCACTTGCACCAGGCTCGCCGCAGCGACGGCGAACAGCACCAGCAACAGCGCCCAGGCCATGCGCCGCCAGGGAAAGGGCCCCGCCTCTTCCGGCGCGCCGTGGTGATGATGGTGCCCGTGGTGGTGATGACCACCGTGGCCGTGATCGTGGCCGGCGTGATCCTGATGATCGTGGGAATGGGACTGGCTCAATGGACGGCTCCTGGCTGAGCGGTGTTACCCGGCACCGAAGGCTCGGTTGGCAAAGTGAATGTACGCAGGTCGAGGGTCGGTGCGTTGGCGCCGCCCAGGCGATGATCGAGTACCAGCAACTTGGCGTTGCGCAGGCCCTGGCTCAGCTGGCTCAAATACTGCTCCAGCACGAATGCCTGGCCGGCGCTGGCATAGGCCTTTTGCTCGGCGGAGAAACGCAGGTCGGCCGCTTGCGCCGTGGCCTGCACTTCATGGGCGGTGGCTGTGGCCTGGTCGCGGGCAATGCTGGCCTGCAACTGCGCCTGGTTGGTCTGCTCGCTGGCCGCGCCGCGCTCGCGGGAAATCAGCGCCTGGGCGCCGATCTGCGCGGCCTGGACACCGTGATAGGCATTGGCGGCGCCCGCCGGCGGGTGAATGGCTTCGACCACGGTGGCGAGAATCTCCACCCCGCTGTCGAGCTTCTCCAGGTCGGCCTGCACCGCGCGGCCGATATCCTCGGCCAGGTTGGTACGGTCTTCGCCCAACAGGCCATCGAGGGTGCGCGAGGCAAAGTCGTGGACCAGGATGCGACTGGCGGTGCTGCGGATCAGCATCGGAATGTCGGCGCTGTTGTAGGTCGCCGCCAGCGCCGCCTGATCGCTCAGGCCGATACGATAGACGAAGCGCACATCCATGTTGACGATCTGGAAGCTCTGTTTGTCGGCACTGCCGCTGGCGATCACCTGGGACTTGTCGTTCACGTGGCTGGCGTCCCACAAGCGGTTGGCCACCAGTGGCGGCGGCCCTTCGGCGGATGCCGGTTCGACTACGGTAGGCGCCTCGCCGACGCTGGTGGCCAGTTCATGCACCACGCCGTTCTCCACACTCAGCACCCGCCCCAGCGGCCAGGGCAGACCCGCGTGCAAACCCGGGCCAAAGACCGCCACCGGCTTGCCGAAACGTTCGTAGATACCTCGCCCCTGCAACGGCACTTCATGCAGGCCGGTGAGCAGCCAGCCCACCCCGAGCACCACCAGCAGTACCGGCAGGAACGCCCGGCGCATATAAGTGAAGGCCCAGATCTGCCGCAGGTCGATGCCGAAGCGGTTGTGCAGTTCGTGCTGCAAGGCCAGCAAGGGCTGCGGCGGCCAGCGCAACAAATCGGCAATCACGCTGTGGGCCAACATGCGCGGTTCCAGTTGCGCGCGACGCGGGCTGAACAACGACAGCACCGCGCGCAGCAGGAACTCCAGGGTCACCAGCGCCGGCAATACCCCGATCAGTGCGCCCAGACGCACCGGCCAGAGCGCCGTATCGCTGCTGAACAACAGGCACAGCGCCGCCAGCACCAGGCTGATGATCGCCACTCGCGCCAACTGCGCCAGCGCCGCGGCCTCCGGCCATTCGCCGGGATGTTCCTGGCTCAATTGGCGCTCGAACACCAGCAAGCCGAAGGCCAGCAACAGCGCCAGCACCGCACCGACATTGCCTGCCAGGCCCAGGGCTGCGGCGGGCAGGCTCAGGTTCCACGCCTGCTCGATGACCAACAGCACCAGCAAGGCCCAGCCACCCAGCCACAAGGTCGGCGCGCCGATCTGCGCCAGCAGCCCGGACCAACGCTGGCTGATGCCGTCCAGCAAGCGTTCGTACCAGCCGTCATCGGGCAAGGGTTCGTCCACAACCGGCTCCGGGCTCGGCGCCACATCCGGCGCGCGCAACACACCCGCGCGCCAGGCACTGACCCAGCCCGCCGCCTGCAGGCCGCCGACCAGCACCAGCAAAGCCGCCGCCAGATTGACCAGCAACGCCGGCCACAAGGATTGCGGGGCAAACAGGTCAACGAAAAACGCCAGCACCAGCCCTACCCCGGCCAGCCCCGCCAGCCCGATGCCCCAACGCTTCAGACGGCGCTCATGAAAGGCCGCCCGCTGAAACCTCGGCAAGGCTTCGACCCCCGCCCCTTCAGTCTCAAGATCGACTTGCATACCACCCCAACGCTAATCATTAACCCGTTCCGGCCTGTGGATAACCCTTCGGCAGGCCGCTGTATTTGTCACAAATCGTTACGATATAACGATAGTAGTGAAATTTTCGTCGCTTACCTATGCCTTTATTTGCCATGAGCGCGTCACAAAGCCGGGGAAAACCGCTGCTGCGCTGATGCCAGCCCGCGAGATCTGTGGCCATAATCCGTGGCCCACTTTGTGACAAGGAAACGTCCAGCCATGCTCTCCATCTACCAACTCAAACCGCGCTTCCAGAACCTGCTGCGGCCTTGGGTCCAGCGCCTGTACGACAACGGCACCACGGCCAACCAGATCACCGTGCTGGCGGGGGTGATTTCGGTGCTGGTGGGGGCCCTGATCGGCAGTTTCGCCAACCACCTCTGGCTGTTCATCCTGATCCCGCTGTGGATGATCCTGCGCATGGCGCTGAACGCCATCGACGGCATGCTGGCCCGGGAATTCGGCCAGCAATCGCGCCTGGGCGCCTATCTCAATGAATTGTGCGACGTGATTGCCGACAGCGCGCTGATCCTGCCTTTCGCGCTGATTGCCGGCGTCAGCCTGCCGCTGGTCCTGCTGGTGACGCTGCTGGCGCTGTTCAGCGAATACGCCGGCGTGCTGGGGCCGATGATCGGCGCCTCGCGTCGCTACGACGGCCCCATGGGCAAGAGCGACCGGGCGTTCGTACTCGGCGTGCTGGCCACCGGCATCGCCCTGGGCTGGCTCAGCGCCGCCTGGATCAATGGCCTGCTGGCGGTGGTCGCCGCGTTGTTGGTCTACACCTTGATCAACCGGGTTCGCCAGGGCCTGCTCGAAGCACGACAGCAAGACGTGCCGCAACAAGAAATGCAGCAAAACGCCCCCTCAGAATAAGGAAGTTGCCATGCGCGAAGCTCTCCACCAGACCTTCACCACTCACGACGGCGTCGAGCTGTTCTACCGCCACTGGCCGGCCACCGCCGCCCCCGCGGACGGCCCGCGCCAGGCCGTGCTGCTGTTCCACCGCGGCCACGAACACTCCGCGCGCATCGCCCATCTGGTGGACGAACTGGACCTGCCGGCCTTCGATTTCTTCGCCTGGGACGCCCGCGGCCATGGCCAGTCGCCCGGCGCCCGGGGCGACAGCCCGAGCTTCGCCACCAGCGTGCGCGACGTGCAGACCTTCTGCGATCACCTGCGGGCCAGCCACGGCATCGACGAAGAACACATGGCCGTGGTGGCCCAGAGCGTCGGCGCGGTGATCGCATCCACCTGGGTCCATGACTACGCACCGCGCATCCGCGCCCTGGTGCTGGCGTCGCCGGCGTTCAAGGTCAAGCTCTACGTGCCTTTCGCCCGCCCGGGCCTGGCGCTGATGCGGCGGTTTCGCGGCAACTTTTTCGTCAATAGCTACGTCAAGGCGCGCTTCCTCAGCCACGACCCGGCGCGGGTGGCCTCCTATGACAGCGATCCGCTGATCACCAAGGCGATCTCGGTGAACGTGCTGCTCGGCCTGTACGAAGCCGCCGAGCGGGTGGTGGCCGACGCCCAGGCGATCCAGGTGCCGACCCAGTTGCTGATCTCCGGCGCCGACTTCGTCGTCCATCGCCGACCCCAGGAGCAGTTCTTCGAGCGCCTGGGCAGCCTGCACAAGGAAAAACACATCCTGCCGGGCTTCTTCCACGACACCCTCGGCGAGAAGGCCCGGGCCCCGGCCGTCGCCAGCGCCCGGCGGTTCATCCTGCAGAACTTCGCACGACCGCTGAACCGCCCTTCCCTGCTCGACGCCGACCGCCTGGGCCTGACCTGCGCCGAGTCCGAGGCACTGGCGGCACCGCTGCCGCATAACTCCCTGCGCGACCTCTACTGGCGCCTGACCCGCGCCAGCATGCGCCTGGGCAGCCAGCTCTCGGCCGGGGTCAAGCTGGGCTTCGACACCGGTTTCGACTCCGGCAGCACCCTGGACTACGTGTACCGCAACCAGGCGACCGGCACTTCGGCCCTGGGCCGGATGATCGACCGCAACTACCTGGACTCCATCGGCTGGCGCGGCATTCGCCAACGCAAGCTGCATGTGGAAGAACTGCTGCGCCTGGCCATGGAGAAATTGCGCGCCCAGCAGCGCGAAGTGCGCATCGTCGACATCGCCGCCGGCCACGGGCGCTACATTCTCGAAGCCTTGCAGGGCGTCAGCCCGCTGCCGGAATCGATCCTGCTGCGCGACTACAGCGACATCAACGTGCGCGACGGCAGCGCGCTGATCGCCGAGAAAGGCCTGGGCCAGATCGCCCGCTTCGTCAAGGCCGACGCCTTCGACCGCGACGACCTCGCGGCCCTGGAGCCCAAGCCGACGCTGGCGGTGGTGTCCGGCCTGTACGAACTGTTCGCCGACAACCAGATGGTCAGCGACTCCCTGGCGGGCCTGGCCGCCGCCGTGGAGCCTGGCGGCTATCTGGTCTATACCGGGCAACCCTGGCATCCGCAGTTGGAGCTGATCGCCCGCGCCCTGACCAGCCACCGCGCGGGGCAGGCCTGGGTCATGCGTCGCCGGACCCAGGCCGAGATGGACCAACTGGTGGAGGCCGCGGGATTCCGCCGGATCACCCTGCGCGTCGACCAGTGGGGCATTTTCAGCGTGTCGCTGGCGCAGCGGGTGCAATGATGACGGTCGCCGCGACATACACCCGTGAGCCCGGCCTGCTGAAACCCGCGGTGCTCTGGCTGTTGCTGCTGGCGCCGCTGTTTTTCGGCACCTACGGCTTCGCCACCTGGGTCACCTCGCAACGGGCCGAGGTCGGCAGCCTGGTGTTCGACTGGGAGCGGCAGATGCCGTTCTGGGCCTGGAGCATCGTGCCCTACTGGTCGATCGACCTGCTGTACGGCTTTTCCCTGCTGCTGCCCACCAGCCGCGAAGAACTCAAGCGCCACGCCTTGCGCCTGTTGACCGCGCAAGTCATCGCGGTCAGCTGCTTCCTGCTCTGGCCGTTGCGCTTCACCTTCCAGCGCCCGGGGCTGGATGGCCTGTTCGGCTGGCTGTTCGACGTGCTGGCCGGCTTTGACAAGCCGTTCAACCAGGCGCCGTCGCTGCACATCGCGCTGCTGGTGGTGCTGTGGGTCTGCTATGCGCGGCATGTCCAGGGCATCTGGCGCTGGCTGGTGCACGGCTGGTTCGCGCTGATCGGCGTATCGGTGCTGACCACTTATCAACACCACTTTATCGACCTGCCCACAGGCGCCCTGGCCGGTTGGCTGTGCGTCTGGCTGTGGCCGCTGGACCGTCCCGGCATGCTGCAGAACCTGCGCCTGGCTCGCGATCGCCAGCGCTGGCGCCTGGCGTTGCGTTATGCCCTGGGCGCACTGCTGTTTGCCGTGCCGGCCCTGGCCTTCGCCGGAACCTGGCTGTGGCTGCTGTGGCCCGCCGTGGCCCTGCTGCTGGTGGCGCTGAACTACGGATTGTTCGACGCCAAGGGTTTCCAGAAAGGCGCGGACGGCCGCCTGGGCAGCGCCACGCGCTGGCTGCTGGCGCCTTACCTGGCGGCGGCCTGGGTCAATTCCCGGCTGTGGACCCGCAAGCATCCACAGCCCGACGAGGTTGTGGATAACGTCTGGCTGGGGCGCATCCCGACCCCGGGCGAGCTGCAGGACAGCCCGTTCAGCGCGGTGGTCGACCTGTGCGCCGAGCTGTCCATGGACGGTCGCCACCTGGCCTATCGCTGCGTGCCGGTGCTCGACCTGACTGCGCCCACCCCCTTGCAATGCCGCGAGGCCGCGCAAGCCATCGAAAGCCTGCGTGAGCACGCGCCGCTGCTGGTCTGCTGCGCCTTGGGTTACTCGCGTAGCGCCACCGCCGTGGCCGCCTGGCTGTTGTACACAGGCCGCGCCGCCAACGTCGATGCGGCCATCGTGCAGATCCGTCGCGCGCGCCCGCAGATCGTCCTGCAACCCGCGCACCGCCGGGCCCTGGAGCCTTTATCCACAGCCCAGGGGAAGGTGCATGGCCACTGATATGGAACTGCATGCGGTGGCGAGCCTGTTGCGCCGCGGGCATTCGCTGGACCTGTTATCCACAGGCCTGACACTGCTCGGCGCCCTGCTTGGCCTCGGCCAGTGGTTGCTCGGCGCGTCCGCCCCCTGGGCCATTGCCCTGAGCGTCGCCCTGCTGCTCCTGGGAGTGCTGCAAAAGTACTGGGCGCTGCGGGTGGCCTTCGATGCCGAGTTGTTCCAGCGAGTGGCGGACAGCCCGCTGCCGCTGGCCGAACGCAGCGCCGCGCTGGACCAGGCGCTGAGCGCCCTCGGCCTGCAACCGGCGACCGCCGGCGGCCGCCCGTGGCAACAACGCAGCCGCGGCGCCCTCAACCTGTTGCGTCGCCAGGCCTGGCTGCTGGCGGCGCAAATACTGCTGACACTGGGCTTCATCCTGGCCAGCCCCTGGCTGGCCATCGCCGGATAAGGAATTCTCATGCTCGAACCCCTGGTCGCCACCCTCATCACCTCCGCCGCCCGCACCATCACCGGGGCGCGCAGCCTGTGGCTCGGTTGCGGGCCGCAGGCGGTGCAACGTATCTACTTCGCCAACCACAGCAGCCACGGCGACTTCGTGCTGCTCTGGGCCTCGCTGCCGCCCGCGCTGCGCAAGGTGACGCGGCCAGTGGCCGGCGCCGATTACTGGCAGACCCGCCCGCTGCGCCGCTACATCATCAACCGCGTGTTCAACGGCGTGCTGATCGACCGCGAGCGCAAGGAGCCTGTGGATAACCCCTTGCAGCCGATGCTCGACGCCCTGGCCAACGGCGATTCGCTGATCATCTTCCCCGAAGGCACGCGCAACCTGGAGGAGGAAGGCCTGCTGCCGTTCAAGAGCGGTATCTACCACCTGGCGAAAAGTTACCCACAGGCCCAGGTGATTCCGGTGTGGATCGCCAACCTCAACCGCGTGATGCCCAAGGGCCGCTTCCTGCCCCTGCCGCTGTTGTGCACCACCAGCTTCGGCGCGCCGCTGTCCCTGGAGGACGGCGAAAGCAAAGAGCAATTCCTCGAACGCAGCCGCGCAGCGCTGCTGGCCATGGCCCCGGAGCATTCTTGAGATGGATAGGCAAACCCTGATGTTGTTCGGCGGGATCGGCGCGGTACTGGTGCTGGCCTCGCTGATCGGTTTTCTGCTCAAGCTGCGCACCCGTGGCGCGCCGAGCTCGGTGATCGACAACCTCAACGCGCGCATCAACGCCTGGTGGGTGATGGTGCTGGTGATCGGCGTCGCCTTCTGGCTCGGCACCAGCGCGGTGATCCTGCTGTTCTACGCCGTGTCCTTCTACGCCCTGCGCGAGTTCCTGACCCTGATGCCGACCCGGCGCAGCGACTACCCGGCGCTGGTGGCGGCGTTCTACCTGGCCCTGCCCGTGCAATACCTGCTGATCTACTTCGACTGGTACGGGCTGTTCTCGATCTTCATCCCGGTCTATGTGTTCCTGCTGCTGCCGATCCTCGCGTCCCTGGGCGGCGACAGCACGCACTTCCTGGAGCGTGCCTCCAAGGTCCAGTGGGGGCTGATGATCGCGGTGTTCTGCGTGTCGTTCGTGCCGGCGCTGCTGACTCTGGATATCGCCGGCTACGAAGGGCGCAACCTGCTGCTGATCGCCTACCTGGTGATCGTGGTGCAGATGTCGGATGTGTTGCAGTACGTCTGTGGAAAACTCTTCGGCAAACGCAAGATCGCCCCACGGCTGTCGCCGTCCAAGACCGTGGAAGGTTTTGTCGGCGGCATCCTGCTGGCCTCGCTGATCGGCGGCGCGCTGTGGTGGATCACCCCGTTCACTATCTGGCAGTCGTTCCTGATCGCCCTGCTGATCAACCTGCTGGGCTTTGCCGGCGGCATCGTCATGTCGGCGATCAAGCGCGACCGCGGGGTAAAGGACTGGGGCCACATGATCGAAGGCCACGGCGGCATGCTCGATCGCCTGGACTCGGTGTGTTTCGCCGCGCCGATCTTCTTCCACCTCGTGCGCTACTGGTGGACCTGAACACCCCGCCCCTCTTCTTCTGTAGGAGCGAAGCTTGCTCGTGATGCGGCCAACGCGATTCAACGGCAGGACCGCGTCGATGCCATCGCGAGCAATCGAGCGTCGACCGGCTGCTCCTACAAGGAATGTGAATACCGCTTCTTGACCGCCTAGCCTTCGCACGCTCATATTACGGTCATAATTTTTTGCTCGACTACCTTTAAACCCTTCTTTGCGATTGCAGGAGAACAGCCATGAGCAGCTACGACGTCGTCATCCTCGGTGGGGGTCCCGGTGGCTACAACGCCGCCATTCGCGCTGGCCAGCTGGGGCTCAAGGCCGCCTGTGTCGAAGGCCGCGCCACCCTCGGCGGTACTTGCCTGAACGTCGGCTGCATGCCGTCCAAGGCCTTGCTGCATGCCTCGGAGCTGTATGACGCGGCCATGGGCAAGGAATTCGCCGAACTGGGCATCGAGGTCAAGCCCAGCCTCAACCTGGCCCAGATGATGAAGCAGAAGGATGACAGCGTGGCGGGCCTGACCAAGGGCATCGAGTTCCTGTTCCGCAAGAACAAGGTCGACTGGATCAAGGGCTGGGGCCATATCGACGGCCCGGGCCAGGTCACGGTGACCGACAGCGCTGGCGGCAAGACCCGGTTGCAGGCCAAGGACATCGTGATCGCCACCGGCTCCGAGCCGACGCCATTGCCCGGGGTGGAGATCGACAACCGGCGCATCCTCGACTCCACCGGCGCGCTGTCCCTCAGCGAAGTGCCCCGGCACCTGGTGGTGATTGGCGCCGGGGTGATCGGCCTGGAGCTGGGCTCGGTCTGGCGGCGCCTGGGGGCCCAGGTGACGGTGGTCGAGTACCTGGACCGCATCTGCCCCGGCGTCGATGGCGAAGCCGGCAAGACCCTGCAACGGGCCCTGGGCAAACAGGGGATCGCCTTCAAGCTCGGCACCAAGGTCACTAGCGCCAGCACCTCGGCCAACGGCGTGCAGTTGAGCATCGAGCCGGCGGCGGGCGGCACGGCGCAGCTGCTGGAAGCCGACTACGTGCTGGTGGCCATCGGACGCCGGCCTTATACCCAGGGCCTGGGACTGGAGAACGTCGGCCTGAGCACCGACTCGCGCGGCATGCTTGCCAACCGCCAGCACCGCACCGAGGCCCCTGGCGTGTGGGTGATTGGCGACGTCACCTCCGGGCCGATGCTTGCCCACAAGGCCGAGGACGAGGCCATGGCCTGTATCGAACAGATTGTCGGCAAGGCCGGTGAAGTGAACTACAACCTGATCCCCAGTGTGATCTACACCAAACCGGAGCTGGCCAGCGTCGGCAAGACCGAAGAGCAGCTCAAGGCCGAGGGCCGGGCCTACAAGGCCGGCAAGTTCCCTTTCACGGCCAACAGCCGGGCCAAGATCAACCATGAGACCGAAGGTTTCGCCAAGGTCCTGGCGGACGCGCAGACCGATGAAATCCTCGGCGTGCATTTAGTAGGACCGAGCGTCAGCGAAATGATCGGCGAATACTGCGTGGCCATGGAGTTTTCCGCCTCGGCCGAAGATATCGCCCTGACCTGCCACCCGCACCCGACCCGCTCCGAGGCGTTGCGCCAGGCGGCGATGGATGTCGAGGGGATGGCGACGCAGATGTAGAGCCTGTAGCCGCTGCCGCAGGCTGCGATAAGGCCGCAGGCCTTCAGCGATCTTCAGATCCTGCGCGCCCTTCGGTCGCGATCGCAGCCTTCGGCAGCGGCTACAGATGATCGCGTCAGGCCGGTAGATGCCCCAGCGGCAGCGCCCCCGGAGTCTTCACCGTGTGGATCGCGAAGTTGCTGCGGATATCGCTGACGCCCGGCAGTTTCAGCAGGCTGCCGGTGAGAAAGCGGTCGTAGGCGCGCAGGTCCGGCACCACCACCTGCAGCAGAAAGTCCGACTCGCCGGACACCAGGAACGCCGAAAGCACCTCCGGCAGCGCCGTCACCGCCTTGTGGAAGGCTTCGGAATGCTCGTCGGTGTGCCGCTCGACCTTGACCCCGACGAACACCGTCAGCCCCAGGCCCACTTCATCGCGATCGAGGTTGGCCTGGTAGCCGCGAATCACCCCGGCTTCTTCCAGCATCCGTACCCGGCGCAGGCAGGGTGAGGGCGACAGGCCGATCTCCTCCGCCAGTTGCACGTTGCTCAGGCGGCCGTCGCGCTGCAGGGCGGCGAGAATCTTGCGGTCGTAGGCGTCCAGTTTCATTTTTGGCATTTTCCGATAGTCACTCCATGTCCAGACGGAAGATTATGCCAATTTCCGCCCTCATGCTGGCTGACTACGCAAGCACCTGCCCTGCCCTTCGGCCCTAGACTTTGCCTACCGAATCGACAACGAAAGGGGTGGCAAGGTGGCACAACTCTGGATGTTTTTCCTGGCGCTGGCGGTGGTCTATCTGCTGCCCGGCCCCGACATGATCCTGCTGCTGCAAACCGGCGCCCGCCAGGGCAAGGGCCTGGCGCTGGCCACCGCGGCAGGCCTGGCAATCGCCCGGGGCTGCCATGTGGCGCTGGCGGCATTGGGCCTGGCCGCCCTGTTCAAGGCCGCGCCCTGGACCTTCGAAGTGGTACGCCTGGGCGGGGCCGCCTACCTGCTGTGGCTTGGCGTGCAGTGCCTGCGGGCCAACCTGCTGCCCAGCCTGCAAAACGGCGAAGCCGCGAGCGCATTGCGCTGGCGCGAAGCGATCCGCCGCGGCCTGCTGACCAACCTGCTCAACCCCAAGGCGCTGCTGTTCTGCTCGGTGTTGCTGCCACAGTTCATCGACCCGCAGGCCGGACCCGTGGCCGCGCAGTTCGCCAGTCTCGGCCTGCTGCT
This sequence comes from Pseudomonas sp. GW531-T4, assembly GCF_017349615.1. Lineage (NCBI taxonomy): Bacteria > Pseudomonadati > Pseudomonadota > Gammaproteobacteria > Pseudomonadales > Pseudomonadaceae > Pseudomonas > Pseudomonas sp. GW531-T4. The sequence goes on from NZ_JACMZT010000007.1 coordinate 121,197, forward strand.
GGTGCTGGTGGGGTTGCTGTTCGACAGCGCCTACGCCCTGGCCGGCGCCTGGATCGGCCGCTGGCTGGCGCACAACCGCGCCGCCCAGCGGGTCCAGCAATGGCTGTTCGGCAGCCTGCTGATCGGCTTTGCCCTGCGCCTGACCTTCGTGCAACAGGCCTGAAGCAGACCCTGTAGCCGCTGCCGCAGGCTGCGATAAGGCCGCAGGCCTTCAGCGATCTTTTGGCCTTGCGCGCCCTTCGGTCGCGATCGCAGCCTCCGGCAGCGGCTACAAAAGCCTGCGTCCTGCCTCATTCAAGCGGGCAAAAGCCCGCGCCGGTTCAGGCCGGCTTGCGGGCAATGATGACCTGGCTCTTGGCGACCACAGCGTCCAGCGCGTGCTTGATCTGTACGCCACGCGGCGAGTTGAGGATGGTCTGCCAGGTGCTGGCCCACTGGTCGAGCAATGGGTGGTCGGGGTTGCTGAATTCGACCTTGGCTTCCCAGAACAGCAGCATCCACATCGACCAGTAGAAGCCGTACTGGCTATGGCTGAGCACCTCCAGCCCGGCGTCGCCGACCATCCGCTTGAACTGCTCTTCGCTGATGATGCGGATATGGTTGGGCTTCTGGAAATACTCGGGCGCGGCGATGTCCTTTTGCAGGTCCTCGGAGCTCGGGTGCGGCACGCTCAACAGGTACAGCGCGCCTGGCTGGCCGACCCGCACCAGCTCGGAGAGAAACTGCGCCGGGTCGTCCACATGCTCGATGACCTCGGTGGACACCACACGGCTGGCGGTACCGTCGGCGATCGGCAACGGATTGCAGTCGGTGACATGGCATTCGACGCCGCGGGCCGGCGTATCGCTCAGGCGCTGGCGCGTCGCCTCGACCTTGGCCGCATCGATGTCGGCAATGATGATCTTCGCCCCGCGCATCGCGCAGTAATGCACGTTACCGCCATCACCACAGCCGACATCCAGCAGGGTGTCCTCGGCCGTCACCGGAAAGCCGGTGAACAACTCGCCGTTTTCCTGGTTGAACCAGCCGCTGAGCATGGCGTCCTGCAGGCCCAGCATGTACGGATCGACCTTGGCCGGCGGCGGGGTCTCGGGCGTCACGGCCGCAGGAGCGCTCGCCGTGAGTTTTTTCAGAAGGCTCAGCATGAAGTGACTCCAGTGGAAGGAACGGGAGAGCGGGCTGCCCCCAGGCGCTGCACCAGCTCGGCGCCCCGATTGCGCAGGGGCAACTCGATGACACGGTAGTTGAGTTCGCTCAGCAACAGCAGCAGGCCCGCGGCGCAGGCCATTGCCAGCAGCGGCTGCTCGTTCAGCCCGGTCGTGCCCAGGGGCGCCAGGCGGAACCAGGCTTCGCGGACCAGCAGAAACACCGGGACATGGATCAGGTAGATCCCGTAGGAACGGCTGCCGACCCAGGCCAACAGACTTTTCAGCAGGCCGCGGGGCAACAGGTAGTCACGGTTGTAGGAAGCGATCCATACCAACAGCGCGCAGAGCACCGCCAGGGCGCCAACCCGGTAACGGGTGACATTAAAACCATCGGTGGCCAACCAGCCCAGGCCCAGGCACGACAGGATCAACAGCAGCGGGCCGAGCCCCGGATACCGTCCCAGCCACTTTGGCTCCCAGTGCCGGTAGCTGCCGCGGGCCGTCCACAGCGCCAGCAATACGCCGAGGGCCATGGCGTCGGTCCGGATGACCATCAGCAGCGCCGAGCGCAGGGTCAGAACTTGCACGAGCACCAGCGCCAGCAACACCCAGGCCAGGTACTTGCGGCACACCAGCACCAGCAGCGGCAGCAACAGGTAGAACTGCTCCTCCAGCGACAGGCTCCAGTAGACAAAACTGGCGCCGTACTCATAGTGGAAAAAGCTGTCGGCGAAGCGAAAATTGGCAAACTGCAACAGGCCGGCAACCGTGGCCCACAGGTTGGCGTGCAGGCTGCCGAAGGCCCCCGAACGATTGAGAAACAGGCTCGCCAGCAACATCAGCAGCAGCCACAACCAGGCCGAGGGCAACAAGCGGAAGGCGCGGCGAATCCAGAAATCGCGGGTCCGTTGCCAGAACTGCGCGGCGCTGGTGCAGGCACGCAGCTGCGGGACCAGGCTGCGGGCGATGACAAAGCCGGAGATGGCGAAGAACAGGTCCACGCCCCACCAGAACTGGCCGTAGGCCGCAACGCTGCCCAGCCAGGCGAGCCCATCGCGAAACAGACTGCCTTGCAGATGATGGAACACCACGCCCAGCACCGCGATGCCCCGCAGCAGCTCGATGTCCATGATCCGCTTGTCGTTCAAGACGGCTCAGCCGCTGCGCCGGACAGCGGCTTGCGGGCGATGATGACCTGGCTTTTCGGCATGAAGCCATCCAGCACCTGCTTGATCGCCAGCCCGTCGGGTTGCGCCAGCAGTTCTTCCCAGGTCCGTGCCCAGCCTTCCATCAGCGCCGGGTACGGCGCCTGGATGCGGTCGCGCACGGCGCCCGGCGGCTCGCGTCCGGCGGCCCGTTCGCTGGCCCAGAAGAAGATCATGCCCATGACCCAGAAAAAGCCCGTGGCCTGCCGGTGTTCGATGACCAGCCCGGCGTCCTCGATCATCTGGCCAAAGCCCTCGCGGGAAAAAATCTGCACATGGTTCGGCGCGCGGTAATAGCCGGGCGGCGCGATGCCCTTCTGCAAATGCTCGCCCACCGGGTCCGGAACGCTGATCAGGTACTGCGCGCCAGGGCGGCCCATGCGCACCAGCTCGGCGAGAAACGGCTCGGGCTGTTCGATGTGTTCCAGCACTTCCATGCACACCACTTTGCTGGCGCAGCCCTGGGCCAGCGGCAACGGCAGGCTGTTGCTGACCAGCCCCAGGGCGGGCACGTCCGATTGCTCGGCGACTTGCCGGGCCAGCTCGCGCACCTTGTCGAACTCGCTGTCGGTGAAAATCACCGAGGCGCCCTGGCGCATGGCGAACAGCGTCGCCACGCCTTCGCCACAGCCGACATCGAGCAGGGTGTCTTCAGCGCTGATGGCAAAGCCCTTGAGCAACTCGCCGGTTTCAGAGCGGAACCAGCCATCGAGCAGGGCGTCGCGCAAGCCGCAATCGCGGGGAGAAACTGCGGGCCTGGGCGGTTCGGCCAGCAGCGGCGCAGGCAACGGCGCGCCCCTGCGCAAACGCCGCAGAAACGCCCGCATCACCCAGGAAACCCAGGAGCAGCAGGCGCCTTGCGTCGCTCCAGCACCTGCCGGAAAAACTCACCCAGGCGCTGTTCGGCCGTGGCCTGGCTACAGAAACGCCGCAGGCTTTCGATCGCATGGGTCGACATCCGTGCATAACGATCCGGGTCCTGCAGGGCGACGTCGTAGCTGGCGCGATAGGCCGAGCACAGCGAATCCCAGTTGGTGATATAGCGCAGGGTCCGATAGGCGGCCCGCGGATCGTGGGGCCAGGCGGTCAGCTCGTCGGTGGAGTCGACGATGAAGGTGTTGTCGTGGTCGATGTAGTCGGCCATCGCGGTGTTGCACGGCGCCACCGCCGGCTTGCCGCAGGACATGAACTCCATCAGCGGCAGGCACTGCCCTTCGCCGAACGAGGAATTCACCACATAGCAGGTGGCCTCCACCAGCCGCTCGTAGTCCGGGTCGGACAGGAAGCCGTGGATCAGCACGATACGGCACTGGTAGGACTGGTTCTTGTAGAGGTGGTGCAGCATGTCGGCCAGCGCGTTGCCGATATCGTGGTGGGTCAGTTTCAGCACCAGGGTGGCGTCGGCACAGTCGCGAAAGGTGGTGCAGAACGCGCTGATCATGTCCTGCCAGTTCTTGCGCCCGTCATAGGGGTTGAACACCGAGGTGTAGACCACCCCGTCGAGCAGCAGTTGGCAATCGCGGGCCTGGGTATCGAGCACCAGCGGCGTGCCTTCGCGCAGCGTGCTCGGACCGTAGGCGTTCAGGTCCAAGGTGCGGCTGTCGAGCAACAGACCATGCAGATTGAGGGTCACCCGGGACGCCCGCGCCTGCTTGCCCAGTTGCTCGCCACGGCGGGCGAAGCGATCCCAGACCGGGGCCGGGATCGCACAGATCGGATAGTCCTCGCCCATCACATCGCGCACCGCTCGCACGGTAAAGCTGGAGTGGGTGATTGCCGCGCCCGCGGTGCCCAGGACCAGCCGCCAGTCATGCCGCGGCTCGCCCTGCCAGCTTTCAGTGGGAATGGTGCTGAACTCCCAGGCGAACACCGGGATGGTCGGGCAGGCGTAATGGTTGGGCGTGCGATGGGGCGGCGAGAACGACAGGAAAATGCACGCCTCGCCGCGGCTCTGGCAGTCGAAATACAGGCGGTCCACCAACTCGTCGGGGTTGCTGACCTCCAACACCTGGCCCAGCCGCTCCAGCACCGGCCGGAACTCCTTGAGCACGAAGTAGTAGCTGTATTCAGGGCGGCCGAGGTTCTGCTGGATATTGCTCTTGTTGGTTTCCGAATGGATGAGGATCAGCATCAGGCGTTACCCGCCACAGCCAGGGAGGACGCGCCGTCAGCCTCGGTCAGCGGGGTCAGGGCGAAGAAGTCCCGCAGGCGCCCCTGCACGCTGGCGAAGCTGCTGTACTCCTGCATGCGCCGGGCCGCGGCCTGGGACATCGACTGGTAGCCCACGGGGTTTTCCTTGGCCATGCGGTAGCTGTCCTGGTAGGCGGTTTTCAACGAGCCCCAGTCCGGGCGGTGGCGCAGGGTGCGAAACAGGATGCGCGAGTCCTGCGGCCAGATCGCCGGCTCCTGGCTGGACTTGACGACGAAGGCCACCTCTTCGTCGATGTAATCCAGCATGGCCGTATGCAGCGGCGCGATCACCGGTTTGCCACAGGCCATGAACTCCATCAGCGGCAGGCACAGGCCTTCGCAGCGCGAGGCGTTGACGTAGAAACTGGCCGCGCCGTACAGCCGGGCGAATTGCTCGTCGTCCAGATAACCGTGCATGGCCACCACCCGACAGCTGAACGGAGACAGCTGCGACAGCAGGGTCAGCATTTCGACGTAGTAGGTCGACAGGTCGTTCTGGGTCATCTTCAACACCAGGGTGGCGTCTTCGGTGTCGCGCATCGCCCAGCAGAACGCGGTGATCAACTGATGCCAGTTCTTGCGGCCGTCGTCAGGGTTGAACACGCTGACATAGACCACGCCATCGACCTGGAACTCCACCTGCTGGTCGGTGGCCGGGAGGATGGCCTGGGGATGTTCTGGCTCAGGCGCAGGTGACGCTGGCACAACGTGCTCCGGGCCTGGCTTGGCCATCAGCGCCCGCAGGCGTTCGGGGACCCGGTCACGCAACCCCTCGCGGTAGCATTCACGAATGTAGTGCTTGCTGATGAACAACGGCCGGCGCCATTCGCCGCCGGCCAGCGCCCGATACCATTCGCGCAGATAGTGCTTGGCGATGAACAGCCGGCGTCTGGCGGTCAGCGGTGGGGCTTCGACGATTTCGGCCTCGACTTCGACTGGAGCAGGAGACGGTGGCACTTCTTCCAGTACCGGCGCGATCAGGCCATCGGCGGAAAGCCCCAGCGCCCGGCTGTCGATGATGCAGCCCTTGATTTGCAAGGTAGTGCCGGCGTTGACCGGCACGTTGGGGTATTGCCCGCGGACGCCGTCGAAGCGCTCCCACAACGGGGTAGGCAGCACCAGCACCGGAAAATGCTCACCCAGCACCCGACGCACCGCCCGGGCCGTATGGCTGGACAAGGTGATCACCCGGCCATGGCGGCCAAGGGTGCGGCTCCAGTCCTGGTGCGGGTCGTTATCCCAGTATTCGTGGGGGATCGAGTCGAACTCCCAGGCCACCACGCACAGGGTCGGGCAGTCCAGGTCGGCCGGGGTTTTCTGGGGTGGGGTGAACGAAAGAAACAGGCTGTCTTCGCCCTTGAGCCGCAGCTCGTGATACAGCCGATCGACCTCGGCGGGCGTCTGCACCACATGAACGCGCCCAAGGCTTTCCAGCACCGGGCGATAGGCCTTGAGCACGAAGTAATAGCTGTATTCCGGACGCCCGAGGCTCTGGCTGATGGAGCCGTCGTTCACATCCGAATAAAGAATGAAATTCATGGCATCTCACGATGAAGCCGCCATCCTGGCACCTTCACACAATGACGGTAGAGCCATGGCACCACGCCGGTGTTGGTGGGTGTGCATCCATCGTTCTCATGCCCGTCTACGTTCTTGTTCTATTGGTCAGTTTTGCATGGCGCCGAGACAGCCATCCTGATCGTTTTGGGGTCGAGACAAGGGGCATTCTAAACACATCCGTTTAAGATTCGGGAACCTCCCAACAAGATTTTTCCTATGCTGGAAAACGAGAACTTACCGGTCACGGTAGGACTTATTGAAATTCCAACGCAATTGGCACAGATTGACCGCCAAACAACTACAACAAGCTTCGTCAATAGAAAGGCCCTGGGAAATAGCAGAGTTTTCGTATTTCTCACACGAATTATGTGTCCAAATATTGCCGAAGCCTCCGTCTAAAGAGGCTGCTGCTTGAAAAAGCGTCTGTTTGTAACGGGCCTGAATGGATTCGTGGGACGTCATCTACGCTCCCGCCTGGGCGCTGCCGATTCAGGCTGGGAACTGTTGCCCGCGCCGCCCTTCGACCTGACCCAACCGCAAAGCCTGCAAGACCTGTGGCCCGAGTTGCCGGATGCGGTGATTCACCTGGCTGGCCAGACCTTCGTCCCCGAAGCCTTCCGCGATCCTGCCCGGACCTTGCAGATCAACCTGCTGGGCACCCTCAACCTGTTGCAAGCCCTGAAAGCTCGCGGCTTCAGCGGCACCTTCCTGTACGTCAGCTCCGGCGACGTCTACGGCCAGGTCAGCGAAAACGACTTGCCCATCGACGAGCGCCAGCCGCCCTCCCCACGCAATCCTTATGCGGTGAGCAAGGCCTCGACCGAACTCCTGTGCCTGCAGTGGGGCATGAGCGAAGGCTGGCCCGTGATGGTGGCCAGGCCGTTCAACCATATCGGTACCGGTCAGCTGGACAGCTTCGCCGTCGCCAGCGCCGCGCGCCAGATCGCCCGGATCAAGCACGGCCTGCAGGCACCGCGGCTGGAGGTCGGCGATATCGACGTCACCCGCGATTTCCTCGATGTCGCTGACGTGGTGAACGCTTACCTGGCCCTGTTGCGCAGTGGCGTGCCGGGCCAGGTCTACAACATCTGCTCCGGCCAGGAGCACAGCATCCGCAGCCTGATCCAGCAGTTGGCGGACATCGCTCAGGTCGAAATGGAACTGGTTCAAGACCCCGCCCGTCTGCGACGGGCAGAACAGCGTCGTGTCTGTGGCAGTCACGCCAGGCTGCAAGCCGTCACCGGATGGACGCCCGAAACCACAATAAAACAATCCCTGCGGGCGATCCTGTCCGACTGGGAGTCACGGGTACGACAAGAATGACAAAAAGTGCACTGATCACAGGGATCACCGGGCAGGACGGCGCCTATCTGGCCAAGTTGCTGCTGGACAAGGGCTATCAGGTTCACGGACTGGTGGCGCGACGCAGCAGCGACTCGCGCTGGCGCTTGCGTGAGATGGGCATCGAGGGCGAGATCCGCTACCTGGATGGCGACATGGCCGACGCCTGCTCCGTGCAACGGGCGGTGATCAAGGCGGCGCCCGACGAACTCTACAACCTGGCGGCGCAAAGCTTTGTCGCCGCTTCCTGGGACCAGCCGGTGACCACCGGCATCGTCGACGGGCTGGGCGTGACCCACCTGCTCGAGGCGATCCGCCAGTTCAGCCCGCACACCCGCTTCTACCAGGCCTCCACCAGCGAAATGTTCGGCCTGATCCAGGCCGAGCAGCAGGACGAAAATACCCCGTTCTACCCGCGCAGCCCCTACGGCGTGGCCAAGCTCTACGGGCACTGGATCACCGTGAACTACCGCGAGAGCTTCGGCCTGCATGCCAGCAGCGGCATCCTGTTCAACCACGAATCGCCCCTGCGCGGCATCGAGTTCGTGACCCGCAAGGTCACCGACGCCGCCGCCCGGATCAAACAGGGCAAGCAGCAGGAGCTGCGCCTGGGCAACATCGACGCCAAGCGCGACTGGGGATTCGCCGGCGACTATGTCGAAGCCATGTGGCTGATGCTGCAACAAGGCAAGGCCGATGATTACGTGGTAGCCACCGGCGTCACCACCACCGTGCGCGAGATGTGCCAGATCGCCTTCGAACACGTCGGCCTGAACTACCGTGACTACGTGAAAATCGACCCGGCGTTCTTCCGCCCCGCGGAAGTCGACGTGCTGTTGGGCAACCCGGCCAAGGCCCAACGGGTACTCGGCTGGAAACCCAAGACCCATCTGGAAACCCTGATCCGCATGATGATGGATGCGGACATGAAACGCGTCGCCAAGGAGTAAGGCATGCTGATTCCAGTGATTCTTTCCGGCGGTGCCGGGACCCGCTTGTGGCCGGTTTCGCGCGAAGGTCATCCCAAGCCCTTCATGATCCTGCCCGACGGCCAGAGCCTGCTGGGCAAGACCTACCGCCGCGCCACCGGGTTGCTGGCGGGCAGCGGCGACATCGTCACCGTGACCAACCGCGACCACTTCTTTCAAAGCAAGGATCACTTCCAGGCCGCCCGGCTGGATCGGCACCTCGGGCATTTCATCCTCGAACCTTCGGGCCGCAACACCGCCCCGGCCATCGCCATCGCAGCCCTGGCCGTGCAGGCCCGGCATGGTGACCAGGCGACCCTGGTGGTGATGCCCGCCGACCATCTGATCCGCAACGAAGAAGCCTTCAAAAGCGCGGTCGCCCATGCCGCGCAACTGGCCGAGACCGGGCATCTGGTTACCTTCGGCGTGACTCCGAACGCGCCGGAAACCGGCTTTGGTTATATCGAGTCGGGCGACGCTCTCGACGACCAGGGCGCCGCCAGGGTGCTGCGCTTCGTGGAAAAGCCCGACCTGAAGACCGCCCTGGGCTACCTCGAAAGCGGCCGGTTCCTGTGGAATTCCGGCCTGTTCTGTTTCACCGTCGCCACGCTGCTGGAGCAGCTGCAACAGCACGCCCCCGAGCTGCTGGAACTGGGCCGCGCCTGCCTGGCCGCGAGCACACCGGTGGAAACCGGGCGCATCCTCCAGCATGAATTGTCGGCGGAACATTTCGCCGAGATGCCGGACATTTCCATCGACTATGCATTGATGGAGGTTTCGGACCAGGTCGCGGTGGTGCCCGCCCGGTTCGACTGGAGCGACATCGGCTCCTGGGGCGCGATCAGCGCCCTGGTCGACGCCGATGCCCAGGACAACCGCGCCACCGGCGAAGCCCTGTTCATCGACAGCCACGGCAACTTCGTGCAGAGCGAGGGCCGGATGATCGCCACGGTCGGCGTCGACAACCTGATCGTGGTCGAAACCGCCGACGCCATCCTGGTGGCTCACGCCGACCGCGCCCAGGACGTGCGCCAGGTGGCCCGGCAGCTCAAGGACCGCAACCACGAGTCCTATCGCCTGCATCGCACGGTCAGTCGGCCCTGGGGCAGCTACACCGTGCTGGAGGAAGGCCCGGGCTTCAAGATCAAGAAAATCGTGGTCAAGCCGGGCGCGGCGCTGTCGCTGCAGATGCACCACCATCGCAACGAACACTGGGTGGTGGTCAAGGGCACGGCCATGGTCACCAACAACGGCGACGGCTCGCACCTGGTCAACAGCAACGAATCCACCTTCATCGCCGCCGGGCACAAGCATCGACTGGCGAACCCGGGGGTGATCGACCTGGTCATCATCGAAGTGCAGAGCGGCGAGTACCTGGGCGAGGACGACATCGTCCGCTTCGAAGACCAATACGGCAGGACGGCCTGATGCTGCTCAATCTGTACCGCTCGCTGCGCAGCTACCGGGGCTTCATCCTCGGCAGCGTGCAGCGCGAGTTCCAGGCGCGTTATCGCAACTCGCTGTTCGGCGCCTTGTGGACCGTGCTCAACCCGCTGTCGATGATCGTCGTCTACACGGTGATCTTTTCCCAGGTGATGCGCGCCCGCCTGCCGGGGGTGGAGGACGGCCTGGCCTACAGCGTCTACCTCTGTGCCGGGCTGCTGACCTGGGGCCTGTTTTCCGAGCTGACCCTGCGCAGCCAGAGCATGTTCCTGGAAAACGCCAACCTGCTGAAGAAGATCAGCTTCCCGCGCATCTGCCTGCCGGTGATCGTGCTGCTCAACGCCGGCATCAACTTCGCGATCATCCTCGGCCTGTTCCTCGGCTTCCTGCTGATCACCGGGCGCCTGCCGGGCCTGGCGCTGCTGGCGTTGATCCCGCTGCTGCTGTTGCAGGTGCTGTTCTGCACCGGCCTGGGGATGATCCTCGGAGTGCTGAACGTGTTCTTTCGCGATGTAGCGCAGTTCTTCGGCATCTTCCTGCAGTTCTGGTTCTGGCTGACGCCCATCGTCTACCCCATCAGCATCCTGCCCGAGTCGATCCAGCGCCTGCTGGCGCTCAACCCGCTGACCGCGCTGATGCACAGCTACCAGAACCTGTTCCTGTACGACCAGTGGCCGCAATGGAGCTCGCTGACCCCGATGCTGGTGATCAGCCTGCTGTTCTGTGCCATGGGGCTGCGGCTTTTCCGCCAGCGCGTCGGTGAAATGGTGGATGAGCTCTGATGGGACATATACGCGTCACTGGCCTGGGCAAGGCCTATAAGCAGTACCCGAACCGCTGGAGCCGGCTGTTCGAGTGGATGATTCCGTTTTCCAGGCCGCGCCATCACCTGCACTGGGTGCTGCAGGGCGTCGACTTCGAGATCGAGCCGGGCCAGGCCGTGGGCATAGTCGGGGTCAACGGCGCCGGCAAAAGCACCTTGCTGAAAATGATCACCGGCACCACCCAGCCGACCTGCGGCGAGATCCACCTGCGAGGCCGGGTGGCGGCGTTGCTGGAGCTGGGCATGGGTTTTCACCCGGACTTCACCGGGCGCCAGAACGCGGTCATGGCCGGCCAGTTGCTGGGCATGCAGGTCGAGGAAATCGAAGCCCTGATGGCAGAAATCGAAGCCTTCGCCGAAATTGGCGAGGCCATCGATCACCCGGTACGCACCTATTCGAGCGGCATGCAGATGCGCCTGGCGTTCAGCGTGGCCACGGCCCGGCGCCCGGACATCCTGATCGTCGACGAGGCGCTGTCGGTGGGCGACGCCTACTTCCAGCACAAGAGTTTCGAGCGCATCCGCAGCTTCCGCCGCGCCGGCACTACCCTGCTGATCGTTTCCCACGACCGCTCGGCGATCCAGTCGATCTGCGACACCGCGATCCTGCTCGAGCAGGGCCGCGTGGCCATGCATGGCAAGCCGGAAGAAGTGATGGACTACTACAACGCCATGCTCGCCGAACGCGAAGGCCAGACGGTGCGCCAGGAAATGCTCGCCAACGGCCAGGTGCGGACCATTTCCGGCACCGGCGAAGCCGGGATCCTCAGCGTGCACCTGCGTGACGAGCGCGAGCGCTCGATCGAAATGGCCGAAGTCGGTCAGCCGGTGGTGCTGGAAGTACAGGTCGAGGTACGCCAGGACATCGAACGGCTGGTGCTGGGCTTCATGATCAAGGACCGTCTCGGCCAGCCCATGTATGGCATCAACACCCATCGCCTGGACCAGGCCCTGACCGACTTGAGCGCCGGCGAAAAGGTCACCTTCCGCTTTGCCTTCACCATGGGCCTGGGCAAGGGCAACTACTCCGTGGCCCTGAGCCTGTCGCGGCTGGATTCGCATCTGGATCGCAACTTCGAATGGCGCGACTACGGCCTGGTCTTCCACGTCATCAACAACCGCCAGGAAGACTTCGTCGGCTGTTCCTGGCTGCAGGCGCGGACCAGCATTGTCCGCTCACCGTCGAAGTCCACCCAGTCAATGCCTCAGCGAGCCGCTCCATGACCCGACTGTTGATTGAATGCACCTATGTGTTCGAACACCCCGAGACCAACTCGGGCATCCAGCGTGTGGTGCGCAACGTTATCCGTGAACTGCCCGCGGCCGATGCCTCGGTCGAATGCATTCCGGTGGTCATGCTCAAGGGCCAGCTCTTGCGGGTATTGAGCCTGAAGCCGTTGAAACCCGAGCGCTGGAACCTGATGGGGTTGCGGGTGCGCCTGGAACAGATGGCCAACGTCTTCTGGCTGCGTCACCGCACCCTGGAGCGACGCAAACCCTTCGATTCCTACCTTGCGCGCCGCTTGCTCTATGTGGCGTGCCGCTTGACCGCACTGGTCTGCTTCAGCATTCCGTTGCGGCTGTGCAACCGGTTCCTCAACACCCGGGAAATCCCCCAGCGCTGCGTACCGCTGCAACATCAACCGGGCGATCAACTGGTGTTGCTGGACTCATCCTGGCATGCCGACTTCTTTCCCCTGGCCGAACAACTCAAGCGCGATGGCGTGGGTATCGTCTCGGTGATCTATGACCTGATCCCCCTGACCCACCCACAGTTCTGCGACGCCGGGCTGGTCCGGGTGTTCAACCACTGGTTCGACTGGATAGCGCGCACCGCCGACGGCTACATCGCCATTTCCGCGACCATCCGCGACCAGGTCCGCGAAGAGATGCTCCGCCGGGTCGGGCGCCAACAGGTGGCACAGCGCTGGTTCGACTATTTCCACCTGGGTTCGGAACTGGACCAGTGCAGTGAAAACGCTCGGATCAACCCGGACCTGGCCCAGCTGTTCAAGGGCCAGGCAGCGGTCTTCCTGATGGTCAGCACCATCGAACCCCGCAAGAACCACGGGTTCCTGCTCGACGCCTTCGAGCGCGTCTGGGCCAGCGATTCCCAGGCTCGCCTGTGCATCGCCGGGCGCATCGGCTGGAAGTGCGAGGCGCTGATCGAGCGGATTCGCCGGCACCCGGAGTTGAACCGGCGCCTGTTCATGTTCAACTCCCTGGACGACAACAGCCTGGAGTACGCCTATTCCAAGGCGACGGCGCTGGTGTTCCCCTCCTATGTCGAAGGGTTCGGCCTGCCTCTGGTGGAGGCCATGCAGCGCGGCTTGCCCGCCATGGGCAGCGACATCCCGGTATTTCGCGAGATCGGCGGCGAGTTCATGGCCTATTTCGACCTGAACAATCCGCAGAGCCTGGCCGACCTGGTCATCCAGCAGGAAACCAGCGGCGTGTTTCCCGCGGCCCGCCATGTCGATGACTGGCGCTGGCTGGGTTGGCGAGAAGCCAGTACCCAACTGGTCGAACGCATTGTGTTCCACAGGAACCACGCCCCCTCGGTCATGGAGACGCACGATGCGGATAGCCCTTAACGCGCGCATTCTCCAGTCGCCCCGCACCGGTATCGGTCATTACGTAGCGGAACTGGCCTCGGCCCTGGTCACCGAACAGGGGCTGGAGTTGTCACTGTTCCACGGCTGGGGCTGGAGCCCCGAGCTGCCGGCGGCGGCCATGCCGGGTTACTCCCAAGTGGCCCCTTGGCTGCGACAGATCCCCGGGGCCTACCAGGCACGGCGCTGGCTGGAACAGCGACGCTTCGACCAGGGGCAGCCTGCAGCGATCGACCTCTACCACGAGCCCAGCCTGTGGCCGCTGGAGTTCGAAGGCCCGACCGTGATGACCCTGCATGACCTGACTCACCTGCATTACCCCTCGACCCAGCCGCCGGCCCGCTTGAAGGAAATCGAGCGGCGTCTTGGCGCAGGCGTGGAACAGGCGCGACTGATCCTGACGGACTCGCAGTTCATCGCCGATGAAGCCCAGGACTATTTCGGCCTGCCGCGCGATCGCTTTGTCGTGGCGCCTCTGGGCGTCGCCCCGCGCTTCCATCCACGTGAGCATGCCGAGCTGGAACACAGCCTCGCAGTCCATGGCCTGCAGCCTCAAGGCTACTTCCTGTGCGTCGGCACGCTGGAACCACGCAAGAACCTGTCCCAGGCCCTGCAGGCCCACGAACAGCTGCCGCCAGCGCTGCGCCAACGTTATCCGTTGCTGATCGTCGGCATGGCGGGTTGGGAGCAAGGACAATTCAGCGACACCCTGCAAAAGGCCCTGGCCAGCGGCCATGTACGACTGCTGGGCTACCTGCCGGACGAACAGGTGGCGCAGCTGGTGGCCGGAGCCAGGGCGCTGATCTTTCCATCGCTGTATGAAGGCTTCGGTCTTCCGGTCCTGGAAGCCATGGCCAGTGGCACACCGGTGGTAGTGACGCGGCGTTCGGCCATGCCGGAAGTCGCGGGTCTGGCCGGCAATTATGTCGAGCCTGGCGATGTGCATGGCTTGAACAGCACTATGCTTCGCTTGATCGACGATGAGCCCCATTGGCAGGCATGCCGCGAAGCGGGTTTGCAACAAGCCGGGCGGTTTTCCTGGAGGCACTGCGCGCAGATCACCGCGCGCACCTACCGTCAGGCTATAGGAGGCTGAATGCGGGTCTTACATTTCTTCAAAACCTATTTGCCTGACTCGGTCGGCGGTATCGAACAGGTCATCTTCCAACTCTGCGAAAGCGGCGCCCAACAGGGTATCGAAGGCCAGGTCCTGACCCTCAGCGCCGACCCGCACCCCGCGATACTCAAGCTCGGTCAGCATGAGGTGCACCGGGCCAAGCTCGACATACAGTTCGCCTCCACCGGTTTCTCCTACAGCGTGTTCAAGCAGTTCCGCGAAATGGCTGCCGAAGCCGACGTGGTCAACTACCACTTCCCCTGGCCGTTCATGGACCTGGTGCATTTCGTGAGTGGCATGAACAAGCCCTGCGTGGCCACCTACCACTCCGACATCATCCGCCAGCGCCATTTGCTCAAGCTGTACCGGCCGTTGATGAATCGCTTCCTGGGCAGTGTCGACCGGATCGTCGCCGCGTCGCCGAACTACCTGCACACCAGCGATGTGCTGCAGCAATTCCCGGACAAGACCCGGGTCATCCCCTACGGCCTGAACAAGGCCGGTTATCCACAGCCCGATAGCGAACGCATGGCCCGGTGGCGCCAGCGCCTGGGCGAGCGTTTTTTCCTGTTCGTCGGGGTGATGCGTTACTACAAGGGCCTGCACATCCTGCTCGATGCCCTCAAGGACGTGGACTACCCGGTGGTGATCGTCGGCGCCGGCCCGCTCGAGGCCGAGCTGCATGCCCAGGCCGCGGCCCTGGGCCTGCGCAACCTGCATTTCCTCGGCCGGCTGGGGGATGAAGACAAGGTGGCCTTGCTGCAACTGAGCTACGCCATCGTCTTCCCTTCGCACTTGCGCTCCGAGGCGTTTGGCATCTCGTTACTCGAAGGCGCGATGTACGGCAAACCAATGATCTCCAGCGAGATCGGTACCGGCACCAGCTATATCAATATCCATGGCGAAACCGGCCTGGTGGTGCCGCCCAGCGATCCCCTGGCCTTCCGCGCCGCCATGCGCCAGCTCTGGGACAACCCGGAACAGGCCGCGCAAATGGGCCTCAAGGCCGAAGCCCGTTACCGGCAGCTGTTCACCGCCGACGAGATGGGCCGCAGGTGGAGCGAGCTGTACCAGGAGCTGCTGGAGGAAAAAGCCCTGTCCTACGCCTGAGGTTGCGTTGTAGGAGCGAGCGGGCGGCGATCCGACTTGCCCGCGATGGACTTGAGAGCGCCGCGTTTACCCAGTCAACACGCGTCATCGTTAACGACCATCGCGGGCAAGCCTCGCTCCTACAGGTTTGTGCTCTGGTGCCAGCGCAGGGCCAGCGCCGCAGGCCGGCGCACCAGTTGTTCGACCTCGAAGCGCCACAGGCGCTCGGCGCCCGGGAAGGTTGCGATCTGCGGGTCGTCGAGCACGACTTCAGTGCGCCCGCTGAGCTGCAGCAGGTCGCCACGGCTGAAGTCGATGAACAGCAGGCCGGCGCGGGGGTTGAGCAGCAGGTTGCCCAGGGTGTTGAAGTGCAGGTTGCCGGCGAAATCCGGAATGCTCAGGCGGTTGCCCTCGACCCGCACGAAGCCGGCCGGGCCGCCGCGGTGGGAAACATCGACCCAGAGCCGTCCCTCGACCTCCACGTAACTGGCGACAAAAAACGTATCGGCGCCCCGGATCATCGCCCTCGCCTCTTCATCCAGCACGTTCAGGCGCTGCACCGGCCGGTGCGCGGCCAGCGGCACCGACTCGAACTGACGCAGCTGGATGTAGCGCGGGCAGTTGCCGAAGGACTGCTCGACCCCCAGGGCAAAACCGCTGTGGTCCAGCTCGACGATCCGCCCGTTGAGGCGGTTGCGCCGCCGGGTGTGCAGCTCGATGCCCAGCAGGCCAATGGCCGCGCCCGGCGTCAGCTGGGCGGGGTCTTCGGCGGCTGGCAGGCTGTCGAGCCTTAGCCGCCCAGGGGTTGGCGAGTGGGCGAAACCGACAGCCCCTTCGAGCACACTGGCCCAGGGGTTGCCCTGGTTATCCACAGCCCCGAGCAGCATGAACGGCAGCTGTTGATAAAACTGCCGGTGCTGGTCGGGCATCTCGCTGCGGATCACCTTGCGCCCGACGACTTCCATGCGCTCGGCCACGCCGGCCTGGGCTTGCAGGCGGGTTTCTCCTGCGTGCCAGGGGGATTCGGTATTCATCATGAGTCTCCCCTGCGTCGATGACGCAGCAGTCAGCGGGCCCGGGAGGTGCCGGGCCGCCAGGTTCAGGCGCTTTGCAGGCCCACCGCGGTGCGCGGCATACCGACGAAGCCGGGCAAGGCTTCGATGCGCGCCAGCCAGGCGCGGACCTGTGGATAATCCGCCAGCGACACATTGCCCTCGGGGGCGTGGGCGATGTAGCTGTAGCCGGCGATATCGGCGATGGTCGGTTCGCTGCCCGCCAGGTAAGGGCTGGCCGTCAGTTCCTGCTCGACCACCTTGAGCAACGCATGGGAACGGTCGATGGCCTCCTCGGCGTTGCGCTGCGCGCCGAATACGGTGATCAGCCGCGCCACCGCCGGGCCGAAGGCAATCGGTCCCGCCGCCACCGACAACCAGCGCTGGACCCGTGCCGCGCCAACCGGATCGCTGGGCAACCAACGGCCCTGGCCGTACTTCTGCGCCAGATACACCAGGATCGCGTTGGAGTCGGCCAGCACCACGCCCTGGTCGTCGATCACCGGCACCTGGCCAAAAGAGTTCAGCGCCAGGAAGGCCGCCTGCTTGTGCTCGCCTTTCGCCAGATCGACGAAGATGAGCTCAAAAGGCAACCCCAGCAGCGACAACATCAGTTCGACGCGATGGGCATGACCGGAACGGGGGAAGTTGTAGAGCTTGATGGCGTGCATGGCAGACTCCGCTGGGCAGGGGTGCGGCTCACAAGAGCGGCACTGACGGACGCCATCTTCTCTCTCAGGTCAAAACAACAGAATCACCAGAAAACACAATCCATCATTTCAGCCAGCGTAATGATCCACGCTACGACTGCAACGCCGGATGTTCGCGCAGCGCCTGCACCGTGAAGTCGACGAAACTGCGCACCCGCGCCGGGGCCTTGCGCCCGCCCTGATACACCACATGGATCGGCAGCGGCGCCAATTCGAACTCAGCCAAAACAATCTCCAGCTCACCAGCCGCCACCTTGCCCGCGACCTGGTACGACAGCACCCGGGTCAGGCCCAGCCCCAGGCACGCGGCACTGATCGCCGCCTGGTTGGCGGTAACCACCAGCCGCGGCTCCGGACGAACGCTCAAGGGGGTTCCGCCCTCGTTGAACAGCCAGCTCCTGGACTGGCCGATGGACGACGGCGCAATCAGCGGCGCCTGGCGCAACTCCTGCGGATGGCGCGGCCGCCCATGCCGGGCCAGGAAAGCCGGGGACGCGCAGATGACCCGCCGCACCTCGCCGACGCGCATGGCGTGCTGGCCGCTGTCGGGCAACTCGCCGATGCGCACCGCGACGTCCATGCCTTCCTCGACCATGCTCACCACCCGATCGACCAGCAGGGCATTGATGCTGACCTCGGGAAAGCGTTCCAGGTAATCCACCATCAGCGGGGTCACGAACAACTCGCCGAACAGCACCGGCGCGGTGATCGTCAGTTGGCCGCGCGGGAGGGCATGGATGCCGGCGGCCGAGGCCTCGGCGTCCTGCAACTCGGCGAGGATGCGCCGGCTGTCTTCCAGGTAACGCTGGCCGGCTTCCGTCAGCAGCACATTGCGCGTGGTGCGGGTCAGCAACTGGGTGCCGATACGCTGCTCCAGCGCCGCCACCGCCCGGGTCACGCTGGGCGCGGACAGCCCCAGGCGCCGGGCCGCGGCAGCGAAGCCCTGCTCCTGGGCGACGCTGATGAACACCTGCATTTCCTGGAATCGGTCCATGGCGGTCCTCGCAGTACGGCGCCCTGCCCCGGCACCGTCCCGCATGGACCGCCCGGGCTCAGGCAGGGACCTGGAGTCGCTGCCACAAGGCCTCATCGTTGAAGTCCCGGATGATACTCCGCGCACCCGCCTCGCGAAGCTGAGTTTCCTCGAGCCCCGACAGCATGCCGAAGGTGTGGATGCCCGCCGCCGCCGCGGAACGCACACCGGCCAGCGAGTCCTCGAAGGCCAGCGCCTGATCGGCGCTCACCTCCAGCAGTTGCAGGGCGGTCAGGTAAGGCAGCGGGTCGGGCTTGCCGCGCGCCAGCTCGCCGCCGATCACCAGCGCATCGAAGCGCTCGGCAATCCCCAGGCCCTGGAGCATGGCTTCGGCGTTTTCCCGGGGTGCGTTGGTCACCACCGCCATGGGAATGCCGGCCGCCTGGGCATAATCCAGGGTGCGCAATACGCCAGGCACCGGCGTGGTCTCGCGCAGTTGGGCGCGGAACATGGCCTCCTTCTGCGCCGCCAGCTCCGGGTACTGCGCCGCCGGGGCATTGGGAAACAGGCCGGAGAAAATCATGTCGTCGGGAAAGCCCATCACATGGGCCTTGTAGTAATCCAGGCTCATGGACTTGCCCCAGCGCGCCAGCAACTGGTTGTAGGCGTTGAGGTGCAGGTCATCGGTGTCGATGAGGGTGCCGTCGAGATCGAACAGCAGGGCAGAAAGCTTCAAGGGCGTGCTCCGGGAAAATGCAGACCGCGCGCGATCGGCAGCATGAGAAAGGGATAAACGATCAACAGGCTGAAAGCCGCTTCGACACCGATCCGCGCGGACAGCAAGCCGAGCAGGAACGGCGCCAGCAACAGCGCCACGCCCACCGCCTGGGAGGCCTGGGCGCTGATGGCCGAACTGGCCCGGGGCGCGACACGCATCGCCGAACCGAGGATCAACGGGAAGAAATTGCCCAGGCAGGCACCCAGGACAAAGATCAACAAGGCAGTGAGCAGTTGGGTCTGGCTGAAGTACAGCAGCACCAGGGTGGCGATGGCCCCGAGCATCACGCCGACCAGCAGCGGCAACGGGCTGATGCGGCTCAACGCATAACGGCTGGCCAGGCGCCCGCACACCGTGCCGGCAAAATACAGGCTCATCAGCGTGGCCGCGGCCGAGGCGCTGACCTGGACGTGCACGGCCAGGTATTCCGCGCCCCAGAAACCGACGCCCCATTCCGCGGAGATCCCCAGCAGCACCAAGGCCCACAGGCTCAGTTGAACCCGCCGGGTCATGAGGCTCTGCCCGCTCTCGCTGGCTTGATGGGCGGCGGCGAGTATCGCCGGGGCGTTCCAGGTACTCAGCGAGAGCACGGTCACCAGCAGCGCGATGGCGGCGATGCTGCCCGGCACCAGGCGCCAGGACAGCCCCAGGCCGGTCATGCTCCCCACCAGCAAGGCGCCGCCGAGCACGCACAGCCCGGCGACTATATGCGCCTCCACCAGCCTCGGCGCGGCCTGCTCGCGATAACGCTCGCCCAGGGCCGCCTGCCCCACCGCCAGCACAAACCCACCCGACAGGCCCATCGCCCCGGCGGCGAGCAAGGTCAGCGACCAGTGCCCGGCCAGCGCGAACAGGCTGCTGGCGATCACCACCGAGAGGCAGGCGATGGTGCTCATGCTCGTCGACCGCGCCCGTCGCTCCAGCCAGCGATAGGGCCAGCCGACCAGCGCCAGGCCGGCGGCATAGGCGGCGAAATGCAGGCCGGCCCAACCGAGGTCGAGCGCCAGGGTTTCGCGCAGGAACGGCATGATCGGCCCGAGCAACCCTTGCTGGGCGCCGAACAGCCCGAACAGCAGGTAAACGAACCACGGGCGCGCTTCACGGACCTGCTCCTGGCGGCCGAGCGCCTGACTGGAATCCCGCGCGGCTTCAGCCATGAGCCGTCTCCCGGCTGAACAGCGCCTGCCATTGCCGGCAGCGCGCGGCCTTGTCCCGACTGGCCTGCACGGCCGGCAGCGGTTGCAGCGCTCCGGTCGGATGGGCCTGGCCCGGCACCACCTTGCCATAACGCTGGCTGATCGCCGCCGCGGCAGGCGTGAGCATCCACTGCAACGCCTGCTGCGCATGGGCGGCGTTGGGCGAGCCGGCCCGACAGGCAAACACCTCGTCCTCATAACAGCGCGCATCTTCCGGCACGCACCAGCGCAGGTGCGGGTGCTGTTCGGCGGCGCGGGTGGCCGCGGTCGACACTGTCACCCCCAGCCAGGCCTGCCCCTGCACGACGGCCTCGATCGGCGCCGTGGAGGAGCCGCTGATCGAAGGGGCTTGCCTGGCCACCTGGGCCAGCAGCGGCCAGGCCTGTTCAGCGTAGTGTTCGAGCAATGCGCCAAGGTGCAGGTAGCCGGCACCGGAACGCCCAGGGTCGGGCAAAGCCAGCCGCCCGGACCACTCGGGAGCGGTCAGGTTCTGCCAACGGGTCGGCACCGCCAGGCCCTCGCGGGCGAGGACCTTGGGGTCATAACAGAAGGCCGGGACGAAACCCGATGCCGCGAACCAGCGGCGATCCGTGGCCACCGCCGCCTCCGGCAGGCCGGCGAATTCGATGTCCGTCAGTGGCATCAATTGCCAGGCCAGGGCGGGGTCGAGCAAGGCGGTGGCCGCCGTGCCCAGCAACAGGTCCCAGGCCCCGGCGCTGCCGCTGTGCAGGCGTTCGATCAGCTCCGAGGTGGAGCAACGGGTCAGGCGCACCGGCATGCCGATGTGCTGGCTGATGCCGGCGATGAATTCGGCCAGCTCGGCATGCTCCATCGAGCTGATAGCATTGAGCTCAGTCATCGGCGGCCTCCAGCAAGCGGTGCAGCTTGGCGTACTGCAGCAGCATGATGGTCTTGCCGTCGCAGATCTCGCCGCTGTCGATCATGGCCAGGGCGCGGTCGATCGGCAGCTCCAGCACTTCGATCTCTTCGCCCTCGTGTTCCAGGCCGCCGCCCTCGCTCTGCTTGTCTTCGTCGAAATATTCGCCGACGAAAAAGTGCAGGCGCTCGGTGACCGACCCCGGGCTCATGAAGGCCTCGAACACCTTGCGCACCTCACGGATGCGGTAGCCGGTTTCCTCCTCCGTCTCCTTGTGGATGCAGGTACGGGCATCGTCCTTGTCCAGCAGCCCGGCGCAGGTTTCGATCAGCATGCCGTCGTGTTCGTTGACGAAGGCCGGGAAGCGAAACTGCCGGGTCAGCACCACCGTCTGCTTGGCCCGGCTGTACAGCAGGATGGTGGCGCCATTGCCACGGTCGTAGGTTTCCCGGTCCAGGGTGCGCCAGACGCCGTCGCGGCCCTGGAAGTCGTAGGTGGTCTTGCGCAACACGTACCAGTTGTCCGAAAGCACTTCGACCTGATGGATCCGCACACGGTCCTTGGTGGGGATGGCCTGGTTCATCGATTCATTCCTTGTTCGCGGACAAATGAGTGGCATTGGGCGCGACGCTCAACAGACGCTCGACCATGCGCGGGTCGCGGTGCTCGGGAGCGGTCATCACCGCGGTGTCCAGGGCGCGGTCGCAACCGCAGGGGCAGGCCCCGGCATGCCGGCCCAAACGGGTCACGGCTTCGGTCACCAGGCGCCGGGTCAGGTTGAAGGTCTCCGCCATGCGTTGCGCCACCAGCGTAGCGTTCACCGGCTCGTGGGATTCGTGCCAACAGTCGAAATCGGTCGGAATGGCGATCATCGCGTAGCAAAGCTCGGCCTCGCGGGCCAGCTTGGCTTCGGGCATCGCGGTCATGCCGATCACCGTGCCGCCCCACTGGCGGTACAGGTGAGACTCGGCGCGGGTCGAGAACTGCGGGCCTTCCATGACCACGTAGGTGCCGCCGTTGCGTGCCTGGATATCGCTGGCCTCGGCACTCTCGGCGAGCACGCCGCGCATGCGCGCGCAGACCGGCTCGCCGAAGGGCACATGGCCGACCAGCCCGGGGCCGAAAAAGGTTTTGTCACGCTGGATGGTGCGGTCGATGTACTGGTCGATCAGCACAAAGCTGCCTGGAGGCGCATCGTGGGTCAGGCTGCCTACCGCGCTGACCGACAGCAGTTGCGTACAACCGACGCTGCGCAGCGCGGCGATGTTGGCGCGGGCATTGATCGAGGCCGGCGGAATCACATGGCCCACGCCATGCCGTTGGACAAAGGCCACGGGCACGCCATTGAGCGTGCCCAGGGTGAGCGGCGACGACGGCGTGCCGAAGGCGGTCGTGCACTCCACCTGCTGAATGTCCTGCAGGCCCGGCAGCTGTTGCAGGCCGCTGCCGCCGATGATGCCGATACGTTGAACGTGCGGGGTTGGAGTGGAATGGGTCACAGGCTACCTCTCGACTTCAGGGGGGACGGTTCGTGTTCGCTGCATACCAGGCGTTCATAGAGTTCGGACAAGGCCGTGGGCGCATTGCCGCGCTGCAGCAGCAGCCCTTCGCTGGCGTTGGTGCTGTAGCGCGGTTCGTGGATTTTCAGGTGCCGGTCGATCGCCGGCAGGTAGTTCCAGCGCACGCCGGGGTACAGGGAATGCGCCAGGTGATAGGCGTCGGACGTCGGGGCGATGAACACCCGCACCAGCCAGCCGGATACCCCGAAGTAATCGGTGGGTCGGCCCGCCAGGTATTCCAGCTCGCGGCGGTTGCGCGCGCTGCCTTCGATGAACCAGCGGTGCTCGGTCAGCAGCGAGATCCAGGCAAACACCGGATAGGACGTCAGCAACGGCAGCAACCAGCCGAACAACACGCCTTTCCAGCCGCCGAAGGCGTACAGCAACGCCGCCACCGCCGCCACACTCAGGCAGCGCGCCAGGGTGGTCAGGCGGGAGTGGTTGAGCAGGCTGCTGCGCACCAGGGTGGTGAGATTCACCCAGGCCCCGCGAGGGGTCAGCGGGTACAGCAACAGGCCATAGAAACCGCTGGGCGACAGGCCGGCAACGTAGCCGCCGGCCTGCACCCGGGCGCGGTTGGGATCAAGTTCGGGATGGTTGGGGTGGCGATGGTGCTCCAGGGTATGGGTCTGGTGCCGGCTGCGCATGTCGCGCTTGAACATCGGGAACTGGTAGAACAGGTTGCTCAGCCACCACTGCCAGCCATGGTGGCGACACAGGGCGAAGTGCACCGCGTTGTGCCCGAACTCCTGCAACGCGCGCATGCGCCCGCCGCTCCACAACAGCACGGCCAGCCAGGCCAGCGGCGACGAGTAGATCGACGCCGCCTGCACCGCGGCGACTATGTCCAGCCACGTCCAGACAAAGGGCAGCGGCGCGAACCAGGTATCCAGCGGACGGTAGTACTGCTCCCGCCGCCCTTCCAGGCGCGGTATCAGCTTGAGCAGGCGCAGCACCCGCTGCGCATCCCGGTAATAGAACGCCACCAGCCCGCGCAACAGCAGCGAAACAGCGATCAGGCCAAGCAGGACAATGTGCGCAGTGTCCATGATCAGGCCCCCTCGCGAACGACGGCGCGCCGCTCGGCGCTGGCGTAATGGCCCAGCAATTCGCCCAGCCCGCCGAAGACCGGGGCGTCGGCCTGCCGCAGGCGGTCGATGTCCTGATGGCCGGTGCTGACCAGCAGCGGCTTCCAGCCGACGGCCCGCGCCACGTCGTAGTCGTGCAGGGTGTCGCCGATGAACAGGGTGCGCCCGGCCGGTGTGCCGAGCCTCTCCTGGAGCATCAGGGCCTCGGCGGTCTTGCTGGTGGCCTGGTTGTGGCTCAGCCCCACGACATGCTCGAAATTCCCGCGCAGGCCCTTGGCCTCCAGGGTCTGGAGCAGCACGTCGCAATGCGAGGCGGACACGATGGAGACGCCGATGCCGGCATTGCGCGCCGCCTCCAATACCTCGAACACCCCATCGTGCAGCGGACACTGCGCGACATTCGTATCGAAGTGCTCCAGGTAGTGTTCGACGATTTGCGCGAAGGGCGTGCGCTGCAGATCGAACCCCAGGGAGGCGTAGAAATCGGCAATCGGAAAGTCGAACAGCGCCCGGTAACGAACGGCATCGATGGGCGGCACCGCATAGCGCTCGCCACAGCGATTGACCGCGCTGACCGCCAGGGCGATGTCGTCGATCAGGGTGCCGTTCCAGTCGAATACCAGGTGTTCGATCCCCGAGAAGTGCAGTCGATCATCGATCATGGTCGGGTTTTCTCCGCAAGAAGGGCGTTGAGGGCGATGCGCGAGGCGATCGCCGGTGTGTATAGCTTGCTGGGCTCCATCACCAGGTTGGTCACGCCAATCTGGGTTTCCAGGGCCCGCCGATTGTTCGCCGAGACCTGGCCCAGGCCGGCGCCGTACCAATGATGGAAACGGGTGCGCCAACTGCGCTGGCCGACGGTTTCGGGAAAGCGGAAGTCTTCGGTGGTGGCCATGCTCCAGGCGCCATCGACCACCCCGCACAGGCGGCCCTGCAACTGGCGAAAGCCCTGGCCTCCCTGCAGCAATACCTCGTCGATGTGGCGGTCGATGCAATCGGCCTCCAGCGCGCCGATGGTCATGCCCTGGCTGTACAGCGGGTTCATGCTGCTCAGGGCGTCGCCGACCACCAGCAGCCCGGCGGGCCAGTGCTCGACCCGGTCGAAGTGGGTGCGGCGGCTGCCGGGCATCTTGAAGGTGTGGACCGGCGACAGCGGCTCGGCGTCGCGGATCACCTCATGGATGTCCGGCACCGGAAGCGCCGCCAGCGCCTGCAGGAACTCCTGCGGATCGTTGCCGGGAAAGTGGCCGAACCAGCCGCCGGTGGTGACCATCCAACGGTCGCCTTCGATCGGGCTGATCACCCCCATGGAACGCTGCAACGGCGCCTTGGGCAGCACCAGCAGCACTTGCCACTGCTCGGCATAGGCCGGCAGGCGCCGGTAGATGCGCGACGCATAACCCAGCTCGGTCTTGACCACGCTGGTCTCGACCTCGCCGAAGCCGGCCTCTTTCAGCCACGTCGGCAAGCGCGTGCCACGCCCGCTGGCGTCCACCAGCAGGTCGCAGCGCAGCGTCCGCTCGCCATGCCCATCGTCGACGGTCACCGCCTCGACCCGCCGGGACGGATCGGCCCCGGTGAACTCGATTCGTGTGACCCGGGTGCTGGACAGCACCTCGACGTTCAGCACGCCGAGCAAGGCCCGGCGCAGCTGGTTGTCGATCAGCCGCCGGCTGCAGTAATGGGCATAGATGCCACTGCGGTAGCGGTTCTTCCAACGCCCGCCCTGGTACCACTTCACGTCATGGCCCAGGTCGGCCACTTGCGCGCCCCCCTGCTCCAGGGCGCTCAGGGTGCCGGGGAAGATGCCTTCGATGATCTGCTTGCCGCGCAGCAACAACAGGTGGACGTGATGCTCCTGGGGCAGGCTCTGGCGCGGCCCGGTCTCGTCGAAGAAATCGCTCTTCTCGATCACCGTGACCCGCTGGAAACGCCGGGCCAGGACCGCGGCCGTCAGGCAGCCCGTCACGCTGCCGCCGATGACCACGGCATGGCGACCGCCCGCGGCGGTATCAGGCTGGGGAGTAGTCATTGAGCACCTTTGCAATGTAGGCCAGGTCGTCGTCCGCCAGGCCCGGGTGCAGCGGCACCGTAGTCAGCGAACGCAGCAACCGGGCGGCGTTGGGGCAATCGCGGCGGTACTGCGCCAGCAGCGGCAACTGGTACAGCGGCTGGTTGTCGTACTTGCCGATGTCCGAAGGGATGCCATGACGCTGCTGGTAATGCACCAGTTCACGCCCATCGTGCCCCACTGCCTGCAACAGCAAGGCATAGGAGTTGGCCTCTCCACCGGGGGTCAGCGGCAGCTCGCGCAGCGCCGGGTTGTCCAGTTGCTCCAGCAGCCGCCGGCGGTTGTCCTGGCGCTGGTGCAACCGGCTTTCCAGTTGCCGCGAACGCGCCAGCCCGAGGGCGGCCTGCAGGCCACCGAGCTTGAGGTTGATGCCCAGGGTTTCACCGGTGAGGTTGCCGAAGCGGGTGTAGGCCCGGATACGGCTGGCGCGCTCGTCGTCATCGGTCATGACAAAGCCGCCCTCACCGGTGGACATGAACTTGCAGTCATGGGTGCTGAAGCAGCTGATGTCGCCATGCTGCGCCAACCAGCTGCCGTTCAGGCGTGTCAGGTGCGCATGGGCCAGGTCCTGGATCAGCGGGATGCCGGCCTGGCGCGCGGTGGCCCAGGTGGTGTGCGAGGCAATCGGATAGCCCCACATCGGCACCTCGATCACCGCGCAGGTCCGCGGGCCGATGCAGCGTTGCAGGTCATCCGGGTCGAGCCCGAAGTTGTCCGGCGCCACATCGCAGAACACCGGGACCAGGCCCAGGGACAGGATCGGCAGGACGGTGCAGATCGGGCACGTGGGCGCGACTATCACCTCGTCCCCCGGCTGGAAGCGCACGCCGGCCAGTGCCGCGGTGACCGAAGCGGCCCCCGACGACACAGCGATCACGTGGCGCACGCCGTACAGCACGGCGAGCGCAGTCTCGTAGTCCTCGACGATCTGCGAGGTGCCGGTCAGCCCTGTCGCCAGGGCGCGTTGCAGCTCGGGCACATCGTCGGCGGTATCGTGGCCGCACTTGTCCGCGATGACCCGGGTGGGTCGGGAGATGGCCTGGTTCATGGCGCCACCTTCCTGCCGACCATGTCCCACACCTCGGCATCGGCGAATATCCGGTCCACCATGCGCCGGAAGTTGGGGAACATCTTCAGCTCGGCAGTTTCCTGCCGGCTGAAGAAGCGCGCGTTTTCCACCTCGCGCTCCGGCGGGCAAGCCCGCAGGTCGGTGGCGGTGAGGTAGATCAGGTCCAGGTGGTAATGCGGCCCGCGCTTGTCATCGATGAACTCGCAGAGGATCCGGTAAGGCTGGTGCAACACCGTGACATCGGTCTCGGCATCGGCCAGTTCCAGGTCACGCTCGCCCAGCAGGGCGGCGTGAATCCCGGTTTCCTCGTAGATCTCGCGCAGCACTGCCACATCAGGGGTTTCCCCCTGCTCTATATGGCCGCCCGGGTACAGCCAGACCCCCAGCTTGCGATGGTGCAGCAGGAGCATCTTGCGGTCCGGGTTCAACACGAACGCCGAGGCCGTGAAATGCCGGTCCAGGGTCGAACGATCGAGGACATCCGTCATCATGGCGCACCGTACTGGTTGATCCGTTCGGCCATGTAGTCCAGTTCGGCGCGGGTGATGTCCGGATGGACCGGGATGGTGGTCATGCTGGCCAGCAGCGCCTCGGCGTTCGGGCAGTCGTTGC
Source organism: Pseudomonas sp. GW531-T4 (assembly GCF_017349615.1). Lineage (NCBI taxonomy): Bacteria > Pseudomonadati > Pseudomonadota > Gammaproteobacteria > Pseudomonadales > Pseudomonadaceae > Pseudomonas > Pseudomonas sp. GW531-T4. The sequence continues at coordinate 148,678 of NZ_JACMZT010000007.1, forward strand.
GGTACTGGGCCAGCGCCGGGAACTCGTAGAGTGCCTTGCAGCCGTAGCGCTTGATGTCCGACGGGATGCCCGCCTCGTCCAGGTAATCGATGAAGGCCCGGTTGTCGGCGAAATGCAGTTCCAGGTTGAGGAAGTAGTAGTTGGTCCGCCCGCCCTCGATGATGACCTTTTCCCGCACCTTGCTGTGGTCGAGCTGCTGCAGGAAGTAGCTGGCATTGGCGCGTCGTTGCTCGATCTGCGCGGCCAGCGAATCCAGGCGGTTGGCGCCCAGGGCGGCAGGCAGCGCGGCCAGCTTGTAGTTGAGGCCGAAGTCCTTGCCGTTGAGGTTGCCGAAGCGGCTGTAGTCGCGGCAGCGCTGGGCCAATTGGTCGTCGTCGGTGAGGATGAAACCGCCCTCGCCGGTGGCCAGCGGCTTGCGCTCGTGGGTGCTGAAGCACGACAGGTCGCCATAGGCCGACAGCGGCCGGCCGTTGAGGGTGCTGCCATGGGAATGCGCCAGGTCGAGGATCAGCTTGATCCCCAGCTCGCGGGTCAGGCCTTGCAGCTCATCGACTTCGGTGGGGTAGCCCCACATCGGAATATCGATGATCGCCCGGGTGCGCGGGGTGATGCGGGCCTTGATCGACTCCGGATCGGCGCCGAAACCGTGACGGCGGGTGTCGACGAAGATCGGGTTGGCACCCGCGGCCATGATCGGATAGATGGTGCACAGCGGGCAGCTCGGCGTCAGCAGGACGTCGTCGCCGGGACCGACGCCGGCGGCATAGATCGCCACGCTCAGGGCCGCGCCACCTGAGGAGACTGCGATCGCATGCCGCGCCTCGAACCAGGCCGCCAGCTTGGCCTCGTACTCGCCCACCACATCGCTGGTGCCGGACAGCGGCCGTTCCAGGGTGTTCTGCAGGGTCAGCAGATCGTCGGCGTACACCGGACGGTACTTGTCGGAAACGGAAATGCGGGCAGCGCTGGAGAGATTAGAGGACATTGGTCTGGGCTCCGAGAAAGGCTGGGGATTTGGCGGCATGGGTGGAGTGGAGGGCAAGCACGGGGGCGACATCGGCGCGGGCGCTGTCGGCATGACAGATCTGCTCGATCACCCGGAAGGTCGGCAGCAGGCTTTCGAAGCTGGCCTCGTAAGGCGAACGGTTGCGCACCGCGTCGAAGAACTTCTCCAGTTCGCCGAAATAACCGCTGCGCTCATAACCCGAATCCAGCGGCCCTGGCTGCCACGCGCCGCGCCAGCGCTTGGCGGTGCCGGTTGCCCCGGTGCCATGCACCGGCTCGTGCAGGGTGATGTTCCACAGGTTGTTGAGCTCGACCATCATCGAATTGGAGCTGACAATCTTCATGTCGAATTCGAAATACGGGAACATGGTCCCGCTCAGCAGGCTGACCGTCGCACCGGAGCTGAAGCCCAGCTCCAGGCTCACCAGCAACGAGTCCTCGTGGCGCTGCACCCGGGATTCGATATCGCGCAATTCGCCACCGCCGAAGGTCACGCCAAGGTCGATGGTGTGAATCGCCTGGGCCAGCAGGAACGAACGCAGGGTGGAATCCAGCCCCCACAGCGGCGCGGTGGGTTTGCTCGCATAGTGGTTGAGCTGGATGTGCACGACCTTGCCGAACTGCTCGGTGCGCGTCATATCGCGCAGCTGGCGCATCGGCTTGGCATATTTGAAGTTCATCCCCACACCGGTGACCACCTGGGCCTGGCGAGCCGCGCCGATCAGGTATTCGAGCTCGGCGAGGGTGAAGCACGGCGGCTTCTCGACAAAGACATGCACGCCCTTGGCCATTGCCTTGATCGCCAGGTCGCGGTGCGCCTGGGGCGGACAAGCCATGACCACCGCATCCAGCGCAGCGGTATCGAGCATCTCGTCGAAGTCGTCGGTGATTGCGACCTCGGAGATGAAACGGTGAATCTGTCCGGCGCGGTTCAAGTCGCTGTCGCACACGGCGACGATGCGAATATCCGGCATTTGCAGAAGCGTAGGCAGCAGGTTTTCTTGCATCTGCGCGCCGAGGCCGACGATGCCAACTCTGAGTACAGTCATAACCATCTCCATCCTGGAAAAGTGGGTACTGCGTCATGAAAAGGTTGGACGAACGACTACACGGGATCCGCCTCGGGTCACCTGCGGGGTGAGCCGATCCGGTCCGACATTCGCTTCAATCGAGGCAGGATTGCCTCAGAACAACGGATCACCTTTACAGAGTCCGTTCGGGCTGTTGCCCAGGGTCACCCGGGTGGAACACTCGGATGTTTCACGCCACACGCCGACACCCGGTTGAGACCGAGGAGCCATAGAGGCGCGATGGGCAAAAGGGATAGCGCCGCGAAGGCGATAGGTAGGAGGGGAATCAGGTCGAATCGAGCGCCGGTGGCAATGAGCTACCTGGCCGAAAACCTGAATCGAAGAATTGTGGCTTCGTTGAAAAACGGAACAACGACCGAAATGCCGATACACATGCATGGCTGAATCATCCTTGAAGCGCTGTTTTTATCCTTGTTATGCAGGAGCTCCGGTTCCGTGAGCCCTTGCTTGCCACACACCTCATCAATGTGTGGCTTGGAGGTATAGATCAGCCTTTTTAGGAGCGCAAATCAGTTGCTATATCGTTTCATCATATTGTTTTGAACAATCCGGACATAAGGCAACGGGCCATATAGGCCCGTTGTCAAAGCGCCGACCGGGCCGAAAAAATCAGCCCGGTTGTGGATAACTCACTCCACCGTCACCGACTTGGCCAGGTTGCGCGGCTGGTCGACGTCAGTGCCCTTGAGCACCGCGACGTAATACGACAGCAGTTGCAGCGGGATGGTGTAGAGGATCGGCGACAGGATGTCGTGGATATGCGGCATGTGGATAACATGCGTGCCCTCGCCGTTGGTCATGCCGGCCTGCTCGTCGGCGAAGACGATCAGCTCGCCGCCACGGGCGCGGACTTCCTGCAGGTTGGACTTGAGCTTTTCCAACAGCTCGTTGTTCGGCGCTACGGTGACCACCGGCATGTCGTTATCCACAAGGGCCAACGGACCGTGCTTGAGCTCACCGGCCGGGTAGGCTTCGGCGTGGATGTAGGAGATTTCCTTGAGCTTGAGCGCCCCTTCCATCGCCACCGGGAATTGCGCGCCACGACCGAGGAACAGGGTGTGGTGCTTCTCGGCGAACAGTTCGGCGATTTTTTCCACCGTGCTGTCCATCGCCAGGGCTTCGCCCAGGCGGGTCGGCAAGCGCCGCAGTTCTTCCACCAGGGTGGCTTCGACGCCTTCGCCCAGGGTGCCGCGGACCTGGCCCAGGGACAGGGTCAGCAACAGCAGGCCCACCAGCTGGGTGGTGAAGGCTTTGGTGGAGGCCACGCCGATCTCGCGACCGGCCTGGGTCAGCAGGGTCAGGTCGGATTCACGCACCAGCGAGCTGATGCCGACGTTGCAGATCGCCAGGCTGGCGAGGAAACCCAGCTCCTTGGCATTACGCAGGGCGGCCAGGGTGTCGGCAGTTTCGCCGGACTGGGAGATGGTCACGAACAGGGTGTCCGGCTGCACCACCACCTTGCGGTAGCGGAATTCGCTGGCCACTTCGACCTGGCACGGAATCCCGGCCAGCTCTTCCAGCCAGTAACGGGCAACCATGCCGGCGTGGTAGCTGGTACCGCAGGCGACGATCTGCACATTGCGCACTTTGGCGAACAGCTCGGCGGCCTGTGGACCGAAGGCCTGGACCAGCACCTGGTTCGGGCTCAGGCGGCCTTCGAGGGTGCGTTGCACCACGGCTGGCTGCTCGTGGATTTCCTTGAGCATGAAGTGGCGGAATTCGCCTTTCTCGGCGGCTTCGGCACCATCGCGGTATTGCACGGCTTCGCGCTCGACCGCTTTGCCGTCGACATCCCAGATCTGCACGCTGTCGCGGCGAATCTCGGCGATATCGCCCTCTTCCAGGTACATGAAGCGGTCGGTTACCTGGCGCAGGGCCAGTTGGTCGGAAGCCAGGAAGTTCTCACCCAGGCCCAGGCCGATCACCAGCGGGCTGCCACTGCGGGCGGCGACCAGGCGGTCCGGCTGGTTGGCGCTGATCACAGCCAGGCCATAGGCGCCGTGCAGCTCCTTGACGGTGGCTTTCAGGGCCACGGTCAGGTCGCCCAGGTCCTTGATCTTGTGGTCCAGCAGGTGAGCGATGACTTCGGTGTCGGTGTCCGAAGTGAACACGTAACCCAGACCTTTGAGCTGCTCGCGCAGGGCTTCATGGTTCTCGATGATGCCGTTATGGACGACTGCCAGGTCACCGGAGAAATGCGGGTGGGCGTTGCGTTCGCACGGCGCGCCGTGAGTGGCCCAGCGGGTGTGGGCGATGCCCAGGCGACCGACCAGCGGCTCGCCGGCCAGGGCCTGTTCCAGCTCGCTGACCTTGCCCGGGCGGCGCATGCGCTCGAGCTTGCCATCGTTGGTCAGGACCGCCACCCCGGCGCTGTCGTAGCCGCGGTATTCGAGACGCTTGAGGCCTTCGAGCAGGATGGCCGTGATATTCCGTTCAGCAACGGCGCCAACAATTCCACACATGGTTTCTCTCCTAGATGACTGCCGCGCAAATCAGCGTGATGCCGCGGGCTTGAATCTGGTCGCGGGCCTCTGCAGGCAGGCGATCATCGGTAATAAGGGTATGGACGCTGCTCCAGGGCAGCTCCAGGTTGGGAATCTTGCGGCCGATCTTGTCGGCCTCGACCATCACCACCACTTCCCGCGCCACCTCGGCCATCACCCGGCTCAGGCCGAGCAACTCGTTGAAGGTGGTGGTCCCGCGCACCAGATCGATGCCATCGGCACCGATAAACAGCTGGTCGAAGTCGTAGGAACGCAATACCTGCTCGGCGACCTGCCCCTGGAACGACTCGGAATGCGGGTCCCAGGTGCCGCCGGTCATCAACAGCACCGGCTCGTGCTCCAGTTCGCTCAGGGCATTGGCCACATGCAGCGAGTTGGTCATCACCACCAGGCCCGGCTGCTGGCCGAGTTCGGGGATCATGGCCGCGGTGGTACTGCCGCTGTCGATGATGATGCGTGCGTGTTCGCGAATCCGCGCCACCGCCGCGCGGGCGATGGCTTGTTTATAGCGGGAGACCGGCTGGCCGATATCACCAACCAGTTCCTGCGGCATGGTAATTGCGCCGCCGTAGCGCCGCAGCAACAGGCCGTTGCTCTCCAGGGCTGCCAGGTCTTTACGGATCGTAACTTCCGAAGTTTCGAAGCGTTTAGCCAGCTCGTCCACGCTCACCTCGCCCTGTTCATTGAGCAAGGCAAGAATGTTGTGACGGCGTTGGGGCGTATTGCGTTTCGACATGAGCACTTAAGTTTCGATTCGAAAGATAACGGAAGCAATCAAAACCTATCGCCGGAAATTCGTCAAGCGAGGGAAATGAAAAAAATGCTGTGGATAACAGCCTGAAGAAATTATCCACAGGGGTGGCGCTTCGCGGGCTACAGAAAGATGGGTATCAATCCTGTAGCCGCGAGTTTGCTCACGATAGGTAGAGTGAACAGCACCGACCTTGCATCGGACTGTGGATAACTCAGCTCTTCTTGATTTTCACCGGGCGTTTCCAGCCGTCGATGTTCTTCTGCCGGGCACGGGCCACGGCCAGCTGGGCTTTTTCCACAGTCTGGTTGATGGTGGAACCGGCCGCCGTAGTGGCGCCATCCTGGATATCCACAGGCGCCACCAACGAGTTGTTGGAACCGATGAATACGTCTTCGCCCAGCACCGTCCGATGCTTGTTGGCGCCATCGTAGTTGCAGGTAATGGTGCCAGCGCCGATATTGCTGCGCGCACCGATCTCGGCATCGCCCAGGTAGGCCAGGTGACCGGCCTTGGCGCCCTCGCCCATGTGCGCGTTCTTCAACTCGACAAAGTTACCCACATGGGCACGGGCATCCAGGACGGTACCCGGACGCAGGCGGGCGAACGGACCGGCATCGCTGCCCTCGCCCAGCACAGCGCCTTCAATATGGCTGTTGGCCTTGATCACCACGCCCTTGCGCAGGGTGCTGTCCTTGATCACGCAGTTCGGGCCGATCACCACGTCGTCCTCGATGACCACGCGACCTTCGAGAATCACGTTGATGTCGATCAGCACGTCGCGGCCGACGCTGATTTCTCCACGCACATCGAAACGCGCAGGATCGCGCAGGGTCACGCCCTGGGCCATCAGGCGACGGGCCGCCCGCAGCTGGTAATGACGCTCCAGCTCGGCCAACTGCTTGCGATCGTTGGCGCCCTGCACTTCCATGGCGTCGTGGGGTTGCTCGGTGGCCACCGCCAGGCCGTCGCTGACTGCCATGGCGATCACGTCGGTCAGGTAATACTCGCCCTGGGCGTTGTTGTTCGACAGTCGGCTCATCCAGTCACCGAGGCGATTGGCCGGTACCGCGAGAATGCCGGTGTTGCCTTCGGTGATCGCGCGCTGGGCTTCGTTGGTGTCCTTCTGCTCGACGATGGCGGCCACCTTGCCGGCAGCGTCACGCACGATGCGGCCGTAACCGGTCGGATCGGCCAGCTCGACAGTGAGCAGGCCCAGTTGCTCAGGGCCCGCCTGCTTGAGCAGGCGTTGCAGGGTTTCCACCTCGATCAGCGGCACATCGCCGTACAGGATCAGCACGGTGTCGGCGGTAATGAAGGGTACGGCCTGGGCTACGGCGTGACCGGTGCCGAGCTGCTTGTCCTGCAGCACGAAATTCAGGTCATCCGCCGCCAGGCGCTCGCGCACCGCATCGGCACCGTGACCGATGACGACATGGATGCGTTGTGGATCGAGTTGCCGGGCGCTGTGGATAACATGACCAAGCATGGAGTTGCCTGCCACCGGATGCAGAACCTTAGGCAACGACGAACGCATGCGAGTGCCTTGACCGGCAGCGAGAATAACGATTTCAAGAGACATGACTGGCTACCAATCCTGGGTGGTCGGCGGCTGCGACCAAGAGGTGAATTACAAAAAAGAAAAAAGGGTAGCCGAGGCTACCCTTTTTAATCAATCACGCGGAAATCCCGCGGCTTAGCCGCCGAACTTCTTGCGGATCTGCTGGACGGTGCGCAGCTGGGCTGCGGCCTCGGCCAGACGTGCAGCAGCGGCACCGTAGTCGAACTCCGAGCCTTTTTCATGCAAGGCCTTCTCGGCAGCCTTGACGGCTTCCTGAGCGGAGGCTTCGTCCAGGTCGGCAGCACGCTGCACGGTGTCGGCAAGAACCTTGACCATGTTCGGCTGAACCTCGAGGAAACCACCGGAGATGTAGAACACCTCGGTTTCCCCGCCCTGTTTGATCAAGCGGATCGGACCTGGTTTCAGGTTAGTGATCAGCGGAGCGTGACCCAGGGCGATACCAAGATCCCCCAGCTCACCGTGTGCGATCACCATCTCGACCAGACCGGAGAAGATTTCTCCTTCCGCGCTGACGATATCGCAATGGACTGTCATAGCCATCTGCTTGCCTCAACCTAAATTAGCGCCCGTTGCCGGGCGCCGGGATTACAGTTTCTTGGCTTTCTCGATCGCTTCTTCGATGCCACCAACCATGTAGAACGCTTGTTCTGGCAGATGGTCGTAGTCACCGTTGAGGATGCCTTTGAAGCCAGCGATGGTGTCTTTCAGGGAAACATATTTGCCTGGAGAACCAGTGAAGACTTCAGCCACGAAGAACGGCTGCGACAGGAAGCGCTGGATCTTACGAGCGCGGGATACCAGTTGCTTGTCGGCTTCGGACAGTTCGTCCATACCCAGGATCGCAATGATGTCCTTCAGCTCTTTGTAGCGCTGCAGCACGTACTGAACGCCACGAGCGGTTTCGTAGTGCTCGGTGCCGATCACGTTCGGGTCCAGCTGGCGGGAAGTCGAGTCCAGTGGGTCTACCGCTGGGTAGATACCCAGGGAAGCGATGTCACGGGACAGAACGACGGTGGCGTCCAAGTGGGCGAAGGTGGTCGCTGGCGACGGGTCGGTCAAGTCGTCCGCAGGTACGTATACCGCTTGGATCGAGGTGATCGAGCCTTGCTTGGTCGAAGTGATACGTTCTTGCAGAACGCCCATCTCTTCAGCCAGGGTCGGCTGGTAACCTACTGCCGAAGGCATACGGCCCAGCAGTGCGGATACTTCGGTACCGGCCAGGGTGTAACGATAGATGTTGTCGACGAACAGCAGAACGTCGTTACCTTCGTCACGGAACTTCTCGGCCATGGTCAGGCCGGTCAGAGCTACGCGCAGACGGTTTCCCGGCGGCTCGTTCATCTGGCCGTATACCAGTGCCACTTTGTCCAGAACGTTGGAATCCTTCATCTCGTGGTAGAAGTCGTTACCCTCACGAGTACGCTCACCCACACCGGCGAACACGGAATAACCGCTGTGCTCGATGGCGATGTTACGGATCAGTTCCATCATGTTTACGGTTTTGCCCACACCGGCACCACCGAACAGACCGACTTTACCGCCCTTGGCGAACGGGCAAACCAGGTCGATAACCTTGATGCCGGTTTCCAGCAGGTCGTTGCCGCCAGCTTGTTCAGCGAAGGTCGGCGCAGGACGGTGAATGCCCCAACGCTCTTCTTCGCCGATCGGGCCAGCTTCGTCGATCGGGTTGCCCAGTACGTCCATGATCCGGCCCAGGGTCGCTTTACCGACCGGTACGGAGATGGCTGCGCCAGTGTTGTTGACGTCCAGACCGCGCTTCAAGCCCTCGGTGGAGCCCATCGCAATGGTACGTACCACGCCGTCGCCCAGCTGCTGCTGAACTTCCAGAGTGGTTTCGGCGCCTTGAACCTTCAAGGCGTCGTAGATGCTCGGTACGCTGTCGCGTGGAAATTCCACGTCGATAACGGCGCCGATGATTTGAACGATACGTCCGCTACTCATAGCTGGATCCTCTGAATATTTGAACCGTTAAACCGCGGCAGCGCCGCCGACGATTTCCGAGATCTCTTGGGTGATCGCAGCCTGACGCGCCTTGTTGTAGATCAGCTGCAAATCGCTGATCAAATCACCGGCGTTGTCGGTAGCGTTCTTCATCGCGATCATCCGCGCAGCTTGTTCAGCCGCGTTGTTCTCGACCACCGCCTGGTAGACCTGCGACTCCACGTAGCGAACCATCAAGCCGTCAAGCAGCTCTTTGGCGTCCGGTTCGTAGAGATAGTCCCAGTGGTGCTTGAGTTCTTGATCCGGGGTTGCCACCAGCGGAATCAACTGCTCCACCGTAGGCTGTTGCGTCATGGTGTTGATGAACTTGTTGGACACCACGGACAGGCGGTCAATCCGGCCGTCCAGGTAGGCATCCAGCATCACCTTGACGCTGCCGATCAGGTCATTGATCGACGGCTCTTCACCCAGGTGGCTGATTGCAGCGACGACGTTACCGCCGAAGTTACGGAAGAAAGCCGCACCTTTGCTGCCAACCACGCACAGATCGATCTCGACGCCATTTTCGCGGTTTACCGCCATGTCCTTGACCAAAGCCTTGAACAGGTTGGTATTCAAACCACCGCACAGACCACGGTCACTGCTCACCACGATATAACCGACGCGCTTGATGGCACGGTCGATCATGAACGGGTGGCGATATTCCGGGTTGGCGTTGGCCAGATGACCAATAACCTGGCGGATGCGCTCCGCGTAAGGACGGCTAGCAGCCATGCGCATTTGTGCCTTGCGCATTTTGCTGACCGCCACTTTTTCCATGGCGCTGGTAATCTTTTGCGTGCTTTTGATGCTCGCAATCTTACTGCGAATCTCTTTTGCGCCTGCCATGTAACACCTATCAGGTTAGCAAGCGGGAGCCTCGCGGCCCCCGCTGCGGCTTACCAGGTTTGGGTGGCCTTGAACTTCTCGATACCGGCTTTCAGGCCAGCGTCGATTTCGTCATTGAAGTCACCCTTCACGTTGATCTTCGCCATCAAATCGGCGTGATCGCGGTTGAAGTAAGCAATCAGCGCTTGTTCGAAGCTGCCGATCTTGGCGATTTCGACGTCAGTCAGGAACCCACGTTCAGCGGCATACAGCGACAGCGACATGTCAGCGATGGACATAGGCGCGTATTGCTTCTGCTTCATCAGCTCGGTAACGCGCTGACCGTGTTCAAGTTGCTTACGGGTCGCTTCGTCCAGGTCAGAAGCGAACTGGGCGAATGCCGCCAGTTCACGGTACTGAGCCAGAGCGGTACGGATACCACCGGACAGCTTCTTGATGATCTTGGTCTGAGCGGCACCACCTACACGGGATACCGAAACACCGGCGTTCACTGCCGGACGGATGCCGGAGTTGAACATGGCCGATTCCAGGAAGATCTGACCGTCGGTGATGGAAATCACGTTGGTCGGAACGAACGCGGAAACGTCGCCAGCCTGGGTTTCGATGATCGGCAGTGCGGTCAGGGAACCGGTCTTGCCAGTTACCGCGCCGTTGGTGAACTTCTCTACGTACTCTTCCGAAACGCGGGATGCGCGCTCCAGCAGACGGGAGTGGAGATAGAACACGTCGCCTGGGTAAGCTTCACGGCCTGGTGGACGGCGCAGCAGCAGGGAAATCTGGCGGTAAGCCACTGCTTGCTTGGACAGATCGTCATAAACGATCAGCGCGTCTTCACCGCGGTCGCGGAAGTATTCGCCCATGGTGCAACCGGAGTACGGTGCCAGGAATTGCAGGGCAGCGGATTCGGAAGCACTGGCAGCCACGATGATGGTGTTGGCCAGAGCGCCGTTTTCTTCCAGCTTGCGAACAACGTTGGCGATGGTCGATTGCTTCTGACCCACTGCTACGTATACGCAGAAGATGCCGCTGTCTTTCTGGTTGATGATCGCGTCGATCGCCAGAGCGGTCTTACCGATCTGACGGTCACCGATGATCAGCTCACGCTGGCCACGGCCGACTGGGATCATGGCATCGACAGCCTTGTAGCCAGTCTGTACAGGCTGGTCTACCGACTTACGCCAGATCACGCCTGGAGCAACTTTCTCGACCGCGTCGGTCTCGGTGTTGTTCAGCGGACCTTTGCCGTCAACTGGGTTACCCAGTGCGTCGACTACGCGACCCAGCAGTTCCTTACCAACCGGAACTTCGAGGATGCGGCCGGTGCACTTGGCGCTCATGCCTTCAGCCAGAGTCGTGTATGCGCCCAGTACAACGGCACCTACGGAGTCTTGCTCGAGGTTGAGTGCCATACCGTAGACACCGCCCGGAAACTCGATCATCTCGCCGTACATGACGTCGGCCAGACCGTGAATCCGCACGATACCGTCAGAAACGCTGACGACAGTGCCTTCGTTACGGGCTTGAGAGGTCACATCGAGCTTTTCGATGCGGCCCTTGATAATTTCACTTATTTCGGAAGGATTGAGTTGCTGCATTGCTCTGCTGCCCCTTCAAACTCAAGATTTCAATGCTTCGGCAAGTTTCGCGATTTTGCCGCGAATCGAGCCATCGATAACCAGGTCGCCGGCGCGGATGACGACACCACCAATCAGGGCAGCGTCCTCCGCAACTTGCAGGCGCACTTCCCGGTCGAGTCGTGCACTGAGAACCTTGGCGAGTTTGTCTTGCTGTTCTTGGTTCAACGCAAAAGCACTGGTGACTTCCACATCTACCGACTTCTCTTGCTCGGCCTTGTACAGGTCGAACAGAGCGGCGATCTCCGGCAGAAGCAGGAGACGGTCGTTTTCGGCAACGACGTGGATGAAATTCTGTGCCTTGGCATCGAACTTGTCGCCGCACACGTCGATAAACGTGGCGGCCTTGTCTGCGCTCGTCAGTCGCGGGGCCTTGAGCACGCGCCGCATGGTGTCGTCTTGCGACACCGCTGCAGCCAGGCCGAGCATGGCTGACCAAGAGGCCAGCTGCTGGTGGGCCTGAGCGTGCTCGAAGGCCGCCTTAGCGTAAGGTCGGGCCAACGTGGTCAGTTCTGCCATGATCGCCCTCGCTTAAATTTCAGCAGCCAGTTTGTTAACCAGCTCCGCGTGCGCGTTTTGATCGATTGTGGCGCCCAGGATCTTCTCGGCGCCGCCAACGGCCAGCACACCCAGTTGGGCACGCAGCGCGTCTTTGACACTGTTCAGTTCCTGCTCGATCTCGGCCTGAGCCTGAACCTTCACACGGTCAGCGTCGACACGGGCTTTTTCAACAGCCTCTTCGACGATCTGGTTACCGCGTTTCTTGGCTTGCTCAATGATTTCGGCTGCCTGAGCTTTTGCTTCGCGCAGTTGCTGACCCGCTTTCTCTTGGGCCAGTTCCAGGTCGCGAGCTGCTCGGCTGGCAGCGTCCAGTCCATCCGCGATCTTCTTCTGACGTTCGTGCAAAGCCGCGATGACCGGAGGCCACACGAACTTCATGCAAAACAGTACAAAAATGAAGAACGCAACGGACTGGCCAATCAGGGTTGCATTAATGTTCACGCCAACACCTCGCTCGTTCGTTGTCCATCACACCAATCAACTCGAAAAGTCGAGTGATTAGCCAGCGAGTTGACCAACGAAGGGGTTCGCGAAGGTGAAGAACAGAGCGATACCAACGCCGATCATGGTTACGGCGTCGAGCAGGCCGGCAACGATGAACATTTTAACTTGCAGCATTGGAACCATCTCTGGCTGACGCGCAGCGCCTTCCAGGAACTTGCCACCCAACAGGCCGAAACCAATTGCGGTACCCAGTGCGCCCAGGCCGATCAACAGTGCAACAGCGATAGCGGTTAGACCAACTACAGTTTCCATCTTTCCTCCCGACTTTTACGTCGTATGGTTTAGGTTTTTTAGATTAAAGCGGTAAAACAAATCGTTTCATCGTGCCCTAGACGGGCCCCCTCCCGTTTGACCGGGAGGGACATCAGACTGATCGAGACCGGTCTTAATGGTTCTCTTCGTGCGCCATCGACAGGTAGACGATGGTCAGCATCATGAAGATAAACGCTTGCAGGGTGATGATCAGGATGTGGAACACAGCCCACGCCCATTGCAGCACCACGCCCAGGCCGCTGAGCCAGAGCAGGCCGCTGCCGAACATCACGGCGATCAGGATGAACACCAGTTCGCCAGCGTACATGTTGCCGAACAGACGCAGTGCCAGGGAGATTGGCTTGGCGATCAGCGTCACGAATTCAAGCAGGAAGTTCACCGGAATCAGCAGCGCCTGAACGAAGATGTTCTTGCTGCCGAACGGGTGCAGGGTCAGTTCGCCGATGAAGCCGCCGATGCCCTTGATCTTGATGCTGTAGAAAATGATCAGTGCGAACACCGAGAAAGCCATGGCCAGCGTGGCGTTCGGGTCGGTAGTCGACACGGCGCGGAACGGAATGTGCGCATCGCCGGAGATCAGGATGGCCAGCTGAGGAATCCAGTCGACCGGGATCAGGTCGATGGCGTTCATCAGGAACACCCAGACGAAGATGGTCAGTGCCAGCGGTGCAATCACTGGGCTACGGCCATGGAAGCTGTCTTTCACGCTGCCATCGACGAACTGGACCAATACTTCAACGAAGTTCTGCAAAGCACCTGGCTGACCGGAAGTTGCCTTCTTGGCCGCCATGCGGAAAAGAAGAACGAAGATCAGACCCAACGCCACAGACCAGCCGAGGGTATCGACGTGGAATGCCCAGAAGCCCATTTCTTTGGCTTCTGCTGCGGTGTGGGCAAAGCCCCAGCCGCCATTAGGTAGCTGACCGAAGGTCAGGTTCTGCAAGTGGTGCTGGATATAGCCCGAAGCGGTTGTTTCTGCCATGGTTGCCTCAAACGCCCTAAGGTCTCGAAAGTCTTGTTCTCATAAGCAGGGGAGCGAACCAGCTGACCAGTTGGGTCAGCACGAAGACGCCGAATACAGCTAGCGGCGCCAATGGCTTCACACCTGCGAACGTCAATGCAAAGAGCACTGCCGTCAAAATCAGTTTGCCCGCCTCGCCAGCATAAAAAGACCGGACGATGGCTTGAGCTGCTCGGGCGCCGGAAAACCGAAATGCCCTATGAGCGAAATACACATTGGGTAGCAAGGCTATCAGTCCCCCGCAAAGGCCTGAGTATCCGGCTACGACTCCATGCCATTGCCAGAGCGCCAAGGCGGCCAGCAGTAAAACGACCAATTGAGCCAATAAAACCGGGAAAACCGCCAAGCGATGGAACGGCAAGCGGTTTGGCGTGCGGGTTTCCATCACTCTTGCTCCTCATGGGTCGGCTGCCAGAATTCAATAACTTGGCATAATTTGTGCCGACAAAATGCGCGCAGAGTATAGGGGCGGTTCAGCCCCTATTCAACTGCCGGGTAGTGATTTCCGACTGCACGCTACATGAGGAAATGTTTCAGCGGATGTGTGCAAGGACGCCTTGAAGCTCATCGAGGGAGTTATACCCGATGACCAACTGACCTTTCCCTTTCTTTCCGTGACGAATCTGCACCGCAGAGCCTAGGCGCTCGGCCAGGCGCTGCTCCAGGCGCGCGATATCCGGGTCGGGTTTGACGGGTTCGGCAGGCTGCTGTTTGCCACTGAGCCACTGGCGAACCAGGGCTTCGGTCTGGCGTACGGTGAGGCCGCGTGCGACAACGTGTCGCGCCCCTTCAACCTGTTGATTTTCCGGCAAACCCAGCAAGGCGCGGGCATGACCCATTTCCAGGTCGCCGTGGGACAGCATGGTCTTGATCACTTCAGGCAAAGCGATCAGCCGCAACAAGTTGGCTACGGTGACGCGGGACTTACCCACAGCCTCGGCAACCTGCTGCTGAGTCAGCTGGAATTCCTGCTGCAGGCGCTGCAGGGCAACCGCTTCCTCGATGGGATTGAGATCTTCGCGCTGGATATTCTCGATCAGCGCCATGGCGATGGCGGTTTCGTCCGGCACATCGCGAACCATCGCCGGGATGGTTTCCTGGCCCGCCTGCTGGCTGGCGCGCCAGCGGCGTTCGCCGGCGATGATTTCAAAACGGCCGGAACCGATCGGACGCACCACGATCGGCTGCATCACGCCCTGGCTCTTGATCGAGCTCGCCAGTTCTTCCAGGGCCTGTGGGTCCATGTCCCGGCGCGGCTGATACTTGCCGCGCTGGATCAGGTCCAGTGGCAAGTGTTGCAACTCGCGTACGTCGGCTTGAACCGCTTGTTCTTCCAGTGCGCTGACAGTAGGACCACTCAACAGTGCATCCAGTCCACGTCCGAGACCTCGTTTCTTGACGGCCATGGGGATTCCTTAAGTTGGCTGGGCAGCGGCTGCGCGTGAATTTTTCCGTTGCCGACGAACCATCTCGCCAGCGAGGGCCAGATAGGCGATGGCACCGCGGGACTGTTTGTCGTAGGCCAACGCCGGCATGCCATAACTGGGGGCTTCCGCCAGACGGATGTTGCGCGGGATCACCGTGTCGTACAGCTGATCGCCGAAGTGTTCCTTGAGCTGCGCGGACACATCGTTCATCAAGCTTAGCCGCGGGTCGTACATGGTCCGCAGCAGGCCTTCGACCTTGAGGTTCGGATTGAGCAATTCGGAGATGCGCTTGATGTTATCCACAAGGTCGCTCAGCCCTTCGAGTGCAAAGTACTCGCACTGCATGGGGATAATGACCCCATCGGCGGCGACCAAGGCGTTGAGCGTGAGCATCGACAGTGACGGTGGGCAGTCGATCAGAATGTAATCGTAGTTTTCCCGGATCGGCGCCAGGGCGCTGCGCAGGCGGCTTTCTTTCATCTGCATTTCCAGCAGAACGACTTCCGCGGCGGTCAGGTCGCGGTTCGCCGGCAGCAGTTGATAACCGCCGTGCTCGGAGTAGTGCATGGCCTGGGCCAGGTCGCATTCGCCGATCAGCAGGTCGTAGACCGAATTTTCCAGGCCGTGTTTATCCACACCGCTACCCATGGTGGCGTTGCCCTGTGGATCAAGATCGATCAACAGCACCCGGCGCTTGGTAGCAACCAGCGATGCTGCGAGGTTGATGCAGGTGGTGGTCTTGCCCACACCACCTTTCTGGTTCGCTATCGCGAATACCTTAGCCATTCTTGCTTGTGTTCCCAATCATGCCGTGCGGCGCAGTATCAGCAGATGGCGTTGGCCTTGGCAACCGGGTACGGCCAGGGCGTGTTCGCTATCGAGGTGGAAGTCCGCCGGCAATGCTACCAGCTCATCGGCGGGATGAACGCCCTTCATTGCCAGCCAACGTGTATCGCGGTCGCCGAGGTGGCGAGTCCAGTTGGTGAAGTTCTCCATGCTGCTGAACGCCCGGGAAATGATCCCGTTGAATGGCTGCTGCGGTTGGAAAGCTTCGACACGACTGTGGATAACATTCAGGTTATCCAGCTTCAGTTCCAGTTTGACCTGGGTCAGGAAGCGGGTTTTCTTGCCATTGCTGTCCAGACAGGTCACTTGCGAGTCCGGAAACAGGATAGCCAATGGAATGCCCGGCATCCCGCCGCCGCTGCCCACATCCAGCCAGCGACCGTTTTCGATGAACGACATCACACTCAGGCTATCGAGCAGATGACGCGAAACCATTTCATCCGGATCGCGCACGGCGGTCAGGTTGTAAGCCTTGTTCCATTTGATCAACAGGGCCAGATAACCCAGCAGCAATTCGTGCTGGGCTTCTGTCAGGTTGACACAGAGTTGGCGAGCACCTGTGGATAACTCTTCTGCATGTTGCGAGGTGACCTGCGAACTCAAGCGCTTTGCTCCAACTGACGGCCCGCGCCGCGTTTTTTCAAGTGAATCATCAACAGGGAAATCGCCGCCGGTGTAACGCCCGGGATCCGCGAAGCCTGGCCCAGGGTTTCAGGGCGCGTAGCGCCGAGCTTGCTCTGGATCTCTTTCGAGAGGCCGGAAATGGTGCTGTAGTCGATATCCACAGGCAGCTTGGTGTCCTCGCTGGCCCGCAGACGAGCGATTTCGTCCTGCTGGCGATCGATGTAGCCAGCGTACTTGGTCTTGATCTCGACCTGTTCGGCAACCTGTGGATCTTCTGCGCCCTGCCCGGTCACTGCGACCAGACCAGCGTAGTCGATTTCCGGACGGCTCAGCAGATTCAGCAAGTTGTACTCATGGGTCAGCGGCGTGCCGAACTTTTCAGCGATCGCATCGCCCTGTTCGGTGCCCGGGCGAACCCAGGTGCTTTTCAAACGCTGTTCTTCCTGGGCAATGCCTTCGCGCTTCTTGCAGAACGCAGCCCAACGGACATCGTCGACCAGACCCAGTTCCCGACCTTTTTCGGTCAGGCGCAGATCGGCGTTGTCTTCGCGCAGGATCAGGCGGTATTCGGCACGGGATGTGAACATTCGATACGGTTCCTGGGTTCCCAGGGTAATCAGGTCGTCGACCAGCACACCGATGTAGGCCTCGTCGCGACGCGGACACCAGCTGTCTTTGCCCTGCGCGCGCAATGCGGCGTTGGCGCCGGCGAGCAAACCCTGGGCGCCGGCTTCTTCGTAGCCGGTGGTGCCGTTGATCTGGCCGGCAAAGAACAGGCCGCCGATCACTTTGGTTTCCAGGCTGTACTTCAGGTCGCGCGGGTCGAAGTAGTCGTACTCGATGGCGTAGCCAGGACGCACGATGTGGGCGTTTTCCATGCCGCGGATCGATTGCACAATCTGCAACTGCACATCGAACGGCAAGGATGTGGATATCCCGTTCGGGTACAGCTCGTGAGTGGTCAGGCCTTCCGGTTCGATGAAGACCTGATGGCTTTCCTTGTCGGCAAAGCGATGGATCTTGTCTTCGATCGACGGGCAGTAGCGCGGGCCGATTCCCTCGATCACCCCGGAATACATCGGCGAACGATCAAGGTTGGAAGCAATGATCTCGTGGGTACGGGCATTGGTATGGGTGATCCAGCAGCTGACCTGCCGCGGATGCTGCTCTTTCGAGCCCAGGAACGACATCACCGGAATCGGCGTATCGCCCGGTTGTTCGGTCATCACCGAGAAATCCACGGAACGACCATCGATACGCGGCGGCGTGCCGGTTTTCAGGCGGCCGACACGTAGCGGCAATTCACGCAGCCGATGGGCCAGGGCGATCGAAGGTGGATCGCCGGCGCGACCGCCGGAATAGTTCTGCATCCCGATGTGGATAAGTCCACCGAGGAAGGTACCGGTGGTCAACACCACGGATTCGGCGAAGAAACGCAGACCCATTTGGGTCACTACGCCGCGAACCTGGTCCTGTTCGACGATCAGGTCATCCGCCGCCTGTTGAAATATCCACAGGTTCGGCTGGTTTTCCAGGATTTCGCGGACAGCGGCCTTGTACAGGATGCGGTCGGCCTGGGCACGGGTAGCCCGCACGGCTGGGCCTTTGCGGCTGTTCAACACCCGAAACTGAATACCACCTTTATCGGTAGCCATGGCCATCGCGCCGCCGAGGGCATCGATTTCTTTGACCAGATGACTTTTACCGATCCCGCCAATCGCGGGATTGCAGCTCATCGCTCCGAGGGTTTCCACGTTGTGCGTCAGCAACAGGGTTTTTGCCCCCATGCGTGCTGATGCAAGTGCTGCCTCGGTACCGGCATGACCGCCGCCGATGACGATCACTTCAAAACGGGAAGGGAAATCCACCACGCACCTCGTGCCTGCTTATATGGGTAAAAAAGGATGGGTTCTTGGGATAACGGACAAGTATAGGGTCTTCGCCCTTCCTAAAGAACCCTTTGCACAAAATTTAACCAGCTGTGGATGACTCACGGACAATAGAAATTAAAAAGAAAGAAATTTATTAAATCTTTGTTTTTATGTTTATTCTTAGGCACCGACCTATCTGTGGATAGATTCATACAGACCTTTGTTTTCAATGTGTACAGCGATTCAAAAGTCTGTGGTTAGGTGGCAACGAGGCCCTTGGATAACCGGTGTAAGCCTGTGGATTAAAGTGATGCTTATCCACAGAGCGGATTTTCCTCAGTTTTGACGCTCTGTTATCAACTGAGCCTAAGGGCAGTTATTCACAGGGCTTAATCCACAGAAAAAAGGCTCAGCCGACCAAAGGCCGCCCACGAGAAATCCACCGAAGCGCTCGATGGCGCCCGGCAAACTCGGAAATGGTGGGAAGTACAAAGGATTGCAGGAGCGGGTTCGCCCGTGATGTCGGGCAGAACATCGCCACTGAGCATCACGAGCAACCAAGCCGCTGAACGGCTGCTCCTACAGGAAGATGGGGTTATTTACCGATACAGAAGCTGGAAAAAATCCGGCCCAGCAGGTCGTCCGAGCTGAAAGCGCCGGTAATTTCTCCCAGGGATTGCTGGGCTTGACGCAAGTCTTCAGCCAGCAGCTCGCCGGCGCCGGCCAGGGTCAATTGCGAACGCCCGTGTTCAAGTGCCTTACTGGCGTGGTGCAGGGCTTCCAGGTGACGCCTGCGTGCACTGAAGCTGCTTTCGGACGTCTGCTCGTAACCCATGCAAGCCTTGAGGTGCTCACGCAGCAACTCCAGGCCCTCGCCTCCTGCCTTGGCACTGAGGCTGATAGTCACGTGGCCATCGTCGCTGACTTCCAGGGCAATCGCTTCGCTGGTCAGGTCGGCCTTGTTACGGATCAGCGTAACTTTCGCCGGATCCGGCCGCTGTTCCAGGAACTCCGGCCACAGGGCAAAGGGGTCCAGCGCTTCCGGCGCCGTGGCATCGACTACCAGCAGTACGCGGTCGGCCTCGCCAATGGCCTTGAGGGCACGTTCCACACCGATCTTTTCCACCTGGTCTTCGGTATCGCGCAGTCCCGCGGTATCCACAACGTGCAGCGGCATGCCGTCGATGTGGATATGTTCGCGCAGCACGTCCCGGGTAGTGCCGGCGATCTCGGTGACGATGGCCGCTTCGCGTCCGGCCAGGGCATTGAGCAGGCTGGACTTGCCGGCATTCGGCCGACCAGCGATAACCACGGTCATACCGTCACGCAGCAAGGCGCCCTGCCCGGCTTCGCGGACCACGGTGGATAACTCGTCGCGCACGGTGTCGAGCATCTGCAGCACATGGCCATCGGCCAGGAAGTCGATTTCTTCCTCGGGAAAATCGATGGCCGCCTCGACGTAGATGCGCAGCGCGATCAATTGCTCGGTCAGGTTATGCACACGCTTGGAGAACGCTCCCTGCAAAGAGCGCAAGGCATTACGCGCGGCCTGTGCGGAACTGGCCTCGATCAGGTCGGCGATGGCTTCGGCCTGGGCCAGGTCGAGCTTGTCGTTGAGGAAGGCGCGCTCGCTGAATTCCCCCGGCCGGGCCAGGCGACATCCCAACTGCAGGCAGCGCTGCAGCAACATATCCAGGACGATCGGACCGCCGTGGCCCTGAAGTTCCAGTACGTCTTCGCCGGTAAAGGAGTTCGGCCCCGGGAAATATAGGGCGATCCCCTCGTCCAGGACCTCGTCCCGATCGCTGAAAAACGGCCCGTAATGAGCGTAACGCGGTTTCAGCTCGCGGCCGCTGATGGCCTTGGCGGCGACGCTGGCCAGTGGTCCGGAAATACGCACGATGCCCACACCACCACGCCCCTGGGCGGTGGCGACGGCTGCGATGGTTTCACGAGGGACATTCATAACCCGCTCCAGACATAAAGAGGCAGACAAAAGTGACAGATAGCAAAACGCCCCACTAGGGGGCGTTTTGAGTGGTTATCCACAGAGTAGGTCAGGCCGCTGCTTTCTTGGTAGCGGCTTCGATCTTACGTGTGATGTACCACTGTTGTGCGATCGACAGGCAGTTGTTCACAACCCAGTACAGCACCAGACCGGCCGGGAACCACAGGAAGAAGAAGGTGAAGATGATTGGCATCATTTTCATCACCTTGGCCTGCATCGGATCCGGAGGAGTCGGGTTCAGCTGCTGCTGGATGAACATGGTGGCGCCCATGATGATCGGCAGGATGAAGAACGGATCCTTGATCGACAGGTCGGTAATCCACAGCATGAATGGCGCCTGGCGCATTTCCACGCTTTCCAGGAGTACCCAGTACAAGGACAGGAACACCGGCATCTGCACGAGGATTGGCAAGCAACCACCCAGCGGATTGATCTTCTCTTTCTTGTACAGCTCCATCATGGCTTGCGACATTTTCTGCCGGTCGTCGCCATGTTGCTCTTTCAGAGCCGCCAGTTTCGGGGCCACCGCACGCATGCGCGCCATGGATTTGTAGCTGGCCGCCGACAGCGGGAAGAAGATCCCCTTGATCAGCATGGTCAGGAAGATGATCGACCAGCCCCAGTTACCCACAATGCTGTGGATATGTTGCAGCAGCCAGAAGATCGGCTGGGCAATGAACCACAGAATGCCGTAGTCAACGGTCAGTTCCAGGCCTGGGGACAACTCTTTCAGAACGGCCTGGCTCTTCGGACCGGCGTACAGAGTGGCGGTGGTTTCAGCCTTGGCACCAGGTGCAACGGTCAGCGCCGGGCCAGTGAAACCGATGATGTAGTTGCCTTGGTTGTCCTTGCGGGTCTGCACCACGTTGCTTTCGTTCTTCGCCGGGATCCAGGCGGTCACGAAGTAGTGTTGCAGCCAGGCAACCCAGCCACCTTGCACGGTTTCTTTCAGCGAGCCCTTGTCGATATCTTTCATCGACACTTTTTTGTACGGCTCGGAACTTGTCCACAGGGCAGCGCCCAGGTAAGTCGCGGTGCCGGTAGCGGTGCTGGAAGAAGGATCGGAGCTGGCATCGCGTTTGAGCTGGGCAAACAGGTTGCCAGTCCAGGCCTTGTCGCTGGTGTTGTCGATCAGATAGGTGACTTTCAGATCGTACAGACCGCGGGTAAAGGTGAAACGCTTGATGTAGTTGACGCCGGCGTCGCTGAATTTCAGGTCGACATTCAGCTGGTTCTGGCCGTCAGCCAGTTGATAAGTCTTTTTCTCGGCCGAATAAACCGGGCGTCCTGCAGGACGAGCATCCGGACCGTTGACACCGGTCAGGCCGCTTTGCGCCAGATAAGTACGTTCGCCACCGTTATCGAACAGTTGGAACGGAATTTCCGGATGGTCCTGGCGACGTGGATACAGCGGCAGCTTCAGCTGGGCGATATCACCACCTTGAGGATCGATAGCCAGATCGAGCACATCCGTTTTTACCTGGATGAGGTCTTTGCTTGCCGCTACCGGAGTTTCGGTAGGGGTGCTGGTATCGGTATTCGCGCTGGGTACATCGGCACTGGCGGAAACATTGTTACCAACAGGCGTATCCGGTAGAGCCGGGGTGGCGGTGTTGGCAGCAACATTCTGAGTCGGCAGGGCAGCCTGGCCATAATCCTGGTTCCACTTAAGAACCATGACGTAGGACACGATTGCCAGGGCGACGATCAGGATCGTGCGTTTAATATCCATGATTACTCGGCCATCGAAGAAGAACGGGAGGTAGGGATAGGTGGAACCGGGTCATAACCACCGGGATTCCACGGATGACAGCGACCTAAACGACGAAAGGTCAGCCAGCCACCGCGCAGAAGGCCATGATTTTCGATGGCTTCATACGCGTAGCAGGAACAGCTGGGGTAGAAACGACAGTGACTGGCCATCAAAGGACTAATGGCATAGCGGTAAAACTGGATCGGAACGAGTGCCAGTTTACGCATTGGTACTGTCTACCCCTACAGTTTCGGTTTTGACTGCTGGTGCCGGCTTGTTACGGGCCAGACGCTTCCAGAGCTTGTCGAAATGCTGAATCAATTCGGGGTTTTCTACATCGCCCAAACCTTTGCGCGCGACGATAACGATGTCCCAGCCGACCAGAGCATCCTGGTTCAGGCGAAACGATTCGCGCATCAGACGTTTGAGGCGATTGCGCTCAACGGAGAGCTTGACGCTCTTTTTTCCGATAACCAGCCCCAGACGGGGATGATCCAGATCGTTGTTGCGCGCAAGGAGCAGGAGATTTTTCCCCGGAACCTTGCCGGTAGGGGAGTCAAAGACTGCCTTGAAATGCCGGGGGGTAAGCAGACGCTTTTCCCGACTGAAGTCCTGACTCACCTCCAGTGCCGGAGTATCAAACTGCCAGACGCGCACGACCTTTGGCGCGACGACGCGACAGGACGGCACGACCGTTCTTGGTAGCCATGCGAGCACGGAAACCGTGGGTACGAGCGCGTTTGATAGTGCTTGGTTGGAAAGTACGTTTCATTGTCGTGTTACCTGGTTCGTCCACAACGGGCCGGAATGGCCCCCGTTTTAAGAGATCGGCGATTCTAGAGAAAGCAAGCCTCTAGGTCAATTTCCAACCAGCTTTTCCTTTATCTGGGTATGTCCGCCTCTGAGGCTGAAGAACCGGGTCAGCCAGATATAAAAATAAAGAAGGGAATTATTTAAAGCTTTTCTGTAAAGCTTATAAAGGCTAGGGACGTCCCTGTCTGTGGATAACTACATTGAGCCCTTATAGGACGTGCTGTACAGAGAATGACAACACTGTCGAGAAACGGTGCTTTGCCTGTGCTGCGCTATCGGAAAAGCTGTGTGTGGAAAGGCGAGTTATCCACAAGCGGGTTATCCACCGATTTTCGCCCCCAGTTGTGCAATGCCCTTAGGTGTGGTTATCCACAGAGCTTATGCACATACCATTGGTCGTGTTTTTTCGGGATAAAGCGTTGATTCATAGTGGCCTGCGATCAACCTACATGTGGATAAGTGTGCGTCTGGTCGTTACAATGGCGGCTTGTTTTTGCCTCACCGGCTTTCAACTTAGGGGATATCCGTGTCAGTGGAACTTTGGCAGCAGTGCGTGGAGCTTCTGCGTGATGAGCTGCCTGCCCAGCAATTCAACACTTGGATCCGTCCGCTACAGGTCGAAGCCGAAGGCGACGAGTTGCGTGTATACGCACCGAATCGTTTTGTTCTCGATTGGGTCAACGAAAAGTACCTGGGCCGCGTGCTCGAGCTGCTGGATGAGCATGGCAATGGCATGGCGCCGGCGCTTTCCTTATTAATAGGCAGCAAACGCAGTTCCGCTCCTCGTGCGGCACCCAATGCTCCGCTGGCCGCTGCGGTTGCCTCTCAGGTTCAGCAGGCAGCAGCTGCCGCCCCGGTCGCTGCGCCGGCTCCGGCCGCCCCGACCAAGGCGGTAACCCAGAAAGTCGCCGAAGTCAGCGAAGAACCCTCTCGTGACAGCTTCGACCCGATGGCGGGGGCCAGCTCGCAGCAGGCTCCAGTGCGCGCCGAACAGCGCACCGTTCAGGTGGAAGGTGCGCTCAAGCACACCAGTTACCTGAACCGCACCTTCACCTTCGAAAACTTTGTGGAAGGTAAGTCCAACCAGCTGGCCCGTGCCGCGGCCTGGCAGGTAGCCGACAACCCCAAGCATGGTTACAACCCGCTCTTCCTTTATGGCGGCGTAGGTTTGGGTAAGACCCACTTGATGCACGCTGTGGGTAACCATCTATTAAAGAAGAACCCGAATGCCAAGGTCGTGTACCTGCATTCCGAGCGCTTCGTGGCTGACATGGTCAAGGCGCTGCAACTCAACGCGATCAACGAATTCAAGCGCTTCTACCGTTCGGTGGATGCATTGCTGATCGACGATATTCAGTTCTTCGCTCGCAAGGAGCGTTCCCAGGAAGAGTTTTTCCATACCTTCAACGCCCTGCTCGAAGGCGGCCAACAGGTGATTCTCACCAGTGACCGCTATCCGAAGGAGATCGAAGGCCTGGAAGAACGCCTGAAATCGCGCTTCGGCTGGGGCCTGACCGTGGCGGTAGAGCCACCGGAACTGGAAACCCGCGTCGCGATCCTGATGAAGAAAGCCGACCAGGCCAAAGTCGAACTGCCTCACGATGCGGCGTTCTTCATTGCCCAGCGAATTCGTTCCAACGTGCGTGAGCTGGAAGGGGCGCTCAAGCGTGTCATCGCTCACTCGCACTTCATGGGGCGCGACATTACCATCGAGCTGATTCGCGAATCGCTGAAGGACCTGCTGGCCCTGCAGGACAAGCTGGTCTCTGTGGATAACATTCAGCGCACTGTCGCCGAGTACTACAAGATCAAGATCTCCGATCTGCTGTCCAAGCGGCGCTCGCGTTCTGTCGCGCGTCCACGCCAGGTGGCCATGGCCTTGTCCAAGGAACTGACCAACCACAGCCTGCCGGAAATCGGCGATGTGTTCGGCGGCCGCGACCACACCACGGTCTTGCACGCATGCCGCAAGATCAATGAACTTAAGGAATCCGACGCGGACATCCGCGAGGACTACAAGAACCTGCTGCGTACTCTGACCACTTGATGACTCCAGCGCAGCTTATTAAGGCAAGGGACTAGACCATGCATTTCACCATTCAACGCGAAGCCCTGTTGAAACCCCTGCAACTGGTCGCCGGCGTCGTCGAACGTCGTCAGACCTTGCCGGTACTTTCCAACGTGCTGTTGGTTGTCGAAGGCCAGCAACTGTCGCTGACCGGTACCGACCTGGAAGTCGAGCTGGTCGGTCGCGTGCAGTTGGAAGAGCCGGCGGAGCCAGGCGAAATCACTGTCCCGGCGCGTAAGCTGATGGACATCTGCAAGAGCCTGCCGAACGACGCCCTGATCGACATCAAGGTCGACGAGCAGAAGCTGGTGGTCAAGGCTGGCCGTAGCCGCTTTACCCTGTCCACCTTGCCGGCCAACGACTTCCCGACTGTGGAAGAAGGCCCGGGCTCGCTGACCTGCCAGCTGGAGCAGAGCAAGCTGCGTCGCCTGATCGAACGCACCAGCTTCGCCATGGCCCAGCAGGACGTGCGCTACTACCTCAACGGCATGCTGCTGGAAGTCTCCGCCGGCATCATCCGTGCCGTGGCCACCGACGGTCACCGCCTGGCCATGTGCTCGATGCAGGCCGATATCGGTCAGCCGGATCGTCACCAGGTGATCGTGCCGCGCAAAGGCATCCTGGAACTGGCCCGTCTGCTCACCGAGCCGGATGGCAACGTCAGCATCGTGCTGGGCCAGCACCACATCCGCGCTACCACCGGCGAGTTCACCTTCACTTCCAAGCTGGTCGACGGCAAGTTCCCGGACTACGAGCGTGTGCTGCCGAAGGGCGGTGACAAGCTGGTACTGGGCGACCGTCAGGCGCTGCGCGAGGCCTTCAGCCGTACCGCGATCCTGTCCAACGAGAAGTACCGTGGTATCCGTCTGCAACTGGCCAACGGTCAGTTGAAAATCCAGGCGAACAACCCGGAGCAGGAAGAGGCGGAAGAAGAAGTAGGCGTGGAATACAACGGCGGTTCGCTGGAGATCGGCTTCAACGTGAGCTACCTGCTCGACGTGCTGGGCGTGATGACCACTGAACAGGTACGCCTGATCCTGTCCGATTCCAACAGCAGTGCGCTGGTGCAGGAATCCGACAACGACGACTCGGCCTACGTTGTCATGCCGATGCGCCTGTAATCATGCTCAGCAGAAGCTAGATGTCCCTCAGTCGCGTCTCGGTCACCGCGGTGCGCAATCTGCACCCGGTGACCTTCTCCCCCTCCCCCCGCATCAACCTCCTCTACGGCGCCAACGGCAGTGGCAAAACCAGCGTGCTGGAAGCCATCCACTTGCTGGGGCTTGCTCGCTCGTTTCGCAGTGCCCGTTTATTGCCGGTGATCCAGTACGAACAACTCGCGTGTACGGTGTTCGGCCAGGTCGAGCTGGCGGAAGGAGGACACAGCAGCCTGGGCATATCTCGCGATCGCCAGGGTGAATTCCAGATCCGCATCGACGGGCAGAACGCCCGCAGTGCCGCGCAGCTGGCGGAGATCCTGCCCCTGCAGTTGATCAACCCGGACAGTTTCCGCTTGCTGGAAGGCGCACCCAAAATCAGGCGCCAGTTCCTCGATTGGGGCGTGTTCCACGTGGAACCCCGCTTCATGTCAACCTGGCAGCGCTTGCAGAAGGCCCTGCGGCAGCGGAACTCATGGCTGCGGCATGGTACACTTGACGCCGCTTCGCAAGCAGCCTGGGATAGGGAACTGTGTCAGGCCAGCGCTGAAATTGATGAATACCGCCGCGCTTATATCAAAGCCTTGAAACCAGTCTTTGAGCGGACCTTGAGCGAGCTGGTAGAGCTCGAGGGCTTAACGCTTAGCTATTACCGTGGTTGGGATAAAGAGCGAGAGCTCAGTGCAGTGCTCGCGACATCCCTCCATCGTGATCAGCAAATGGGTCATACCCAGGCCGGCCCCCAACGTGCTGATTTGCGTCTCAGATTGGGCGCACACAACGCTGCGGACATCTTGTCCCGCGGTCAGCAGAAGTTGGTGGTCTGTGCCTTGCGGATCGCCCAGGGGCACCTGGTCAGCCAGGCCCGGCGCGGTCAGTGTATTTATCTGGTGGATGACTTGCCGTCCGAGCTGGACGAGCAGCATCGCCGCGCACTTTGTCGCTTGTTGGAAGACTTACGCTGCCAGGTGTTCATCACCTGTGTAGACCACGAATTATTGAGGGAAGGCTGGCAGACGGAAACGCCAGTTGCCCTGTTCCACGTGGAACAGGGCCGTATCACCCAGACCCACGACCATCGGGAGTGAAGGCATGAGCGAAGAAAACACGTACGACTCGAGCAGCATTAAAGTGCTGAAAGGTTTGGATGCCGTACGCAAACGTCCCGGTATGTACATTGGTGACACCGACGATGGCAGCGGTCTGCACCATATGGTGTTCGAGGTGGTCGATAACTCGATCGACGAAGCTCTGGCCGGCCATTGCGACGACATCAGCATCATCATCCACCCGGACGAATCCATTACCGTGCGTGACAACGGTCGCGGCATCCCGGTAGACGTGCATAAAGAAGAAGGCGTTTCCGCGGCCGAGGTCATCATGACCGTACTGCACGCCGGCGGTAAGTTCGACGATAACTCCTACAAAGTATCCGGCGGTCTGCACGGTGTGGGTGTGTCGGTAGTGAACGCCCTGTCCGAAGAACTGGTCCTGACCGTTCGCCGCAGCGGCAAGATCTGGGAACAGACCTACGTTCACGGTGTGCCTCAGGCGCCTATGGCGATCGTCGGTGACAGCGAAACCACCGGTACCCAGATTCACTTCAAGGCTTCCAGCGAGACCTTCAAGAACATCCATTTCAGCTGGGACATCCTGGCCAAGCGGATTCGTGAACTGTCCTTCCTCAACTCCGGTGTCGGTATCGTTCTGAAGGACGAACGCAGCGGCAAGGAAGAACTGTTCAAGTACGAAGGCGGCCTGCGTGCGTTCGTTGAATACCTGAACACCAACAAGACCGCG
Source organism: Pseudomonas sp. GW531-T4 (assembly GCF_017349615.1). NCBI lineage: Bacteria > Pseudomonadati > Pseudomonadota > Gammaproteobacteria > Pseudomonadales > Pseudomonadaceae > Pseudomonas > Pseudomonas sp. GW531-T4. The sequence continues at coordinate 176,821 of NZ_JACMZT010000007.1, forward strand.
GTCAACCAGGTGTTCCACTTCAATGTGCAGCGTGAAGATGGCATCGGCGTGGAAATCGCCCTGCAGTGGAACGACAGCTTCAACGAAAACCTGCAGTGCTTCACCAACAACATTCCGCAGCGCGATGGCGGCACCCACTTGGTGGGCTTCCGTTCGGCACTGACGCGTAACCTGAACAACTACATCGAACAGGAAGGTCTGGCGAAGAAGCACAAGGTCGCCACCACCGGTGACGATGCCCGCGAAGGCCTGACCGCGATCATTTCGGTCAAGGTGCCGGATCCGAAGTTCAGCTCCCAGACCAAAGACAAGCTGGTGTCTTCCGAAGTGAAGACCGCGGTTGAACAGGAAATGGGCAAGTACTTCTCTGACTTCCTGCTGGAAAACCCGAACGAAGCCAAGCTGGTGGTCGGCAAGATGCTCGACGCCGCCCGTGCCCGTGAAGCGGCGCGTAAGGCTCGTGAGATGACCCGCCGTAAAGGCGCGCTGGATATCGCCGGCCTGCCGGGCAAACTGGCGGACTGCCAGGAAAAAGACCCTGCCCTTTCCGAACTCTACCTGGTGGAAGGTGACTCTGCTGGCGGCTCCGCCAAGCAGGGACGCAACCGTAAGACCCAGGCGATTCTGCCGCTCAAGGGCAAGATCCTTAACGTCGAGAAAGCGCGCTTCGACAAGATGATTTCCTCGCAAGAGGTCGGCACCTTGATCACTGCACTCGGTTGCGGCATCGGCCGCGAAGAGTACAACATCGACAAGCTGCGTTATCACAACATCATCATCATGACCGACGCTGACGTCGACGGTTCGCACATCCGTACCCTGCTGCTGACCTTCTTCTTCCGTCAGCTGCCGGAGCTGATCGAGCGTGGCTACATCTACATCGCTCAACCGCCGCTGTACAAGGTCAAGAAAGGCAAGCAAGAGCAATACATCAAAGACGACGACGCCATGGAAGAGTACATGACGCAGTCGGCCCTGGAAGATGCGAGCCTGCACCTGAACGAAGAAGCACCGGGTATTTCCGGCGAGGCGCTGGAGCGCCTGGTGAACGACTTCCGCATGGTCATGAAAACCCTCAAGCGTCTGTCGCGCCTGTACCCTCAGGAACTGACCGAGCACTTCATCTACCTGCCGGCCGTGAGCCTGGAGCAACTCTCCGATCACGCGGCCATGCAGGATTGGCTGGCCCAATATGAAGTCCGCCTGCGCACCGTCGAGAAGTCCGGCCTGGTCTACAAGGCCAGCCTGCGTGAAGACCGTGAACGTAATGTCTGGCTGCCAGAGGTCGAACTGATCTCCCACGGCCTGTCGAACTACGTCACCTTCAACCGCGACTTCTTCGGTAGCAATGACTACAAGACCGTCGTTACCCTCGGCGCTCAACTGAGCTCCCTGCTGGACGAAGGCGCTTATATTCAGCGTGGCGAACGCAAGAAGGCGGTGACCGAGTTCAAGGAAGCCCTGGACTGGCTGATGACCGAAAGCACCAAGCGCCACACCATCCAGCGATACAAAGGTCTGGGCGAGATGAACCCGGATCAGCTGTGGGAAACCACCATGGACCCAAGCGTGCGCCGTATGCTCAAGGTCACGATTGAAGATGCCATCGGCGCCGACCAGATCTTCAACACCCTGATGGGGGATGCGGTCGAGCCTCGTCGCGACTTCATCGAAAGCAACGCCCTGGCGGTATCCAATCTGGACTTCTGACGGGCTGAACTTCTGGGGTAGGTACTGAGTCGAAATAGGTGTTTTGTGATTTGCGCTTGAAAAATGGAGGTCAACAGGGCTCTGTTGACCTCTTTTTTGATTGAAATCATATAGATAAGCTTGGTTTAAAATTATAGGCCTCGGAGAGTTTGAACGAGCGTACGTCGGTCTACTTTTGATAGCCCTTTAAAATAAGTTTTTAAGTTATGTATTATTCAGTGCCCTAACAGAAACTACTGGCGATCACGTTGAGCCAGAATATGCAAAGGAAGTGTCTAGATTGAATCCTCATGCTGCCCGCTCTATCTCACCTTCAACCTTGATTCGCTCCATAAGGAGCAATCGAAGCCTAATTTTTAATTTGATCCGTCGTGAGGTTTCCGGGCGCTATCGTGGATCTGCGATGGGGCTATTGTGGTCATTTTTCAATCCGGTACTTATGCTGGCTGTTTATACATTTGTATTCAGTGTTGTATTCAAAGCAAGATGGGTTGGGGGAACTGGATCAAAAACAGAGTTTGCTCTGGTTCTTTTTTCTGGACTCATGGTTTTTAATCTATTTAGTGAGTGCATAAATAGAGCACCTACACTGATTGTTGGAAATGTAAATTACGTCAAGAAAGTAATTTTTCCTTTAGAAATATTAACATGTGTAGCCTTAGGATCTGCAGCCTTTCACTTACTAATCAGCCTATTGGTGTGGTTGATTTTTTATGTATTGTTTTTTGGAATGCCTCACGCGACTATTTTATTGTTACCATTTGTTCTGCTTCCATTGGTTTTGTTGACTCTAGGCCTTTCCTGGCTACTTGCATCGCTTGGTGTTTACTTAAGAGATGTGTCGCAGGTTGTGGGGATTATTACAACGGTTTTAATGTTTCTATCACCGATTTTTTACCCAGTAGTTTCTTTGCCTGAAAGTTATCGTCCATTCATGTTGATTAGCCCATTGACGTTTGTAATTGAACAGGCCCGTGACGTAATGATTTGGGGGAGACCAATAGATTTGCAAGGTTGGGTAGTCCATACATCTCTATCGGGGCTAGTTGCGTGTCTTGGATTTGCATGGTTTCAAAAAACACGTAAAGGATTCGCTGATGTCCTCTGAAATTGCCATCTCTATCAATAACATTTCTAAGCGGTTTGAAATGTATGCGCAGCCTAGAGATAGGCTGCTTCAATTTCTGACGCTTGGCAAACGCCAATACTTTACGGGGTTTTGGGCTCTACGAAACATCTCATTCTCCGTATATAAAGGAGAAACAATTGGGATACTTGGGCGGAACGGTAGTGGAAAAAGTACGCTGCTACAAATAATTTCTGGAACGTTATCTCCTACTGAGGGAGAAATTCGTACAAATGGAGTTCTAGCTGCGTTGTTAGAGTTGGGCTCAGGGTTTAATCCTGAGTTTTCCGGAAGAGAAAATGTATACCTTAACGGATCTATCCTTGGTTTTAGCAAGGAAGAGATGGATGAGAAATTTGACAGCATCGTTAGTTTTGCTGACATTGGTGAGCATTTAGAACAGCCAGTAAAAACATATTCAAGTGGTATGGTTGTTAGATTGGCTTTTGCCGTACAGGCGTGTGTTGATCCTCAAATTCTGATTGTAGATGAAGCCCTATCTGTTGGTGATGAAAAGTTTCAACGGAAGTGCTTTGATTATATTGAACGACTTCGTGAAAATGGCTGCTCGATATTATTGGTGACCCATTCTACAGCTACCGTTGAAAAGTTTTGCCAACGAGGAATTCTACTTCATGGTGGTGAAGTACATGGTATAGGCCCAGCTAAGGAAATAGTTGATCAATATCATGCTCTACTTTATTCCGACGAGAAGGCCTACCTCAGATATCTTAACCAAGAGAAAGCAAACTCGCTTGAGGTAGAGTCTGAAAATCAGACTAAAGAGCTAATAAGTAGTCCTGTCAGCCTAGAGGAAGGCGAAGCTGAAAATAATGGACTACGAGCAATTATAAAAAACTGGGAAGTTCGTGATAAAGATGGTGAGTCTACAGAGTCGTTCAGGACTGGGGACCGTGCCTCAATCAGCTTTAATGTTGATGTATTAAATTCAATTGATGAAATCCAAGCTGGAATACTTATTCGTACAGTTGAAGGGGTCAGTGCGTTTGGTACCAGTACGCTCTATCATAAGAAAAATCAGTTAAACGTAAAAAGCGGGGACAAAATAAACTTCGACTTTGATCTGAAAGTTGACCTGTGTCCTGGAACCTATTTTGTTACAATTGCAATTGCCGAGTCAGTTTCTCATGGAGATATGATTTATCTTGATAGAAAGACTGATGTTATTATTTTAAAAGTTAGTCAGGTTCGACCAACGGGCAGTGGTATTTCTGCTTTAGATGCTTGTGTGTCTGTTAAAGTGGTGAGATAGAATGAAAAGAATTCTCATTTCTAGTGAGTCCTTCACGATTGGTGGTTTAGAAACCCATATAAGAAGTGAGAGTGCCTCTCTAATTAATTTTGGCTGCGAGATTCACCTAGCTGTAGGGGAACTTTTCGATGATCTGTTGCTGCCTCCGAATATAGCTTCGGTAACTAAAGGTCTAGAGTTTGGAGTGCATATTACTTCAGAGCAACTTATTAGCTCTGTAGAGAGACTCAGAGAAATAATTAGAGAAAAAAATATTGATTTCTTGCATGCACATCCATTTACTTCTTTGATACCAAGCTTTATCGCTGCAGAACTCGAGGGTATTCCATTTGGGCTAACACTGCATGGTCCTGCGTCCTTTGCCTCGTACTATGGTCCTGTTTATGACCTTTTATTAAAGTCAATAATTCTTCCTCGTGCTGATTTGATCGTAGCGGTTTCAAAAGAGGTCGAGAAGATTGCTGCGCCTTATGTTACTGAGAGACGCGTCAGTATTATTCCAAATGGTGTGAGCTTTCCTAAAGATACGATAGAGATACACAGCGATAACATTGATCCTCGCTGGATACTAGTCAGCCGCCTTGATGCAATGAAGTCAGTAGGAGTTGCTGATTTTTTATATAAAGCAAAAGAAGCTGGAATTCCAGGAGTGGTATTAGTAGGCGATGGTCCAGCTAAGAAAGATCTTGTAGAAAAAATAAGCCAAAATGGATTAGTTGAGTTTGTTGAGTTTTATGGCGTCAGTGATGATGTGCACAATTTAATGCAGAAATTCACTGGGGTTGCCGGGATGGGGAGGGTCGTTCTTGAAGGTATTTCTGCGAAGAGGCCGGTTGCTCTCGTTGGGTATGATGGTGTCAAAGGTATCCTTGATCAGTTGATATTTGACTTGGCTGCGGAGACAAATTTTTCTGGTAGAGGCCTCAAGACTATCGATTCAGAGTCTTTTCGTAAGCAGCTAGGATGTGTCAGTAATTCTGAAGAATCCCAAATATATAAGCTGGCAATGGAGTCTTTCGAAGAGACAATGCTTTGGGAGAAGTTTTTAAAAGGGGTACATAAGATTGATAAAGATAAAGTCACGTTGCTCGCTGATTTTTATCAATTGATCCTTAAAAATAATTTTAGCGAATCGACGCCGATTTTTCAGTCAGTAGAGACTTTCGATCGGTTGGGCGATTTAGTTTTTAGTCCGCGTCATTATGATCAGCGGCTTGCGATGGGGTTTTCTCATTTTAAGCAGAGACTGCAAGATACTAAGTTGAACGGTATGGTCGCTGAGTTAACTGAGGAAACAAAAAAAATAAATCACCTACTGATGGAGAGTGATTTAAAAGAGTCTGAATTTTTAGGGCGCTTTGTCGAACAAGAAAATAAGCTAGCCAAACTCGGAATACTTGAAAGAGAGCAAGGGTGCGAGATTGCTGAGCTTAAAATACTTGAAGCCGAACAAGGCAAGAAAATTATTGAGCTTGAGCGGTTGGAGTCTGAACTAGAAAAAAAGATAACGACGCTAACTGAAAAAATCAAAGAAACCGATATAAAACTTCATGAAGCAGCGCTCTATCGTGAAGATAAGGAAATTTACATAGCGAGCCTAATAATGAAACTGCAAGAGCAAGATCAGGGTATTTATGGTTTTATGGCAAGAGTAATTGTTAGGCTAAAGAGAACTCCTATATATTTTTCTAAATCTATAGCATTGATTCGATCGGCAGGCTTGTTAGGTTTTATCAAGGCGCTAGATTCAAAAGTTAAGCGACGTAATCTAGGTATAACTACAAATTATATTCAGCCGTCTGTTGTTGATAATTCCTCGGATTCATCCGTTGAGGCACAGAATATTAGTTTGCCTCTGCTGAATGGCGAGTTGGTAATAATTACAGGTGTTCCCTTTGATGATGTCGGTGGTGGACAACGTGCAGCTCAATTAGCGCGTTGTGCTCTTAAAGCAGGACGACAAGTTTATTATATCTATATATATAAGAAGTTTGATTTTGAAACCAATCAATATGTGGATTCGGACGTAAAAATTCATGGCCTGTATCACAGGCATATTGATGCCACCTCGCCTCTAGAAATTTTGAGAAGCATATCTAGTCAAGCTACATTACTTGTAGAGTTGCCACATTCGGCTGCCATGCCATATCTTGATCTTTTTAATTCCCGAGGCATAAGAAGTGTTTTTGAGTTGATTGATGACTGGGAAACAAGTCTTGGTGGAGACTGGTTTGACCTAAGCGTATATCATCAGTTTGTAGCAAACGCCAAATGTGTAGTCGGAACCGCAAAATTATTGCAGAAGCGACTGCAAGACTTGGGTCGTTCCGACGCTCTCTACCTACCTAACGCAGCTAACGAATATATTTTCGATAAATATAAAAGTTACTCTCGACCAATTGATCTACCTACAGGTTATAGGCTTTCTGCTCTATATTTTGGCTCTCTCTATGGTGAGTGGTTCGCTTGGGATTATATCCAAGAGGCGGCCTTGCGTAATCCTGATATAGCTTTTTTGCTAATTGGTGATAGACCTACAGGTAAAGTTTTACCTAATAACGTGTACCTGCTGGGGCCTAAACTAATTGACGAACTCCCAGGTTACTTGGCTCACACTGATTTTGGTTTATTACCATTTTCGCCAGGAAAAATTTCTGACGCGGTGTCACCAATTAAAATTTTCGAGTACTTATTCGCTGGGCGTCCAGTTGTTTCTACTGCGTTACCTGAAGTACTAGGATACCCAGGGGTTCTTGTGGCTGAGTCTCCTGAAGACTTTGCATACCTGTGTAATCAGACGAAGGTTGACGACTCAAAGTCTCTTGAGAATGATCGTTTTATATCTAATAACTCATGGTTCTCTCGACTGGATTCAATTATTGGAATTCAAGGTCTAACAGAGTTCTCTGGTCAAGTTAGTGTAATTGTTTTGATTCATAATAACAGAGGGATTATCGGGCGTTTTCTTGAGTCTTTACTGCTTCATTGCAGCGCATATATCAAAGAAGTTATTGTTGTGGATAATGCAAGTGCTGATGGTGGTGCGGAATATGTTGAAGAGAGCTTTCCATCTGTTCAGGTCATAAGAAATCCAATGAACGGCTGCGCGTCAGGGCGGAATTTGGGCGTTAGCTCCGCCACTGGCAAATATCTTGCGTTCTTTGATTCGGATCAATGGATCACTTCTTCTAGCTGTTTCGAAGAGGCTTTATCGATTCTTAAAAGAGATGCAAATGTTGGCGCTGTAGGATGGGCCGCTGGCTGGTTTGATTCATCACGCTCAGATCTGGGTGGTATGATTACTGATTATTGCCCAAATCGTGCTATGAATGATTTTGCTATTCGTATTGGTTACAGACCTGATATTGGATATCTAGGCACCGGTGGATTCTTCATGCCAAAAGTTGTTTTTAATGCAACTGATGGATTCGATGTTGCTTATGACCCTACTTGTTTTGAAGATACAGATATTTCCTTTCAGATCAAAAAGCTCGGTTTTGATGTCTGCTACCGTGATTTAACCGGTATCCGTCATCAGCCCCATCAGACAACAGGTGCACATTCAAACTCTGAGTATTACACAAAGTTGTTCAATCGTAATTCTGACTACTTTAAGAAAAAATGGATTAATCACCCAGAATTCTTTCAGAACTATCCTGGTTAAAATAGTTAAAAGAGGTTGTTATGAGCCAGAAAAAGAAAATACTTTGCGTTGTCGGGACTCGTCCAGAAGCCATAAAAATGGCCCCCGTAATTTTAGCCTTAAAAAAAGAACCTTGGGCGGATGTACGAGTTCTTGCTACAGCTCAACATCGTCATATGTTGGACCAGGTGCTGGACTTTTTTAGCATTGAGCCTGATATCGATTTAGATATTATGCGCCCAAACCAAGCGTTAACAACGTTAACTGCACGTTTGCTGTTGGACCTGGATGATGTTCTGTTAGCAGAAAAACCAGACGCGGTGTTAGTTCAAGGCGACACTACAACCGTTATGACAGTTGCCTTGGCATGTTTTTATCACCGTATTTTGATAGGACATGTTGAGGCAGGATTACGTACAGGCGATATGCAGAATCCCTTTCCAGAGGAAGCAAATAGGGTTATTGCTAGCAAGCTAGCAAAATGGCACTTTGCCCCGACTGAAGGCTCTCGCCAGAACTTGCTCCGTGAAGGTATTTCTGCTGACGATGTCATAATGACAGGGAATACAGTAATTGATGCTCTTTTGATGACAGCCTCAAAGGAGCTTGATCTTGGTGTTCAGTTGGATCCTGAAAAACGACTGGTGCTAGTAACTTCGCATCGACGGGAAAACTTTGGAGAGCCATTCAAAAATATATGCCGTGCACTGCATACGTTGGCCATAAACAACCCTGATGTTCAGTTTTTATACCCAGTGCATCCTAACCCAAATGTTAAGGATGTTGCTTATAGCGTGCTGGGTGATGTGTCGAACTTTATTCTTTGCGAACCTTTGGACTATGCTCCTTTCGTTGCAGCGATGAAACGTGCATATTTGATTTTAACGGATTCTGGTGGAGTACAAGAAGAAGCCCCGGCTTTGGGTAAACCAGTGCTTGTTCTTCGTGAGGAAACTGAGCGTCCTGAAGCTGTAGAGGAGGACGTTGTTAAACTTGTCGGTTCAAACTACGAGTATATTGTAAGCGAAACACAGCGTTTGCTTGACGATAGCGAGGCTTATTCCGCTATGGCTCGTGGTGTTTCTCCATATGGAGATGGACTTGCGTCGGCCCGGATCGTAAAGACACTAAGCGATCATTTTTGCTAATGCGTTTAATCTACCTAGCTCCAGTTCCTTGGACGAGTTTTGCTCAAAGACCCCATAAGTTTGTGGACTGGTTCCATAAACGAATGGGGGGAGAGGTCCTTTGGGTTGATCCATATCCAACACGCTTTCCTTTGCTTAGTGATTTTTCTCGCTTAAAGCCAAGTAAATTTGAGCCACTGGTTTCGAATCCATCTTGGATTAAGATATTAAAACCTCGAGCATTGCCTATAGAGCCACTCCCAGCCTCTGGCTGGTTGAACCATTTTGTTTGGAAGAAAACTTTAAGAGAGTTGATGGAGTTTTCTAAAGAAAATAAAACTATTCTTGTTGTTGGAAAACCTTCTGTTTTTTCCCTTAGGGTAATAAATAGTCTAAGTTTGCATCAGACTGTATATGATGCCATGGATGACTTCCCAGCTTTTTATAGGGGGGTATCGCGAATTGCCATGACCTGTCGTGAAAAGGCTCTTGTTAAGCGTGTTTCCTCTGTGCTGACCTCAAGCTCTCTCCTCAAGTCTCGCTGGAGTGGGCTTCGACCGGATGTAAAACTTGTTCATAACGGACTCGATTTATCCCTAGCCCCTTTTTTTAGAGGTCGGCGACAAGATGTACACCCTAAAGTATTTGGATATGTAGGCACCATCGCCAGCTGGTTTGATTGGGACTGGCTGGTGGCTCTTGCTCGAGCTTTTCCAGAGAGTTCCATTCGTCTGATCGGGCCTGTTTTCCAACCTGCTCCAATGGCGTTACCTGGGAATATCGAGTTTCGCCCTCCTTGCGATCATGTATCTGCCTTGCGTGAAATGGCGGATTTTGATGTGGGTTTAATACCATTTAAAGTTAATAAATTAACGGATTCAGTTGACCCTATTAAGTACTATGAGTACAGAGCGTTAGGGTTGCCAGTACTATCAACAAATTTCGGGGAAATGAGTTTTCGTGCTGGTGATGAGGGGGTTTTTTTAAGTAAAAATCCGGAGGGTTTAAGCCTTCTAGCCTCTCAGGCACTTCAATTTAAGCAGGACTCTGTATCGACGGAAAGTTTTGCATTAAATAACTCTTGGGATTCCCGATTTGACGAGGCCTCTCTGGTTTAGCGTTTTTAATATCGCTTATTTTTAATAATTCAGACGCTTTCTTGGGGCACATCTAGTACTACGCTTTCCAGGCGATAGCCATAACCATAGATGGTCAGCAGCTGCCAGCCACGATCCGCGGTCAGCCCCAGCTTGTTGCGCAGGCGGTAGATGTGGGTGTCCAGGGGGCGGGAGGAGACGATTTCCTCATGGGTCCAGAAACGCTCATAAAGGTATTCCCGGGATAGCGGCCGACCCAGGTTGGCGAACAGGCAGCGGGCCAGGCGGTATTCGCGTTCGGTGAGGCTGATCGGGTTGCCGGCGCGGGTCACGGTCAGCTCGGCGTCGTCGAAGGCCAGGTCGTTGAAGGTCTGTACCTCGACGGCCGCCGAGCGCTGCAAGCCGTGGCGACGCAGAACGGCGGTCACCCGTGCCTTGAGTTCGTTGGGGCGGAAAGGTTTGCTCACATAGTCGTCTGCACCGGTGTTCAGGGCCTGGACGATATCGCTCTCGGCATCGCGGCTGGTGAGCATGATGGCCGCCGGTGGCGCCTCCATGTGCTCGCGGGTCCAGCGCAGCAACGAGAGTCCGCTGAGGTCCGGCAGCTGCCAGTCGAGAATCAGCAGGTCGAAGGTTTCGCGCCGCAGCTGCCGCAGCAGGTCCTCGCCACGCTCGAAGCTGTGCAGCGTCCATGGCTGTTCCCCGGGGCCGGGGATCTGTCGCAGTGTCTGTTCCACCCGCGCCAGTTCGGCGGGCTCGTCATCCAGTATTGCGACACGCATGCGGGGCAGTTCCTTTTATCGCGAGAGAATGCTGATGGCTTTATTTGAGGCCTTTCCTGGCGCTGAGTTTAGGCTGATCAGACGAATCTGAACAATTGTGGCGAATTGCTCTGGTTCACACCTTTGCTCGGTACGCTGATGTCATATAGCCGGTAGCCGACAGGAGCACTGTCCATCCGGCCTGCATTCGTTGCAGAACGATACCGGCTCGAACGTGCAAGGAAAAGAACTATGGGGAACATCCTGGGGAAGGGGCGGTTGCTCTACGCAGGCATTGCGCAGGCAGCGGACCTGGCTCGATTTACCACTCTGATGCTCGCGGCTTGCCTGAGCCTGGGGTCGACCGCGGAGCAGCCTGCGCTGCCGTCTTCGGACTATGCCTTGCCGGTGCAGCGTTATTTCAGCCCGTCCGTAACCACTATCGGGTTCAGCGACTCCCAGGGCTTCGCCCCGATCGGCGCGCCACAGACACAGACGGCGCAGCCTATGGTCTATCAGGAGCAGCAGCGTTGGGTGTTCTAGATCAGACAATTCTGAACAAATATTGCAAACCGGCCCGGCCTCCACGGCATGCCGGTAAATTCGTAGTCGCTGAGTGGCACACAGGGGCAATCGGAAGTGCTCCGACACAGGGAGTGTCAACCGCCGGATTGGCGGACGTCAGGCCGGGGCTTGTCTTCGGTTTGCAGTACAGGGGAATATAGGGAGTGCCTCCTCAGGACGTAATGCTCCGACACAGGGATGTGTCATCCCTCCTCTCCCGCGCGGCCCCACGGCGCCGCCAGCCAACAAACAATTCCTCATTTTTTATCTGTGAAGGCCTCTGATGAAGACATTCGGCGCTGAGTTTTTCGGTACGTTCTGGTTGGTCCTGGGCGGGTGCGGGAGCGCCGTGCTGGCGGCTGGCGTTCCGCAATTCGGGATCGGTTATCTGGGGGTAGCCCTGGCCTTTGGCCTGAGCGTCCTGACCATGGCTTACGCATTGGGTCCGATTTCCGGAGCTCACCTCAACCCCGCGGTCTCGGTTGGCCTGTGGTTGAGCGGGCGCTTCCCGGGTAGCCGACTGCTGCCTTACATCGTCGCCCAGGTGCTCGGTGGGCTCGCCGCAGGTGGCGTACTGTTCCTGATCGCCTCCGGCAAGGTCGGGTTCGACGCTTCGGCGGGCTTCGCAGCCAACGGTTACGGTGAACACTCCCCTGGCGGCTACTCGATGTTCGCTGCGCTGTTGACCGAAGTCGTGCTCACCGCGATGTTCCTCCTGATCATCCTGGGCGCCACCGCCAAGCGCGCGCCAGCCGGTTTTGCCCCGATTGCCATTGGCCTGACGCTGACCCTGATCCACCTGATCAGCATTCCGGTCACCAATACCTCGGTCAACCCTGCTCGCAGCACCGCGGTCGCCTTCTTCGCCGGCGAGTGGGCAGTCTCGCAGCTGTGGCTGTTCTGGGTAGCACCGCTGTTGGGCGCAGGGCTGGGAGCCCTGGCCTATCGGTTGATCTCCATCGAGCGGGACTGACCTGAGCGGGTCGGATGCGCTGATTCGCATCCGGCCGGCATGGAGCCAAACAGCGCAGCCGCTCTTTAGCGGTTGTGCTGTTTGTCCCGTAATGGAATGACCCTGGCCGGCCTTGGTTCAAGAGGTATGGTCAGAACGCTAACAATGCAGTTCTAATGGCACGGACTTCAGAAGAGCGCGACTACGGACCCATGAACCCATGACCTCCTTGCACATCCGCCACCGGGCCATGCTCGTTTCATTTCTGCTCGGCAGCACACTGGCCTTTTCCATGCCGCAGGCTGCCGTCGCCGCACCCAAGCGCCCTCCCTATATCGATGAAAACCAGCAATGCCGTGGCCAGCCGCTGCCGGCGACGGTCGAGCATCTCACGGGCGAAGCCTGGAAGCTGGATGCCAAGGGCAACCAGGTACCCCTGGAAGAAGGCATGAGCGTCGATGAACTCGAAGGGGTAAAGACCTCGCCTTCGGCATTCGTCAGCCTGTCCCTGGGCGATGGCTCGCTGGTGGTGCTGCCCTCCAGTTCCCAGATCACCCTGCACCTGAACGAAGAACATGCGATCCCCCAGGTCGCGCTCGAGCAGGGGCAGATCGAATCCTATGTCATCAAGCGCCCGAGCGATTACGACCGTTTCCAGATCGTCACGCCGATCGGCGTGCTGGGTGTACGCGGTACGCACTTCCGGGTGCGTAACGACGATCAGCAGTCGCTGGTGGAAGTGCTCAACGGCCAGGTAGCGGTCAACCGCGAAGACGACGAAGCGCCGAAACAGACCAAGGGCAAGAAACGCCCTGTGGATAAACCGGTCGGGCCGGTTCCCGGTGAAGTGCAGGTCATGGCTCGCCAAGGTTTGCGTATCCAGAAAGAAGGCCCGTTGAAGCCAGTCGATCTGTTACCTGCGCCGCAGCTGATGGGCCAGGCGGGCCAGACGGGCGATCTGCCGGTCTGGCAGCTGATCATGAAGCCCTTGCCGGGCGCCAAGCGTTACCGGGCCCAGGTGGCGACCGACAAAAGCTTCCTCAATATCAAGCAGGAACAGTTCTCCAGCACGCCGGAAGTCAACTTCAGCGGCCTGGAAGCCTTTTTTTATCATGTCCGCCTTTCTGCTTTCGATGAGCACGGACTCGAAGGAGAGACGGGGGTCTATGACATCTTCTATTACCCCAGGACCACGCGTGTTCAGTAAGTGCGCGGCGGTTTGTCGGTGAGGCGCTGGCGCCGACCCGAGGGCCGGGAGCCGACGCAAGCCCAGCGACTGTTTGGCGGTCTGGTGCGGGAATGGGCATGGGTCAGCCTGATCCTGCTGCCCTTGACCGCCCTGTTGTCGCTGAGCCACGGACTGGCGCTGAATAACCTGCTGTATGACAACCTGCGACGGCTCAGCCCGTTGCCGGTCGATTCACGCCTTCTGATGATCACCATCGACGACTACAGCCTGCAGCAGCTGGGCCAGTGGCCCTGGCCGCGCACCCTGCACGCCGACCTGCTGGATCGGCTGACGGCGGCCAAGGTCCAGGGCGTGCTGTTCGACGTGATCTTCAGCGAACCCGACAGCGTCCCCGAGAACGATCAGCACTTGGCCCAGGCGATCTGCCGCGAAGGCCAGGTATTCCTGCCCCTGCTGCGCGAGAGCGTGGCCCGCTATGGCCAGCCGCTGGGTGAGATCGAACCTGTGGCCCCGTTGAGTCAGTGCGCCAAGGCGGTCGGCCATATCAATGCCGAGGCCGATACCGACGGCACGGTCCGCAGCGTCTATCTGCGCGAAGGCCCACCGCAGGCGCCGAAGGCACAATTGGCCTGGCTGCTTTATCAACAGGCGCACCCGGTGGGCACTGCCCTGTCGATGCCTGGCTCGGACACCGCGCAGATCACCCAGGGCTGGCTGCGCAGCAACGAAATACGCATCCCCTTCATCAGCACCCAGGCCGGGTTCCCCAGTGTTCCCTATGTCAGCGTATTGCGCGGTGAAGTCCCACCGGAGTTGTTGCGTGACAAGCTGATCCTGATCGGCACCACCGCTCCCGGCCTGGGCGACCGTTACGTCACCCCGCAGTCGGCCAGCGTCGGCACCACCCCAGGCATCGAGATCCAGGCCAACCTGCTCAATGGCTTGTTGCAGCAGCGCACCATCGTTGCCCTGGGGCAATGGCCGGCCGCGGCGCTGTCGGTGCTGCTGGTGGCGGCCCTGCTGGGATTGCTGCTGGTACGGCCGCGGCATGCGTTGTGGTTGACCCTGGCCTGCATGGCGGCGGCCCTACTCGGTTCGGCCGGGCTGCTGCGCCTGGGACTGTGGTGGCCGCCGGTGGCCAGTCTGCTGGGGATGCTGCTGGCTTACCTGATCTGGAACTGGCGTCGCCTGAGCGTGATCCTGGCCTACTTTGGCTGGGAGCTGGCGCGCCTGGACAGCGAACCCAAGGTACTGCCCGAACGCCGGCGCACCCAGACCCCCGCCGGGGATGTGCTGCAGGGGCAGATCGTGGCCCTGGAGCAGGCCTTGAGCCGCACCCGCGACACCCGCCGGTTCATTGCCGACGGCCTGGAATACCTGCCGGTGGCCACCCTGATCAGCGATCCGGACGGCCGCGTGTTGCTGGCCAACCGCAACGCCCGTGAAGTGTTTGGCAACGCGCTGATCGGCGAGGACCTGGTCCACCAGTTGGCCGGCCTGGGTTATCCCGGTTTGCAGGACGGGCAACGCCCTGCCCTGTCGCAACTGCAGCCATTGGAATTTCGGGATATCGAACAGCGCAGCCTGCGCGTGGACCTGGCGCCCTTGCTGCCGATCGACAGCGATACGCCGATCGGCTGGCTGCTGAGCCTCACCGACCTGAGCCTCGAGCGGGATGCCGAGCAGCAGCGGGCCACCCTGTTGCGCTTCCTGTCCCATGACCTGCGCGCGCCCCATTCGGCGATCCTGGCCTTGCTCGATGTGCAGCGGCACCAGGGCTCGGGCGATACACGGATCTACAGCCAGATCGAACTGCAGGTGCGTCGCGCCCTGGGGCTCACCGAAGCCTTTGTGCAACTGGCGAAGGCCGAGTCCGAGGCCTATCAGTTCCAGCCGAGCATGTTCGCCATGCTGGTGCTGGATGCATTCGACCAGGCCATGACCATCGCCCAGCTGAAAAACATCCAGCTGGTGCATGATCTCGACGACGACGCCGAAGGCATGGTGCTGGCCGATCAATCCCTGCTGACCCGGGCCTTGTTCAATCTGCTGGAAAACGCCATTAAGTACAGCCCGTCGGGCTCGACCGTCCGGGTGCAAGTCGCTTGCACAGAAGGCTGGCTGACCTGCGATATCACCGACCAGGGCAAAGGCATTGCGGCCGATGAGCTGCCGCAGCTGTTCGTGCAGTACCAGCGCTTCGCCTCGGCCCAGGGCAGCGAAGGCCTGGGGCTGGGGTTGTCGATGGTCAAGGCGGTGGTCGACCGGCATGAAGGGCGGATTGTCTGCCGTAGCGTGGTCGGCCAGGGGACAACCTTCAGCCTGCAATTACCCCTGCTCACGGACTGAATATCGACAGGCGAAAAAAACCGGCCCCAAGGCCGGTTTTTTTCGTATCCAGAAAACTTATGCACGTTTTCCGGAGTTTTATGGGTTTATGAAATATGTATATAAATCATATGCTTACGAATTTTATATAGCGATTATCCATAAAACGGTACACAGGTTATCCACAGAAACTCAGATGGCCATCTTGTCCGGCGCCGCGGCTACCGGAGGCAGCGAACCCATGTCCCGCTGCGCCTGCTCATTCCAGGCTGCGACCCGGTCGTTGAGCTCGGCGATGGCCCGTGGTCCGGAGCCTTCGGCGTACATCGGCGCACCGATCACCACGGTGATGGTGCCGGGGTGCCTGACCCAGCCGGTCTTCGGCCAGTATTTGCCGGCATTGTGCGCGATCGGCAGCACCGGCAAGTCGGCGTTGACCGCCAGGGCGCTGCCGCTGCGGGAGAACTTGCCCATCTGGCCGTAAGGCACCCGTGTGCCTTCCGGGAAGATCAGTACCCAGACATTGTCCTTGAGCAGCTCGTCGCCCTTGCTGGCGACCTGCTTGAGCGCGGCCTTGGGGTTGTCGCGATCGATGGCGATCGGACGCAGCATGGCCATGGCCCAGCCGAAGAACGGCACGTACAGCAGTTCACGCTTGAGCACCTGGCTCAGCGGTTCGAAATAGGCCGAGAGAAAGAACGTCTCCCAGGTGCTCTGGTGGTTCGAGACAATCACGCAAGGACGTTCGGGGACGTTTTCCGCGCCCTTCACTTCCACGTTGATCTTGAGAAACACCTTGGTCAGCCACAACGCGCAGCGGCACCAATAGACGTTGATAAAGCGATAGCGCGCCTTGAACGGCAGGAAGGGCGCGATAAAAAAGCTCAGGGAGCACCACAGCAACGAACTGGTGCCCAGCAGCAGGTAAAAGAAGAAGGTTCTGATTGCCTGCAGGATCGACATAGCGGCGTTTACCGTTGCGGGCATTGCCCGCCTCTAAAAAAGCGCACTCCCGAACAGTCCTTGGCCAGGATGTCAGAAGAACTCTCTAATTGTGGATAAGTTCAGCGGCAACTGCCGCCAGGTCGTCAAAAATCAAGGTGCCTACCGGTAGGGGTTTCCCCAGGGTCTTTTCGCCTTTCCCGGTCTTTACCAAAACTGGCTGAGAGTCGACGGCTTTTGCGGCTTCCAGGTCACCGAGACTGTCGCCCACAAACCATAGACCAGCCAGATCCACTTCGTAGTGCCGGGCAATGGTCTGCAACATGCCGGGCTTGGGTTTGCGGCAGGCGCAACCTTCGTCCGGGCCATGGGGGCAGTACACGATGAGGCCGAGTTCGCCGCCCTGCTCGGCCACCAGGGCGCGCAGGCGCTCGTGCATGGCGTCGAGGGTGGCGACATCGTAGTAACCGCGAGCGATGCCCGACTGGTTGGTAGCGACCGCTACCGTCCAGCCGGCCTTGCTCAACTGCGCGATGGCTTCGACCGAGCCGGGGAGCGGAATCCACTCCTCCACCGATTTGATGTAAGCGTCGGAGTCGTGATTGATCACTCCGTCCCGATCGAGAATCAGCAGTTTCACGTACGCCTTACCCCAGCAACGAGATGTCGGCGACACCGAGGAACAGACCCCGCAGACGTGCCAGCAGCGCGTAGCGGTTGGCCCGCACGTTGGCGTCTTCGGCGTTGACCATCACCTTCTCGAAGAAGGCGTCGACCGGCTCGCGCAGGGCGGCCAGGCGGGCCAGGGTCTCGCTGTACTGACGCGCCGCGGCCATTGGCTGCACGGCCTGGTCCGCTTGCTGGATCGCCGAGTACAGGGAGAACTCGTTGGCGTTGTCGAAGTACTTGGCTTCCACGGTGGTCGGCACGCTGCCTTCGACCTTGCTCAGCAGGTTCGAAACGCGCTTGTTCACCGCGGCCAACGCAGCGGCTTCCGGCAGCTTGCGGAAGGCCTGCACGGCCTGCACGCGCTGGTCGAAGTCCAGGGCCGAACCCGGCTTCAGGGCACGGACCGACAGGTAGGTGGCGACATCCACGCCTTCGTCTTCGTAACGGGCACGCAGACGGTCGAAGATGAACTCCAGGACCTGATCGGCCAGGCCGGCGCTCTTGACCTTGCTGCCGAACGCGCTGACGGCGAACGCCACTGCTTCGGTCAGGTCCAGGTCGAGCTTCTTGTCGATCAGGATGCGCAGCACGCCCAGCGCGGCACGACGCAGCGCGTACGGGTCCTTGCTGCCGGTTGGCAGCATGCCGATGCCGAAGATGCCGACCAGGGTGTCGAGCTTGTCGGCGATGGCCACGGCGGCACCGGTGACGGTGCTTGGCAGCTCGGCGCCGGCGCCACGCGGCATGTACTGCTCGTTCAGCGCCAGGGCGACATCTTCCGGCTCGCCGTCATTGAGGGCGTAGTAGTAACCGGCGATGCCTTGCATTTCCGGGAACTCGCCGACCATTTCGGTGGCCAGGTCGCACTTCGACAGCAGGCCCGCACGCGCAGCGCGCTGGGCGTCGCCGCCGATGCGCGGGGCGATGAACGCGGCCAGTTTCGAGACGCGCTCGGCCTTGTCGTAGACACTGCCCAGCTTCTCCTGGAACACCACGTTCTGCAGGCGCTGGTTGAAGTCTTCGAGCTTCTGTTTCTTATCCTGCTTGAAGAAGAACTCGGCGTCGGTCAGGCGTGGGCGAACGACTTTCTCGTTGCCCTCGATGATCTGGCGCGGGTCCTTGCTTTCGATGTTGGCCACGGTGATGAAGCGCGGCAGCAGCTTGCCGTCGACGTCCAGCAGGCAGAAGTACTTCTGGTTGTCCTGCATGGTGGTGATCAGGGCTTCCTGCGGCACTTCGAGGAAACGTTCCTCGAACGAGCACACCAGCGGCACCGGCCATTCCACCAGGGCGGTCACTTCGTCCAGCAGATCGGCTGGAACGATGGCAGTACCTTCCTGCAGGCGCGCCAGTTCTTCGGTGCGCTTGCTGATCAGCTCGCGACGCTCGTTGGCGTCGGCCAGCACATAGGCGGCACGCAGGTCGTCCAGATAGTTGGCCGGCGAGGTGATGCGCACGCTTTGCGGGTGATGGAAGCGGTGACCGCGGGAGTCGCGACCGGCTTTCTGGGCGAGGATGGTGCAGTCGATGACCTGGTCACCGAGCAGCATCACCAGCCATTGGGTCGGACGCACGAACTCTTCCTTGCGCGCAGCCCAACGCATGCGTTTTGGAATCGGCAGGTCGTTCAGCGAGTCTTCGACGATGGTCGGCAGCAGGCTGGCGGTCGGCTTGCCCTTGATGCTCTGGCTGTAGCGCAGCTTCGGCCCGCTCTGGTCGATTTCGCTCAGGTCCACGCCACATTTCTTGGCGAAGCCCAGGGCAGCCTGGGTCGGGTTGCCTTCGGCGTCGAAGGCGGCCTGGCGCGGCGGGCCGTCGAGGTTGATGCTGCGATCCGGCTGCTGGGTGGCCAGGCCGCTGATCAGCACTGCCAGGCGGCGTGGTGCGGCGTAGACGTGCTTGGTCTCGAAGTTCAGGCCGGCGGCCTGCAGGCCTTTTTCGATACCGCCCAGGAAGGCTTCGGCCAGGGTGTTCAGTGCTTTGGGTGGCAGTTCTTCAGTGCCCAGTTCAACCAGAAAATCTTGCGCACTCATTGTGCCGCCTCCAACTTAGCCAACACTTCATCACGCAGGTCCGGGGTTGCCATCGGGAAGCCCAGCTTGGCGCGGGCCAGCAGGTAGGCTTGCGCAACGGAACGCGCCAGGGTGCGCACACGCAGGATGTACTGCTGACGCGCGGTCACGGAAATCGCGCGACGGGCATCCAGCAGGTTGAAGGTGTGCGAGGCCTTGAGGACCATTTCATAGCTCGGCAGCGGCAGCGGCTGGTCCAGCTCGATCAGGCGCTTGGCTTCGCTTTCGTAGAAATCGAACAGTTCGAACAGCTTCTCGACGTTGGCGTGTTCGAAGTTGTAGGTCGACTGCTCCACTTCGTTCTGGTGGAACACGTCGCCGTAGGTCACCTTGCCGAACGGGCCGTCGGCCCAGACCAGGTCATAGACCGAATCCACGCCCTGCAGGTACATGGCCAGGCGTTCCAGGCCGTAGGTGATCTCGCCGGTCACCGGGTAGCACTCGATGCCACCGGCTTGCTGGAAGTAGGTGAACTGGGTCACTTCCATGCCGTTGAGCCAGACTTCCCAGCCCAGGCCCCAGGCACCGAGGGTCGGCGATTCCCAGTTGTCTTCGACGAAACGGATGTCGTGCACCAGCGGGTCGAGGCCGACGTGCTTGAGCGAGCCCAGGTACAGCTCCTGGAAGTTCTCTGGGTTCGGCTTCAAGACCACCTGGAACTGGTAGTAGTGCTGCAGACGGTTCGGGTTTTCGCCGTAGCGGCCGTCAGTCGGGCGACGACTGGGCTGCACATAAGCGGCGTTCCAGGTTTCCGGGCCGATGGCGCGCAGGAACGTGGCGGTATGGAAAGTGCCGGCGCCTACTTCCATATCGTAGGGCTGAAGTACCACACAACCTTGCTCGGCCCAGTATTGCTGGAGGGCGAGGATCAAGTCTTGGAAGGTACGCACGGCTGGCGTAGGCTGGCTCACGAAATTCACCTGTTACTTGGGCTGCGATTTAAAGAGCGGGAGTATACCCGATTCAGTTGTGCGCACGCCCACTGGAGCCTTATGCCACGCTGCTTTTGGTGCAACGAAGATCCCCTGTACATGGCGTACCACGATCAGGAGTGGGGCGTGCCGCTACGCGATGCGCAGCGTTTGTTCGAGTTGTTATTGCTCGAAGGGTTCCAGGCCGGCCTGTCCTGGATCACCGTCCTGAAGAAGCGCGAGCGCTATCGCCAGGTGCTGTTCGGCTTCGATGTGCAGCGCGTGGCACAGATGAGCGATGCACAAATCGACGAGTTGATGCTCGATCCCGGGATCATCCGCAACCGCCTGAAACTCGCTGCCGCCCGGCGCAACGCCCAGGCCTGGATGGCGCTGGAGGACCCGGTGGCATTCCTCTGGTCGTTCGTCGGCGGGGTGCCCAGGGTCAATCATTTCAAGGACCGCAGCGAGGTTCCAGCGGTGACTCCAGAGGCCGAGGCGATGAGCAAGGGTCTGAAAAAGGCCGGCTTCACCTTTGTCGGGCCGACCATCTGTTATGCGCTGATGCAGGCTTCGGGCATGGTGATGGATCACACCCGCGACTGCGATCGCTACGCCATCCTGGCAAACGGGCGGTTAGAATAACCGGCTTGCGACAAGGTTCATGACCCGGATATCAGGAGTCACCTGTGGATAAGTTTAAAGGCGCCCTGCTGGTGGGCGCTCTGCGATTGTTTGCCCTGCTGCCCTGGCGCGCGGTGCAGGCGGTCGGTTCGGCCATCGGCTGGATCATGTGGAAGACCCCCAACCGTTCCCGCGATGTGGTGCGGATCAACCTGGCCAAGTGCTTTCCGCAGATGGACGCCGCCGAGCGCGAGCGTTTAGTGGGACAGAGCCTGAAAGACATCGGCAAATCCCTGACCGAAAGCGCCTGCGCCTGGATCTGGCCGGCCGAGCGCTCGATCGCCCTGGTGCGTGAAGTCGAGGGCCTCGAGGTGCTGCAAGAGGCGCTGGCGTCGGGCAAGGGTGTGGTCGGCATCACCAGCCACCTGGGCAACTGGGAAGTGCTCAACCACTTCTATTGCAGCCAGTGCAAACCGATCATTTTCTACCGCCCGCCGAAGCTCAAGGCGGTGGACGACCTGCTGCAGAAACAGCGGGTACAACTGGGCAACCGCGTGGCGCCGTCCACCAAGGAAGGCATCCTCAGCGTCATCAAGGAAGTGCGCAAAGGTGGTGCGGTGGGCATTCCCGCCGACCCGGAACCGGCCGAATCCGCCGGGATCTTCGTGCCCTTCTTCGCCACCAAGGCGCTGACCAGCAAGTTCGTGCCGAACATGCTGGCCGGCGGCAAGGCGGTCGGGGTGTTCCTGCATGCGCTGCGCCTGCCCGACGGTTCCGGCTACAAGGTGATCCTCGAAGCCGCGCCGGATGCGATGTACAGCACCGATACCGAAACCTCCTGCGCGGCGATGAGCCAGGTGGTCGAGCGCTATGTGCGGGCTTATCCGAGCCAGTACATGTGGAGCATGAAGCGTTTCAAGAAACGTCCGGCCGGCGAAGAACGCTGGTACTGACCGCCTGGCACGATCTGTGGATAACCTTTCGCCCAAGGTTATCCACAAAGGTTGAAGCAGAGCACAGCATATGCCCGATTCGCGCAAATCCCTGAGGATCAAGATCCAGCACGAAAGCTTCGGCGAATGCCTGGGCCAGACGCTCAACCTGTCTGCCAGCGGGGTCTACGTCAAGCACCCGGCATTGGCGGCGCTACCCAAGGGCGCGGTGGTCTACGGCCAGGTGCAAGGCCTGCCGATGAACGCTCCGCGGGTGAAAATGGAAGTGGTGCTGGTGGACGCCGAGGGCATCGGCCTGCGTTATCTCTGAAGCGTTCGGACATCGCCTGTAGCCGCTGCCGAGCTTGCGAGGCTGCGTACGAGGACGCAGTCCTCGCTAAACCTGCGCAGCAGGAGTGTCTGGCAGATCGCGGCGTCTGGTTCTACGACCGCTTCGCGGTCGATCGCAGCCTCGCTCACTCGGCAGCGGCTACAGTCAGCCTTTGGTCTGGCGCTCGAGTTTCTTGAGGAACACCGTCATTTCCTTTTCCGCCTGCTTGTCGCCATGACCGCGGGCCGCTTCCAGGCCCTGCTCCCAGGCCTGGCGCGCCGCCGGATAATCCTCCAGCCCCTGGTAGGCCTTGCCCAGCAGCTTCCACGCCGCCGAATACTTGGGGTCGAAACCGACGCAGCGTTGCAGGTGCTCGGCGGCCTTGGCGTATTCGTGCAGATCCAGATAACCCTTGCCCAGGCCGAAGCGCAGCAGCGAGTTATCCATACCCTTGGCGAGCATTTTTTCCAGGGATTCGAGCATGGGAGGGCTCCTTCGACGGTTAGGTGGCGTATTCGAGACAGCTATCGCGAGCAAGCTCGCTCCTACAGGGATGTACGCCTTCCATTGTAGGAGCGAGCTTGCTCGCGATTGACCGGTCCTGACAGCGCAGGTCCCGGATCAGAAGAAGCTCAACCCCACATGGAACAGCTTCTCCACATCGCGGATATGTTTTTTATCCACAAGGAACAGAATCACATGGTCGCCGGCCTCGATCACCGTGTCGTCGTGGGCGATCAGCACTTCCTCGTCGCGGATGATCGCACCGATGGTGGTGCCTGGCGGCAGTGCGATGTCCTCGATGGCGCGGCCGATCACCTTGCTCGATTTGGCATCGCCATGGGCAATCGCCTCGATGGCTTCCGCCGCGCCACGGCGCAGCGAGTGCACGCTGACGATGTCGCCACGGCGCACGTGGGCCAGCAGGGTGCCGATGGTGGCCAGCTGCGGGCTGATGGCGATGTCGATATCGCCGCCCTGGATCAGGTCGACATAGGCCGGGTTGTTGATGATGGTCATCACCTTCTTGGCCCCCAGGCGCTTGGCCAGGAGCGAGGACATGATGTTGGCCTCGTCGTCGTTGGTCAGGGCCAGGAAGATATCGGCGTCGGCGATATTCTCTTCCATCAGCAGGTCGCGGTCCGAGGCGCTGCCTTGCAGGACCACGGTGCTGTCGAGGTTGTCCGAGAGGTAGCGGCAACGCGCCGGGTTCATCTCGATGATCTTCACCTGGTAACGGCTCTCGATGGCTTCGGCCAGGCGTTCGCCGATCTGCCCGCCGCCGGCGATGACAATGCGCTTGTAGGATTCGTCGAGGCGGCGCATCTCGCTCATCACCGCGCGGATGTTGGCCTTGGCGGCGATGAAGAACACTTCGTCGTCGGCTTCGATCACCGTATCGCCCTGGGGCAGGATCGGCCGGTCACGGCGGAAGATCGCCGCGACGCGGGTGTCGACGTTGGGCATGTGCTCGCGCAGCTGACGCAGTTGCTGCCCCACCAACGGCCCGCCGTAATAGGCCCTGACCGCCACCAGCTGGGCCTTGCCTTCGGCGAAGTCGATCACCTGCAGGGCGCCGGGGTGTTCGATCAGGCGCTTGATGTAGTTGGTCACCACCTGTTCCGGGCTGATCAGCACGTCGACCGGAATCGCCTCGTTGTCGAACAGGCCGGCGCGAGTCAGGTAGGCCGCCTCGCGGACCCGGGCGATCTTGGTCGGGGTGTGGAACAGGGTATGGGCGACCTGGCAGGCGACCATGTTGGTTTCGTCGCTGTTGGTCACCGCGACCAGCATGTCGGCATCGTCGGCGCCGGCCTGGCGCAGCACCGTCGGGAACGAACCGCGGCCCTGTACGGTGCGGATGTCCAGGCGGTCGCCGAGATCGCGCAGGCGTTCGCCATCGGTGTCGACCACTGTAATGTCGTTGGCTTCGCTGGCCAGATGCTCTGCCAGCGTGCCGCCCACCTGCCCTGCTCCGAGGATGATGATCTTCATCCAGTCACTCCCTTAGAACCTTTCTTAACCGCGCGCGGCGGCAATCTTGATCAGCTTGGCGTAGTAGAACCCGTCATGGCCGCCCTCTTGCGCCAGCAACTGGCGACCGTGGGGCTGCTTCAGGCCGGCCGGAGGCTGGCCCAGTTGCCCGCCGATGTCCAGTTCGCGAGCGCCCGGGGTCCGGGCCAGGAACGCCTCGATCACCTCGGTGTTTTCGGTCGGCAAGGTCGAGCAGGTGGCGTACAGCAGGATGCCGCCGACTTCCAGGGTCGACCACATGGTGTCCAGCAGTTCGCCTTGCAAGGTGGCCAGGGCGGCGATGTCGTCGGCCTGACGGGTGAGCTTGATATCCGGGTGGCGACGGATCACCCCGGTGGCCGAACACGGCGCGTCCAGCAGGATGCGCTGGAACGGCTTGCCGTCCCACCAGGCAGCGGTGTCACGGCCGTCGGCGGCGATCAGCTCGGCGTGGAGGCCCAGGCGGTCGAGGTTCTCCTGGACACGCACCAGGCGCTTGGCTTCCAGGTCCACCGCGACCACGCCGGCCAGCGCGGGCTCGACTTCGAGGATGTGGCAGGTCTTGCCGCCAGGCGCGCAGCAGGCGTCCAGCACCCGTTGTCCCGGCGCCAGCTCCAGCAGCTCGGCGGCCAGTTGCGCGGCCTCGTCCTGCACGCTGATCCAGCCTTCGGCGAAGCCCGGCAGGCTGCGCACGTCGGCGGCTTCATCGAGGACGATGCCGTCCTGGCTGTAGACGCAAGGCTTGGCGGCGACGCCGGCCTCGCTCAACAGCTGGAGGTAGGCCGCGCGGGAATGATGGCGACGGTTGACCCGCAGGATCATCGGCGGATGGGCGTTGTTGGCGGCGCAGATGGCTTCCCATTGCTCGGGCCAGAACGCCTTGAGGGATTTTTGCAGCCAGCGCGGATGGGCGGTACGCACCACCGGGTCGCGCTCCAGCTCGGCGAACAGCGCTTCGCTCTCACGTTGGGCGCGGCGCAGCACGGCATTGATCAGCGCCTTGGCCCAGGGCTTTTTCAGTTTGTCGGCGCAGCCCACGGTTTCGCCGATGGCGGCATGCGCCGGGACGCGGGTGTAGAGCAATTGATAAAGGCCCACCAGCAGCAGCGCCTCGACATCGGCATCGGCCGCCTTGAACGGCTTCTGCAACAGCTTGGCCGCCAGCGCCGCCAGCCGTGGCTGCCAGCGCGCGGTGCCGAACGCCAGGTCCTGGGTGAAGCCGCGATCGCGCACTTCGACCTTGTCCAGCAGGGTTGGCAGCGAGCTGTTGAGCGAGGCCTTGCCATTGAGAACCGAGGTCAGGGCCTTGGCGGCGGCCAGACGCGGGTTCATTGGGCGTCCACCGCTTGTCCGAGCACGGTGCCGGTGGCGAATTTCTCACGCCGGCTGTTGAACAGGTCGCTGAAGTTCAGCGCCTTGCCGCCGGGCAATTGCAGGCGAGTCAGGCACAGCGCCTGCTCGCCGCAGGCGACGAGCAGGCCGTCCTTGCTGGCGCCGAGGATGGTTCCCGGGGCGCCCTTGCCTTCGGCGAGACTGGCGGCCAGCACTTTCAGGGCTTCGCTATTGAGCGTGCTGTGGCAGATCGGCCAGGGGTTGAAGGCCCGTACCAGGCGCTCCAGTTCCAGCGCCGGGCGGCTCCAGTCGATCCGTGCTTCGTCCTTGTTCAGCTTGTGGGCGTAGGTGGCCAGGCTGTCGTCCTGCACTTCGCCTTGCAGGGTTCCGGCAGCGAGGCCGGCGATGGCCTGCACCACGGCCGGCGGGCCCATTTCGGCGAGTCGGTCATGCAGGCTGCCGCCGGTGTCGGTGGCGCTGATCGGGGTGCGGACCTTGAGCAGCATCGGCCCGGTGTCCAGGCCGGCTTCCATGCGCATCACGGTCACGCCGCTCTCGGCGTCGCCGGCTTCCACGGCGCGCTGGATCGGCGCCGCCCCGCGCCAGCGTGGCAGCAGCGAGGCGTGGCTGTTGATGCAGCCCAGGCGCGGAATATCCAGCACCGCCTGCGGCAGGATCAGGCCGTAGGCGACCACCACCATCAGGTCCGGCGCGAGGGCCGCTAGTTCGGCCTGGGCCTCCGCGTTGCGCAGGGTTGGCGGCTGCAGCACGGGGATATCGTGCTCCAGCGCCAGTTGCTTGACCGGGCTCGGCATCAGCTTTTGCCCGCGTCCGGCCGGCCGGTCCGGCTGGGTGTAGACCGCGACGATCTCGTAGGGGCTGTCGAGCAGGGCCTTGAGGTGTTCGGCGGCAAATTCCGGGGTACCGGCAAAGACGATGCGCAGTGGCTCAGTCATGGGAATTCTCGCTAATAAATACGCAGAAAAGAAAAAGGCTTGCCGCTGCAAGCCTTTGGAAGAAGGGGATCAAGCCTGCTGACGATGCTGCTTTTCCAGCTTCTTCTTGATCCGGTCGCGTTTGAGCGTGGACAGGTAATCGACGAACAATTTGCCGTTGAGGTGGTCGCATTCGTGCTGGATGCACACCGCGAGCAGGCCTTCGGCGATCAGTTCGTAAGGCTGGCCGTCACGGTCCAGGGCCTTGATTTTCACGCGTTGCGGACGATCGACGTTCTCGTAGAAGCCCGGTACCGACAGGCAGCCTTCCTGATACTGGCCCATTTCGTCGGTGAGCGGTTCGAACTCTGGGTTGATGAACACCCGTGGCTCGCTGCGGTCTTCGGACAGGTCCATGACCACGATGCGCTTGTGCACGTTGACCTGGGTAGCGGCCAGGCCGATGCCGGGCGCCTCATACATTGTTTCAAACATGTCGTCGACCAACTGACGCACTTCGTCGTCCACTACGGCCACTGGTTTGGCGATAGTGCGCAGGCGCGAGTCGGGGAATTCGAGGATGTTTAAAATGGCCATAAGCGTAATTGCTACACGTGTGAAGTAAGTTCGGAGTCGGAGGCCTTGCGGGGTCTGGAAGGGCAACCGTTGTAAAACGTGCTCGATCAGGAGCAGGGAGCGCACAGGCGCTGGCGTTTCACGCGAGTACACATAATAAAGGGATTCACCGCATGAGGAAATCACTACTCGCCTTGCTGCTCGTGGGCTGGGCCGGTTTCGGCCAGGCGCAGGTGCCGCTCCGGGAGGGTTACCCACAGCGCTACACCGTGGTGGCGGGCGATACCTTGTGGAGCATCGCCAACCGCTTTCTGCGCGATCCCTGGCAATGGCCGGCGCTCTGGCAGGCCAATTCCAGCCTCGCCGACCCCGATCTGATCTACCCCGGCGACTCCCTGGCGCTGGTACAGGTCAATGGCGAACCACGCCTGACCCTGGAGCGCGGCGCTTCCCGGGGTACGGTCAAACTGTCGCCTCAGGTGCGCCGCACGCCGCTGGCCGAGGCGATCCCGACCATTCCACTGCAGGCCATCGACAGCTTTCTGCTGAGCAACCGCATCCTCGACCGGGCCGAGACCTTCGACAGTGCGCCCTACATAGTCGCCGGCGATGCCGAACGGGTGCTCAGCGGCACCGGCGACCGGATCTTCGCGCGCGGCCGCTTCGACCCGGAACAATCGGCCTACGGCATCTTCCGCCAGGGCAAGACCTACACCGACCCGCAGAGCGGCGAAGTGCTGGGGATCAACGCCGACGAGATCGGCGGCGGCGAGGTGGTCGCGGTCGAGGGCGATATCGCCACCCTGCAATTGCAGCGCACCACCCAGGAAGTGCGCCTGGGCGACCGTTTGTTCAGCGGCGAGCCGCGGGTCATCAACTCGACCTTTGTCCCCAGCCCGCCGAGCCGGGCGGTCGAGGGCCTGATCATCGACGTGCCACGGGGCGTCACCCAGATCGGCGCGCTGGACGTGGTGACGCTGAACAAGGGGCGGCGCGATGGCCTGGCTGAAGGCAATGTGCTGGCGGTGCTGAAGACCGGTGAAACCGTGCGCGATCGGGTGGCCGGCGGCCAGGTGAAGATGCCGGATGAGCGGGCCGGTCTGCTGATGGTTTTCCGCACCTACGACAAACTCAGCTACGGCCTGGTGCTCAATGCTTCCCGCTCCCTGGCGATCATGGACAAGGTGCGTAACCCGTAAACCCTCAACAAGTTACCAACAGAGTTATCCACAGCTTATTCCTGCTTCAGCCGGGCTTATAACGATCAAGGATGATCCTATGTCACTGCCTGCCCAGGCTCCGGTTTCCCCCGCGGAACTGGAAGCCCGTCTACGTTTGCATCGCTTGCCGGACCTTGGCCCGAAGCGTTTTCAGCTGTTGTTCGAAGCCTTCGGTTCGGCCTCCAAGGCCATCAGCGCGCCGGCCAGCGCCTGGCGTGCGCTGGGCCTGCCGGCGAGTGCGGCCGAGGCTCGGCGCAACGCCGAGGTGCGTGATGGCGCCAGCCGTGCATTGGCCTGGCTGGAGCGTCCGGGCCAGCATTTACTGATGTGGGACCAGCCTGACTACCCGCCGCTGCTGAATGAAATTGCCGATGCGCCGCCGCTGCTGTTTGTCGCTGGCGATCCGCGGATCCTGGAAAAACCGCAGTTGGCGGTGGTTGGCAGTCGTCGCGCTTCGAGGCCAGGAATGGACACCGCCGCGGCCTTTTCCCGTAGCCTGGCCGCGGCCGGTTTTGTCATCACCAGCGGCCTGGCGCTGGGGATCGATGGCGCGGCGCACCAGGCCGCCCTGGAGGTCGGCGGGCAGACCGTCGGCGTGCTCGGCACCGGCCTGGAAAAATTTTATCCACAGCGCAATCGACGCCTGGCCGACGCCATGATCGCCCAGGGCAGCGCGCTGGTTTCCGAGTTCCCGCTGGAGACCGGCCCCCACGCCAGCCACTTTCCCCGGCGCAACCGGATCATCAGCGGCTTGTCCCTTGGCGTGCTGGTGGTGGAGGCCAGCGTCGCCAGCGGTTCGCTGATCACCGCCCGGCTCGCCGCCGAGCAGGGCCGCGAGGTGTATGCGATACCCGGGTCGATCCATCACCCCGGGGCCCGGGGCTGTCATCAGCTGATTCGTGATGGCGCGGTGCTGGTGGAAACCATCGAACATATCCTCGAAGCCCTGCGTGGCTGGCAACGACTGCCGTTATCCCCAGCCCCGCCACCAGTCGCGCCCGCTCACCCGTTGCTGGCGCTGTTGCATGCTGCGCCGCAGACCAGCGAGGGCCTGGTGCAGGCCAGTGGCTGGAGCCTGTCCAGGGTGCTGGCGGCGCTTACGGAGCTGGAGCTGGAGGGCCATGCGGTATGTGAAGCAGGCTGCTGGTATGCCCGGGCAAAAGGCTAGGCTTTATAAGCAGGATCGGTAAACTGCGCACAGCCTTAATCCGGAGAGTCAGCAATGGTCAGCAGTTGGCGTGTGCAACAAGCCGCACGAGAAATTCGCGCAGGGGCGGTGATTGCCTACCCAACCGAAGCAGTCTGGGGGTTGGGGTGCGACCCGTGGAACGAAGAGGCGGTGGACCGGTTGCTGGCCATCAAGTCGCGCTCCGTGGACAAGGGCCTGATCCTGATCGCCGACAACATCCGCCAGTTCGATTTCCTCTTCGAGGATTTCCCCCAGGAATGGCTCGATCGCATGGCCAGCACCTGGCCAGGCCCGAACACCTGGCTGGTACCCCATCAGAATCTGTTGCCGGAATGGGTCACCGGGGTCCACGACACCGTGGCCTTGCGGGTCAGCGATCATCCACTGGTGCGCGAGTTATGTGCGCTGGTGGGGCCGCTGATTTCCACCTCGGCCAATCCCCAGGGGCGCCCGGCCGCCCGCACGCGGATTCGCGTCGAGCAGTATTTCCGCGGGCAGCTGGACATGGTCCTGGGCGGCAGCCTGGGCGGGCGCAAGAACCCGAGCCTGATCCGCGACCTGGTGACCGGCAAGATCGTGCGTTCGGCCTGACACCGCGTCATCGTTTATCGCGGGCAAGTCGGATCGCCGCCCGCGATGCATTTCAAGGCAGCAGAATGGTCGAACCCGTGGTGCGCCGCGCCGACAGTTCGGTCTGCGCCTTCGCCGCGTCCGCCAGTGGATAACGCTGGCCGATCTCGATCTTCAGCTTGCCGCTGGTAATCATGCCGAACAGATCGTCGGCCATGGCCTGCAGGTTCTCGGCATTGTTGGCGTAGGTGCCCAGGGTCGGACGGGTGACATACAGCGAGCCCTTGGCCGCCAGGATGCCCAGGTTGACCCCCTCCACCGCGCCCGAGGCGTTGCCGAAGCTGACCATCAGGCCCCGTGGCTGCAGGCAGTCCAGCGAGGTCAGCCAGGTGTCCTTGCCCACGCCGTCGTAGACCACCGGGCATTTCTTGCCGTCGGTCAGCTCCAGTACGCGCTTGGCCACGTCTTCATGGCTGTAGTCGATGGTTTCCCAGGCGCCGAGGGATTTCGCCAGCGCGGCTTTTTCCGGCGAGCTGACAGTACCGATCAGCTTCACCCCCAGGGCCTTGGCCCACTGGCAGGCGAGCAGCCCGACACCGCCGGCGGCCGCGTGGAACAGCACGGTTTCACCGCCCTTGAGCTCGTAGGTCTGGCGCAGCAGGTACTGCACGGTCAGGCCCTTGAGCATCACCCCGGCCGCCTGTTCGAAGCTGATGCTGTCCGGCAGGTGCACCAGATTGTCCGCGGGCAGTACATGCAGCTCGCTGTAGGCACCCAGCGGACCGCTGCCATAAGCCACGCGATCGCCGACCTTGAAGCGGGTCACGGCGCTGCCCACCGCCTCGACCACCCCGGCCCCTTCGGCACCCAGGCCCGATGGCAAGGCCGGTGGCGCGTAGAGACCGCTGCGGTAGTAGGTGTCGATGAAATTCAGGCCGATGGCCTTGTTGCTCACGCGGACCTGTTGCGGGCCCGGTTCTGCGGGTTGGTAATCCACATACTCGAGTACTTCCGGGCCGCCATGGGCCCGGAACTGGATACGTTTGGCCATCTGCACTCTCTCCTCGGTCGTGTCGCGAAAGTGCCTTATCGGACTCCTATGCTTGACCGCCGTCAACTGCGACCGGCCCCCACGCAGTGTTATGCTACGCGCCCATTTGCGCAGGCCCCCTGCTGTATCCCTGGCGCCGCGTAGCTTTGCCCGATTCAAGGTGATGCCATGACTACCCGCACCGAGGCCGTAAAAGCCTACCTGCTCGACCTGCAAGACCGCATTTGCGCTGCCCTGGAAGCCGAAGACGGCGGTACGCGCTTCGTCGAAGACGCCTGGACCCGACCGGCCGGCGGTGGCGGGCGCACCCGGGTGATTGCCGACGGTACGGTGATCGAGAAAGGCGGCGTCAACTTTTCCCACGTGTTCGGCAGCGGCTTGCCGCCGTCCGCCAGCGCCCACCGGCCCGAACTGGCCGGCCGTGGATTCGAGGCGCTGGGCGTGTCGCTGGTGATCCACCCGCACAACCCCCATGTGCCGACTTCCCACGCCAACGTAAGGTTCTTCATCGCCGAAAAAGCAGGCGAAGAGCCGGTCTGGTGGTTCGGCGGCGGTTTCGACCTGACCCCCTACTACGCCAACGAAGAGGACTGTGTGCACTGGCACCGCGTCGCCGAAAAGGCCTGTGCTCCGTTCGGCCCGGACGTCTACCCGCGCTACAAGGCCTGGTGCGACAGCTACTTCCACATCAAGCATCGCAATGAACCACGTGGCATCGGCGGCCTGTTCTTCGACGACCTCAACGAGTGGGACTTCGACACCAGCTTCGCCTTCATGCGCGCCATCGGCGACGCCTACCTCGAGGCCTACCTGCCGATCGTCCAGCGCCGCAAGGCCCTGGGCTATACCGAGAAGCAGCGCGAGTTCCAGGAGTACCGTCGCGGCCGCTATGTCGAGTTCAACCTGGTCTACGACCGCGGCACCCTGTTCGGCCTGCAATCGGGCGGGCGTACCGAGTCGATCCTCATGTCCCTGCCGCCGCAGGTGCGCTGGGGCTATGACTGGAAAGCCGAGCCGGGCAGCGAAGAAGCGCGCCTGACCGAATATTTCCTGCAGGACCGCGACTGGCTGGCGGGCTCTGCGTAAAGCGTTGCAGCCGGCTGGCCGGCGCTGGACGATAATGCGATTGAACAGAACAGCGCAGCGTCCCTGTCGCCAGCAAGCTGGTTCCTTACAGGGATGTGCATGAGGGTTTTATTGGATGGATCAGTACGTCGTTTTTGGTAACCCGATCGGCCACAGCAAGTCGCCGCTGATTCATCGGCTGTTCGCCGAGCAGACGGCGCAGCGGCTGGTCTACACCACTCTGCTGGCGCCCCTCGACGATTTCGCCGGCTGTGCCCGCGGGTTCTTCGTGGACGGGCGTGGCGCCAACGTCACGGTGCCGTTCAAGGAAGACGCCTACCGCCTGGCCGACAGCCTGACCGCCCGCGCCCAGCGCGCCGGCGCGGTGAACACCTTGAGCAAACTCGCCGATGGCAGCCTGTTGGGCGACAACACCGACGGCGCCGGCCTGGTGCGTGACCTGACGGTCAACGCCGGCTTCAGCCTCAAGGGCAAGCGCATTCTGCTGCTGGGGGCCGGTGGCGCGGTGCGTGGCGCGCTGGAGCCGCTGCTGGCGGAGCAGCCGGCGTCGGTGATCATCGCCAACCGCACGGTGGAAAAGGCCGAGCTGCTGGCCGAGCTGTTCAGCGACCTGGGGCCGGTGTCCGCCAGCGGTTTCGACTGGTTGCGCGAGCCGGTGGACCTGATCATCAACGCCACCTCGGCCAGCCTCACCGGCGACGTGCCGCCGATCGCCGCCAGCCTGATCGAGCCGGGCAAGACGGTGTGCTATGACATGATGTATGGCAAGGAGCCGACCGCCTTCTGTCGCTGGGCCAGCCAATACGGCGCGGCGATTTCCATGGATGGCCTGGGCATGCTCGCCGAACAGGCGGCGGAAGCCTTCTTCCTGTGGCGCGGCGTGCGTCCGGACACCGCGCCGGTGCTGGCGGAGCTGCGGCGCCAGCTGGGGCTCTGACCCCGCGCCCCTCTTTCTATTGTAGGAGCGAGCTTGCTCGCGATAGCCGCGAAGCGGCGGTGCGACAGCCACGCCGTATTATCGTCGACGTTCATCGCGAGCAAGCTCGCTCCTACATAGCCGGGTTCAATCCTCAAACCGGATCGGGCATCTCTCCGCGCCTTCGAGCTTTCTCAACTCTTCGATCACCGAGGCCCGCGCGTGGCGCAGGGTCAGGCTGCGGTTCTGCCGCAGCAGGCGGCGGGCTTCCTGGTGCAGCATGGCCACCCCGGAATAGTCGATGAAGTTGATCTGCCGGGCGTCGATCACCAGGCGCGGCGCATGGCAGCGCTGCATGCGCACTTGCAGGTAATGGCTGGCGCCGAAAAAGATCGAGCCGCCGACCCGCAGGATGTCCTCGTCGCCTTCGCGCCCATGCTGCACGCGCGGTTGCGAGGTGCGCTTGAGGTAGAAGAACAGCGATGCCAGGACCCCGGCATAGATCGCCGTCTGCAATTCCAGGAGCAAGGTGGCGACACAGGTCAGGCTCATCACCGCGAACTCGGCGCGGCTGACCCGGAACAGCGCGCGAATGCCGCGATGGTCCACCAATCCCCAGCAAATCAGCAGGATGCTCCCGGCCATGGCCGGGATCGGGATATGGGCGATCAGCGCCGCGCCGGCCACGGCGAACAAGGCCACCCACAACGCCGAGAACACCCCCGCCAGCGGCGAACAGGCACCAGCTTCGTAGCTCAGGCCGGAACGGGTAAAGGAACCGGAAGACAGATAGCCGGAGAAGAACGCGCCGACGATGTTCGACAGGCCCTGGGCGCGGACTTCCTGGTTGGCATCGAGCAACTGCTCGGAGCGCGCCGACAGCGAGCGGGCGATCGACAGGCTGGTCACCAGCCCCAGCATGCCCACCGCCACGGCGCTGGGCAGCAGGCGCAGGATCATGTCCAGGTCCAGCGGCAGCGGGCTGAACGGCGGCAGCCGCCCGGTAAAGGCGCTGACCAGCTTCACCTGGCCGAACAGCGCCGGCCACAGCCATACCACCAGAGCGCTGAGGATCAGGCTGATCAGCAGCGAGGGCCAGCGCGGCACCAGCAGTTTCAGGGCCAGGCCGACGATCAGCGTGCCCAGGCCGAGGATCAGCGAGGGGTTATCCACAGCATCGAGATGGGCGAACAGCGAGGTCAGGCTGTTCAGCGCGGTGGCTTCGCTCGGCAAGTCCAGGCCCAGCAGGTTGGGCAGCTGCCCCAGGGCGATCACCACAGCGGCGCCGAGGGTGAAGCCGAGCACCACCGAGTGGGACACGAAGTTCACCAGCGCGCCGAAGCGCAACAGCCCCAATAGCCACTGGAATACGCCAGCGAGCAGGGTCAGCAGCAGGATCAGGGTGATGTAGTCCTGGGATGCCGGCACCGCCAGGGGGCTGACGCTGGCGTAGAGGACGATGGAAATCGCCGCAGTCGGGCCACAGATCAGGTGCCAGGAAGAACCCCAGAGGCAGGCGATCAGCACCGGGACGACGGCGGCATACAGGCCGTATTCCGGTGGCAGGCCGGCGATCAGCGCATAGGCGATGGATTGCGGCAGGGCGAGGATGGCGCCGCTCAGGCCCACCAGCAGGTCGCGCCCGACGCTGGCGCGGGTCTGCCGGGGCAGCCAGCTCAGGAAGGGCAAGAGTGAATGGCGATTGGGCCAGGCCATGGGTCCTCGCGGGTGAAGGTGTTCAGGGGCGTCAGGGTAAAGCATTGCCGGAAGGCTTACCCCATTCCGCCAGGGTTGCCTGTAGGAGCGAGGCTTGCCCGCGATGGGCTACGCAGTAGCCCCAAAACCTGCACACAGGGTCCATCTGCAGGACCGTGTCGCCCGTATCGCGGGCAAGCCTCGCTCCTACGACGGGCGTTAGAGTTTGGCCTGCACCGCCGGCAGCGCATCCTTGCCATCGAGGGTCTTCACCCCGTCCAGCCACTTGTCCAGCACCGCCGGGTTGGCCTTGATCCAGGCCTTGGCGGCATCCAGGTTGCTGACCTTCTTGTTGGCCACCTCGGCCATGATGCTGTTCTCCATGTCCTGGGTGAAGCTCAGGTTGCTCAGCAGCTTGCCGACGTTCGGGCAGGCCTGTGCATAACCCTTGCGGGTCAGGGTGTAGACGCTGCCGGTGTCGCCGAAGTACTTCTCGCCACCCTTGAGGTAGCGCATTTTCAACTGCACGTTCATCGGGTGCGGGGTCCAGCCGAGGAAGGTGACGAACTTCTGCCTTTTCACCGCCCGCGAGACTTCGGCGAGCATCGCCTGCTCGCTGGACTCGATCAGCTTCCACTGGCCGAGGTCGAAGTCGTTCTTCTTGATGATCTCCTGCAACGACAGGTTGGCTGGGGCCCCGGAGCCGATGCCGTAGAGCTTTTTGTCGACTTCTTTTGGGTGTAGCTCGGCGTATTTGTTCAGGTCGTTGAAGTCATGCACGCCGGCGTCCCAGACGTAATCCGGCACCGCCAGGGTGAACTCGGTGCCGTCCAGGTTCTTCGCCAGCTGGGTGACATCGCCATTGGCCACGAACTTGTCGTAGAAGCCCTGCTGCGCCGGCATCCAGTTGCCCAGGAACACATCCACCTGGCCGTCCTTGAGCCCGCCGAAGGTGATCGGCACCGCCAGGGTATCGACCTTGGCCTTGTAGCCCATGCCGTCCAGCAGGAAACCGGCGATGGCGTTGGTGGCGGCGATGTCGCTCCAGCCCGGGTCGGCCATCTTCACCGTCTCGCACCCCTGTTCGGCCCAGGCCAGGGCCGGGATCGAAGCACTGCCCAGCGCCAGAAGCGCAGCCGTCACTGCTGTGGATAACCTTTGCATGCTCTTCCCCTTACGTTATTGGTTTTGGCAGGGTTGTGGATAACGAGCCTTGCGCTCCAGATCGTCGAGATCGATGTGGTTGCGCATGTATTGCTGGCTGGCGTCGACCAATGGCTGGTGGTCCCAGCTCTTCAGCTTGCCCAGGCTCAGCGCATCGGCGACGAAGCGACGGCGGCGCTGGCTGGCGAGTACCTGTTGATGAATGTGCGGGATATCCCATTTGGCCCGGGCTTCGCGGAGAAAACCCTCGAATAGCGGGCGATGTTGCGGTGATTGGCTGAGTTCTTCCTGCTCGCGCGGATCGTTGGCCACATCGAACAGCAGGCACGGGTCGTCTTCGCTGTAGATGAACTTGTAGCGGCCGCGACGAATCATCATCAGCGGGCCGATAGTGCCTTCGGCCATGTATTCGCCGAAGACTTCGTCATGCCCGCCCTGCCCTTGCAGGTGCGGCACCAGGGAGCGGCCATCCAGCGGCAGATCCGCTTGCAGTTGGCCACCGGCCAGTTCCACCAGGGTCGGCAGCAGGTCGGCGGTCGAGACCGCCTGGCCCACCCGGCCAGCGGCGAACTGCCCCGGCGCGCTGATCAGCAGCGGCACCCGCGCGGCCATTTCGAACCAGTGCATTTTGTACCAGAGGCCGCGCTCGCCGAGCATGTCGCCGTGGTCGCCGGAGAAAACGATGATGGTGTCGTCGATCAGCCCGGTTTCCTCCAGGGTTTCCAGGAGTTTGCCGACGTTGCTGTCGATATAGCTGCACGCGCCGAAATAGGCGCGCCGCGCGTCGCTAATCTTATCCACAGGCAGCGGCTTGTCCCACAGGTCGTAGACCTTGAGCAGGCGCTGGGAATGCGGGTCGAGCGTGTCCTGGGCCGGGGTCTGCGGCAGCGGAATATCCTCGTCGCGGTACAGGTCCCAGAAGGCCTTGGGAATGGTGTACGGGTCGTGCGGGTGGGTCATCGACACGGTCAGGCAGAACGGCTGGTCGCCGTCTTCGCGAACGTGATCGAACAGGTACTGGCGGGCCTTGAACACCACCTCTTCGTCGAAATCCAGCTGGTTGGTGCGCACGCATGGCCCGGCCTGCAGCACCGAGGACATGTTGTGGTACCAGCTCGGGCGTACGTCCGGCTCGTCCCAGTTCACCGCCCAGCCATAGTCGGCCGGGTAGATATCGCTGGTCAGGCGTTCTTCATAACCGTGCAACTGGTCCGGGCCGCAGAAATGCATCTTGCCCGACAGCGCAGTGCGGTAGCCCAGGCGGCGCAGGTAATGGGCGTAGGTCGGGACATCGGCGGGGAAGTCGGCGGCGTTGTCATAGGCGCCGATCTTGCTCGGCAACTGGCCGCTGACCAGGGTGAAACGCGAGGGCGCGCACAGCGGGCTGTTGCAGTAGGCGGCGTCGAACACCACGCCTTGCGTGGCGAGACGGCTCAGGTGCGGCAGCTTGATGGGCGATGGACCGTAGAACGGCAACATTGGCGCGGCCATCTGATCGGCCATGATGAAAAGAATGTTCTTGCGCTTCATGTATTCGCGGCATTCCATAGTGAGCAGTTATGCGAAAGTGCTGCGATCGAGCATGTAACCCGTGGCTTTTGCGGTAAAGCCCATGTGCGGCAATGACTAGGATAAGTACAGCTTATGTATGAAGCGCTCGGCGACCTGTCCCTGGACCTGTTCCGCGTATTCGAGGCGGCGGCGCGCCAGCGCAGCTTTACCGCCGCGGCAGTGGAGCTGGGCACCACCCAACCGGCCATCAGCCAGCAGATCAAGCGGTTGGAGGAGCAGCTCGGCACCCGGCTGTTCGACCGCATCTACCGTGGCATCGAACTGACCGAGGCCGGCAGCCAGTTGTTCGAACAGGTGCAGGCCGGCTTGCAGAGCATCGACAACGGCCTGAGCGCCATCACCGCCCAGCATCAGCATGAGGTGCTGCAGGTGGCCACCGACTTCGCCTTTGCCGCCTACTGGCTGATGCCGCGCCTGCACCGTTTCCACGCCGCCAATCCACAGGTGGACGTGAGCCTGGTCACCAGCGAGCGCAGCCACAACATGCTGCGCAGCGATATCGACGTGGCGGTGCTGTTTGGCGATGGCCGTTTCAAGCAGGGGGAAAGCCATTGGCTGTTCAATGAAGAGGTGTTTCCGGTGTGCAGCCCACTGCTGCTCAAGGAACGGCCACTGCCCCTCGGCGCCCAGTCGCTGCTGGAGTTCCCGCTGCTGCACCTGAAGGGCGAAAACAGCAGCCACTGGTTCGACTGGAGCGGTGTGTTCCGCGAGTTGGGGATCACCACCCCGCCGGCGCCGGGGCAGCTGCGTTTCGACAACTACACCCTGTTGATCCAGGCGGCGATCGGTGGCCAGGGCGTGGGCATCGGCTGGCGCCACCTTGTGGATAACTTGCTGGCGCAAGGTCTGTTGTGCCGGCCGATCAGCGAAACGCTGGTTTCCCGCTACGGCTATTACGTGGTCCTGCCCCAGCGCAAACGCCGGGGGGCGCTGATCCAGCGGTTTTTCGACTGGCTGATGGCCGAGCAGGCCGACAGCCCGCAATCCCTGACCGGGCTGGGCCTGCCTTCGATTGCCATCTGAGGTTTGGGGTTGGAGCGCAAGCCATCGCGAGCAAGCTTGCTCCTACATGGGATCGCATAACCTTCTGTAGGAGCGAGCTTGCTCGCGATAAGGATTCAACACACGAAGTTCACATGCTCGCCCACATGCAGGTTCAGCTGCTGTTCGTCGGCGATGCCGGCAGCCACCCGCGCCAGTCGCCGCACTGGCTCGTCCAGCTTCGGCGGGAGGCTGCCGGCGGGCTGGCTGAAGTGTTCCAGGGTCAGCCCGGGTACGCTTTGCGGCGCATTCACCAGGGTCCAGCGCAAGCTGCTGCCTTGCAGCGCGTCGAGGATGGTCTCGGCCGTCTGACGGTGTGGATAACCCTCCATCTCCGGCTGGTCCAGCACCTCGAAATTCCCCACCAGAAACAGGCGTCGGACGCCTGCGGCCTGCATGCCGGCGATCAGCGCTTCGACTGCCTGGACTTGTTCCCGGGGTTCGAGCAGCAGGTTTTCCTGTTGTTCGAGGCCCATGGGCAGCCCCGGGGCATTCAGCAGGCAGACCACCACGTCGCCTCCGGCCACGCTTTGCCTGACCCGCACGGCATCGAACAGGTCACCGCATTTGGTGCGCAAGCCGGGAAGGGGCTCGAGGGCCGTCAGGTCGTCGAGGATGGCGATGACTTCATGCTGGCGCCGCAGGAACTCCGCCATCAGCGCGCTGCCCAGGCTGCTCATGGCACCGTAGAGCACCAGTTTGACCACCGGGGTTTCGGCATTTTTCATGGCGCGGCTCGTTTCTTTACACTGGTAAGGTTATGACCTGTGGGCTGTCGCCAGGGTTCGACTTTGTCATGAGAGGTTCCATGCAACGCATCAAGGGCTATCACGCCCACGTCTATTTCGACGCCAGCACCATCGACCAGGCGCGGGCCTTGTGTGAGCAGGCGGCGCAATTGTTTCCATTGAAGATGGGCCGGGTGCATGAACGGCCGGTCGGCCCGCATCCGGACTGGAGCTGCCAGCTGGCGTTCGAACCGCAGTACCTGGGGGAGGTGCTGCCGTGGCTGGCGCTCAATCGCAACGGGCTGGTGGTGTTTCTGCACCCGGATACCGGGGACGACCTGAAGGATCACACTGAGCATGCGGTCTGGATGGGGGCGATCAGGCCGCTGGATCTGTCGATTTTTTGAGATT